>NZ_JBGQOP010000006.1:0-161963 GCF_052119705.1 Oceanisphaera sp. W20_SRM_FM3 | reverse complement strand
TGCATGGCGACCATGGCGTGGTTGAATAAGCGTAAAGTGACCATCAGCATGTCTCGTCGGGGAAACTGCTGGGATAATGCATGTTCAGAAAGCTTTTTTGCTTTACTAAAAAAGGAATGGACCCGCCGTTTAGGGCTTTTAACTCGTAAAGAGATGGCAGAAGAAATACACTTCTACATCACGCAGTATTACCACAAAGTAAGACAACACACTGCGCTGGGTGGATTAACCCCCAACGCATATGCGCAGCAACTTAATGCTGCTTAAACTGGTGTCTACTTTAGTCGGGCCATTCCACACCTCTCCCTTCACGCTTTACTCCTCACGCTTATAGCAAAACACCAAGTCTTTGCGGACTTGGTGTTTTTTATTGCCGAGTTTTGGTTCGGCACTAGATAATTTTGCCTCACGCCTCACGCCTCACGCCTCACGCCTCACGCATTAAAACCAAGGCGTAATACGTAGCGCAGGCAAGTTCAAGGTCTTATCTTCAGCCAGTTCTGCTTGGCTAAGCTTTAACTGTGCTTGGCCTTGAACTGAGCCGTTGGGCGCTGCCGGATTAAGCTTGATGCCTTCTAACTCAGGCACAAAATACTTGCCCGGCCAACCGGCCATTTTTTGCAGCAAGCGATACATATCATCCTCCACCAAGCGCAGCTCGCTCATCTTTATGTCGCCGGCCGCCAGATTCGACTGAATTTGAATGGAGATATTACACTGCGACTCTTCCAGCACTTCTAGTACGACCTTGGCCTTGTCTAAGTCCAGCTCTTTGTCTTCGGGTAAGGTAAATTGGCCATGGGGCAAAACAGTCACTTGGCCGCGCACTTCGTCATCCACACGCACCACCCCGGATTCTATGGTGCAAAGCCCTTTGCCATCATGTTGACTTAAATAAAAGCCCAACTCGGCGTTATCGACTTTGGCTTTTTTCACCTTAGCCATGTACTTATAAAAGCCGCTGTAATCCAATTCTAAAGTTTGAGCCTGAACCATAGGTGCGGTGAGCGTTACGCTAAGCGCCGCACATAATACAAAAAGTTGACGAGTGTTCATGCTTGAAAATGATCCTTGTTGATATTGAGTGCAGAGCCATCCGTGTTGCTATTGGGCTGTTCACCCTCAACACCACACACCTCGCGATAGATAATGCCTTTTGCCACCATAAACAAAGGTGCTACCCAAATCAGCGCTATGCCCAAGCTTAAAATCGCCACCATAAACAGCAACACGAAGCACACTTGAATGGCCAATAATTGCAGCCATTGGCGAGCAAACAGCTTGAGTGAGGTCATGATGGCTTGCAGTGGCGTAAAGCCCTTTTCCAGTATTAGCGGGAAGGTAAACATCAAGGCCACACTTAACAGCAACATGGGCAGCATGCTTAACACCGTCGGCAAGCCCAACACTTGGATCACGGCCATCAAGCCCGCACTTAATAGTCCCATCAATAAGCTGGCCACCGCGAGCGGCAACAAAAAACTAAAGTAATTAAAAATTTGATTGGACCGTATCGGTCTATCCACTGCCCGAAAAATACCCATCATATCGAGCGCTGCCGTCATAGGAGCCAGGCCCATAGAAATCAGTAAGCTCAATAAACTGAGTTGCCAAGAGGCTTCATCTGGATTGGGCACTAGCTGAGCCGACACTTGACTGAGTGCCAGCCAACAGCCAGCAACACCTAAGGCGGCCATGATAAGCGGCAGCTTGGCACCATGAATGCGTGTCCACGCCTCTTGAAAAATAGCCTTCAGATCCAAGCTAAAGCCATGTTGTAATGACTGTTGCAGTCGAGCAAAACGCGGTTCGTTCATCTAATGCTTCTCTTACTTAAGATGGCGCCATTATACCCAAGTAAGTGTGCGCTGGCTGCAGGCGCAAGCCATTATTAACATAAGGAAATTTTAAAATTCCCTTCTATGGAGCTTAAACAGTTAATATGTTGTTCGCGGGTACAAATATTCGCTTGGCTTTGGGGGCAGCGCTGACTAAACTGCGCGCTCTTTTTATATTAAACGCATGCGTTTTCATCGAGGTGGATAAGGGTACATGGCGGAACAAAATATTCCACTTGTCTCTCTGACGGGTATCAGTAAAGCATTCGACGGCAAAGCCATCATAGACAATTTAGACCTATCTATTTATGACGGCGAATTTCTCACTCTTCTCGGCCCTTCTGGCTGTGGCAAAACGACGGTACTGCGCCTGATCGCCGGCTTAGAGCAAGCCGACGAAGGGCACATTAACTTGAATGGTGAGGATATTACCCATATATCCGCCGAACACAGAAATGTGAACACTGTCTTTCAAAGCTACGCCCTGTTCCCGCATATGACCTTGTTTGACAATGTCGCCTTTGGCTTGCGCATGCAAAAATTGCCTAAGGCCGATATTAAGCCGCGGGTACTTGAAGCCTTGAAAATGGTGCAACTCGAGTCCATGGCTGATCGCTTTCCACATCAGTTGTCCGGTGGTCAGCAACAGCGCGTGGCCATCGCCCGCGCCGTGGTTAATCGCCCTAAGGTGTTATTGCTCGACGAATCCTTGAGTGCACTGGATTACAAACTGCGCAAGCAAATGCAAAGTGAGCTCAAGCAATTGCAGCGTCGCTTAGGCATCACCTTCGTGTTTGTCACCCACGATCAAGAAGAAGCCTTGTCGATGTCGGATCGCATTTTAGTTATGCACGGCGGCAAAGTGGTACAAGATGGTACACCGCGAGAGGTTTATGAATCACCCGCTAACCTATTTGTGGCCCGCTTTATTGGCGAGATCAACGTCTTAGACGGGGTGTTATTGGCATCAGCTCAAGCAAACGACGCTTGGCACGCCAAGGTGGAGGGGCGGGATTGTATCGTCCACAGCAAGCTCGATTTTAATGCCGGTGATAAGGTGTGCGTGCTGCTGCGCCCCGAAGATTTGCGCATGAGTGTGAGCCCAGACGACACCACGCCAAGCGTAGCGGGCCGGATTGTAGAGCGCCTGTATAAAGGTGCGACGTTAGAGTCTCGCGTTGAGCTCAGCTCAGGTCAGCATATCTTAGTATCGGAATTTTTCGATGAAGACGATCCCGACTTTGATTATCGCATCGGCGAGCAGGTTAATCTGACGTGGGTAGACAGCTGGGAGGTGGTGTTGCCTTATGAACAACACTGAGCTGAAGACGCAGCCAGTCTCCTCGCAGTCACGACTGGCTAAGTTTAAAAGCAATGCTTTTCGCAATATGGCCGTAAGCGTGATTGTCGGCTGGCTATTGCTGTTTGTGTTTTTGCCTAACTTGATGATCATCGCCACCAGCTTTATGACCCGCGATCACGCCAGTCTGGTGAGTCTGGTGTTTAGCACCGACAGTTATCGGCGCTTGTTTGATCCCTTGTATGTCCATGTATTAGGCCATTCATTATTTATGGCGGGTCTCGCCACCGCCTTGTGCTTGGTGATTGGCTATCCGTTTGCCTTTATCATCGCCAAGTTGCCTAAGGGCTGGCGGCCAATCATGCTTTTTTTAGTGATAGTGCCCTTTTGGACCAATTCCTTGATCCGCACTTATGCGCTAAAAATCGTATTGGGTACCAAGGGCTTACTAAATACGGCGCTGTTAAGCGTCGGCTTAATTGAACAACCGCTGCGCATCATGTTTACCGAAATCGCGGTGGTAATTGGCTTGGTCTATATCTTGCTGCCCTTTATGGTGCTGCCCTTGTATGCGGCCATCGAAAAGCTCGATGGTCGTTTGCTGGAGGCGGCTCGTGATCTAGGTGCAGGTACCATGGCGCGTTTCTTTCGCATCATATTGCCACTGACCTTGTCGGGCATAGTGGCCGGTTGCTTGCTGGTGTTCTTGCCTGCGTTAGGTATGTTTTATATTTCTGACTTATTGGGTGGGGCGAAAAACCTGCTGATTGGCAATATCATTAAGACGCAGTTTTTGAATATTCGTGACTGGCCGTTTGGCGCCGCCACCAGCGTGACGCTCACCCTACTGATGGCAGGCATGATGTATTTGTATTATCGCGCCACTCAGTTGCTGCATAAGAAGGTGACACTCGATGATTAATTGGCTCAAAGGCGGCTTCTTACTGTTGGTGTTTGCCTATCTCTATATTCCCATTGGGGTTTTGATAGCCAACGCCTTTAACCGTTCTAAGTTTGGCATTCGTTGGGAAGGCTTTACGCTGGAATGGTTTACTCGCTTAGCCAATAATGCCAGCCTGATGGAAGCGGCGCGCCACTCGCTGAGTATTGCCCTGCTCTCGGCCTCGGCTGCGGCATTAATTGGCACCTTGGCGGCGGTGGCGCTATATCGCTATCGTTTTCGCGGTAAAAAATTCGTCGGCGGCATGTTGTTTGTGGTGTTAATGTCGCCAGACATAGTGATGGCCATCTCTTTGCTGGCGCTGTTTGTGACTGTCGGTATCGCATTAGGCTTTTGGTCTTTGCTGTTTGCGCACATTACCTTTTGTTTACCGTTTGTGGTGATCACGGTTTATTCACGGCTGAAAGGTTTTGATGTGCGTATGCTAGAAGCGGCCAAAGACTTAGGCGCCAGTGAAGCTGTCATTTTTCGGCGCATTCTTTTGCCGTTGGCCATGCCGGCCATTGCCGCCGGTTGGCTGCTAAGCTTTACGTTGTCACTGGATGATGTGATTGTCAGTTCCTTTGTCACCGGCCCCAGTTATGAAGTGTTACCGTTAAAAATTTATTCCATGGTTAAGGTAGGCGTGTCGCCTGAGGTGAATGCCTTAGCCACGTTAATGCTCGGCCTATCCCTAGTGTTGGTGATAGTCTCGCAACTGTTATTAAGGAAGAAAAATTGATGAAATTAGCAATCCCAACGCGCACCTTAGCGCCTTTAGCATTGGCCATTGCCGCCAGTTTTCCATTCATGGCTAACGCACAAGAGCGGTTATCTGTTTATGCTTGGGCCGAATACTTGCCCGATGCGGTGTTGCAAGCCTTCACCAAGGAAACCGGCATTAAGGTGGATTACGGCACATTCGACTCTAATGAAGCCTTGTACGCCAAGTTAAAGCTATTGCAAACCAGCAAAGCGAAAGAAAGCTACGATGTGATTTTCCCGTCTAGCTACATGGTCAGTAAAATGGCCCGCGAAGGTATGTTACAGCCATTAGACAAAGCCCAGCTGCCACACTTTACGCAATTAGATGACAGCATGCTGGACAAGGATTTTGATCCAAAAAATAAATACAGCATGCCCTACTCTTTTGGTAGCACCGGCATTGCTATTAATCGTGACGACCTACCTGATACTAAGATGACCTCTTGGCAGGATCTGTGGGATAAGCAGTGGGAAAGCCAGCTGATGCTCACGGATGATATTCGTGAGAGTTTTCAGATGTCATTATTAACGCTGGGCTATTCTGCGAACAGCAAGGATCCTGGTGAAATCAAAGCCGCCTATGAGAAGCTGATCCTGCTGCAAGAAAACGTGCTGCTCTATAACTCAGATAACCCACGCCTGCCCTATGTGACCGGCGAAACATCATTGGGTTTATTGTGGAGCGATCAAGCTTATAAAACTCAGCAAGATGGCATAGCACTCGAATACGTATATCCCACCGAAGGTGCCATTTTTTGGGTAGACAGTGCGGTTATTCCGGCCAACGCTAAATCAGTGAGCGCCGCCCATCAGTTTTTAGACTTCTTGATGCGCCCAGAAATCGCGGCACAAACTATTCAAGAGTTAGGTATTGCCGTGCCTAACAAAGGCGCTAAGGCCTTGCTGCCGAGTGAGGTTGCAGAAAACCAAGTGCTGTTCCCAAGCGCTGAGCTTATCGAGCAAGGTCACTTTCAAGATGACTTAGGCGATGAGGTGCTGGCTATCTATGAAGATTACTGGGTAAAGCTGCGATCTCAATAAACTCATACCCTTGTTATTTGATACATAGTTATTCCTGATTACCCACAAAGTTCAGCTATGTTTCAGTGACTTCAGCATCAATAGATTCAATGGGTTACAACGTAGGTTACAACGTAGGTTACAACGTAGGTGGCAACTTGTTCGCCACGGTTTTATGTTTTTATTTAAAAATTGCCAGCAAAGCTGGCCTGCCGAACAAGTTGGCAGCTACAAAAACTTAAATAAGGCAGCATACTGGCTGAGGTTCATAAGTAATCAGGTAGTTATTTGATATAGAGTTATTTAGTTATAACAAAAAGCCCGCGATTGCGGGCTTTTTGTTAAGCGCAAATAAAACCGAGCCGAATAAGTTGGCCCCTACCAAGACAGAGTCGTATTCTTTGCCTCACCCCTCACCCCTCACGCGCCCTTAAGTAACTCATCCACGTATCTCACCACCTCAACCGTTGCAGGCCCGTATCTGTGTTCGGCAAAGTGACTCTTGCCGTGGCTGGGTTCTAAGTTTAGCTCTAGGGTGTGGGCGTTGTGCATGCTGGCTTCGTGTACCAATCCGGCCGCCGGGTACACATTGCCCGAGGTACCAATAGATATAAATAAACTGGCCTCACTCAAGGCGTGATAAATTCTATCCAGCAATAAGGGCATTTCGCCAAACCAAACCACATGAGGCCGCAGTGGCTGAGGAAACTGACAACATTGGCAGACGTCACTGTTGTGCAAGGGCTCACGCCAATCAATGGTTTGATTCGTGTGTGGGCAGCGCGCTTTGAGTAGCTCGCCGTGCATATGCAACACATTTTTACTGCCGGCCCGTTCATGCAAGTCATCAATATTTTGTGTGACTAGGGTGACGGTACCCGGCCACTCGGCTTCTAATTTCGCCAAGGCAAAGTGCGCCGCATTAGGCGCAACCGTTTGTAGTAGCTCACGGCGGGCATTATAAAAGCGATGCACTAATTTAGGGTCACGCGCATAGCCTTCGGGTGTGGCCACATCTTCAATCTGGTGTTCTTCCCACAAGCCATCACTGGCTCTAAATGTTCTAATACCTGACTCGGCCGAGATGCCAGCGCCGGTGAGGATCACTATATTACCTTTGCGCACAGGCCGCATACCTCTCATTTATAAACTGATCTTTGACTAACAGGCTAACAGCAAGCAACACCAAGCGCCAATACGGCCTTAGTCTTATTTAGACGTGAGGAGTGAGGCGTGAATCGTGAGGCGATATACACCTCACTCCTCCCCCTTTACATCTCACATTTTCAAAACAAGAAAAAGCCAGGCTCATGGCCTGGCTTACGGTTATTTATCGGCTGACTCGGATGTGTCCGGCGGGGCGATACTTTCTACTCTCGCTTTTAGCTTCTGCCCTGGTCTGAAGGTCACCACACGGCGTGCCGAGATCGGAATGTCTTCACCGGTTTTTGGATTACGCCCTGGCCGCTCGCCTTTATTGCGCAATTCAAAGTTACCGAAACCAGAAATTTTTACCTGTTCACCTTGCTCTAGGGCGAGACGAATTTCCTCAAAGAAAGATTCAACCATTTCTTTGGCGTCACGCTTAGACAAACCCAGATCGGTAAACAGGTGCTCAGCTAAGTCGGCTTTTGTTAAGGCCATATTAATCCCTCAAGGATGCACTAAACTCATCCGAAAGTGCCGTTACAATACGTGCCACCGTATCGGCAATTTCTTTTTCTTCCAAGGTGCGATGAGTATCTTGCAACACCAAGCTAAGCGCTAAGCTCTTCTTGTCGTCGCTGATGCCCGCACCTTGGTATACATCAAACAAGTTTAATCCAACCAATTGATTTCCGCCAACTTTCCTAACTAAATCAAGGATATCGCCGGCAGAAACTTCACAGTCAACCACCAAGGCTAAATCTCGACGGTTAGCAGGGAAACGCGATATTTCACCCGCTTCTGGCACATGGTGTTGGGTCAGCGCCGTAACATCTACTTCAAAGACATAGGCTGATGATTTCAAGCCTAACTTTTTTAGCAAACTCGGATGCACGGCACCAATTAAGCCGACTTGCTGTCCTTGGTATAAGACGGCAGCAGACTGCCCCGGATGCAGAGCATTAATGTCGGTACGCGCAAAGTTAAAGTCCAGCTCATGGCCGCTTAATGCCAGTAGCGTTTCTAAATCACCTTTAATATCAAAGAAGTCGGCGCCCTTCTCCGCCATGTCCCAATGCTCAGCATGAACCGTGCCCAGCAGTAAACCGGCAAGCTTTGCCGTTTGCTGTACGCCATTCTCGGCGGTTTCATCGGGAATAAAGGTCAAGCCTTGTTCAAATAAGCGCAAACGTGGCTGTTGCCGATTTTGGTTATAGACAGCGGCTTGAATAAGGCCTGGCCATAAGGACACGCGCATTTCTGACATGTCGGCGGCAATCGGATTTGGCAACACCATAGTCTTGGCATCAGGGAACAGCAAGGCTTGTTGCTTAGGATCCACGAAGCTGTAGGTGATGGCTTCTTGATAGCCTAAGTCCACTAAGGCATCTTTTAAGCGATTAAGTGGCAGCTTAGCTTCGCAGTGCTGCGACATGGTTAATCCCGCAATCGGCGCTTGATTAGGAATATTGTTGTAGCCATACACGCGGGCTACTTCTTCCACCAAGTCTTCTTCGATGCTGATGTCGAAACGATAGCTAGGCACCACTGCCTGCCAACCGTCTGCGGTTTTCGTTACGCTTAAACCTAAACGGGTCAGCATATCAGTCACTTGGTCGGCGTCGATTTCAATGCCGATAGTGCGATTGAGCTTAGCGTGGCGCAAAGTTACTGTATTGGCGGTCGGTAAATGTGACTCAGATACAGCTTCAACCACAGGGCCAGCTTCACCACCACAAATGTCGAGCAGCAAGGCCGTGGCACGCTGCAGCACTTTGTGTTGCAGCTGATAATCCACGCCCCGCTCGAAACGATGGGAGGAGTCGGTGTGCAAACCGTAGCTGCGTGCACGGCCAGTAATAGCCAACGGGCTAAAGAAGGCGCACTCTAACAATACATCTTGGGTATTTTGAGTCACGCCCGTGTCTTTACCACCAAAAATACCGGCCATGGCGATGGCTTTCTGCTCATCGGCAATCACTAAGGTGTCGCTGTTTAAGCTCACCTCGTTGCCATCTAACAAGGTGAGCTTTTCACCCTGCTTCGCCAAGCGCACCTTAATGGCGCCATTGAGTGTGCCAAGGTCGAAGGCATGCATCGGCTGGCCCCATTCGATCAGCACGAAGTTAGTGACATCAACTACCGGGTCTATGGAGCGAAGTCCACTGCGGCGCAGCTTTTCTTGCATCCATAACGGTGTGGTGGCAGTCACGTCGATGTTTTTCACTACGCGCGACAAATAACGCGGGCAAGCATCGGCAGCCGTTAAGCTCACTGTGACGTTATCGTCGATAGTGGCAGGCACCTCAGCAATTTCAGGCCAGTTAACGCTAGTTTGCTTTAATACGCCCACTTCACGCGCCACACCGGCCATGCTTAAGCAATCGGCGCGGTTTGGTGTGAGGTCAATTTCTACGATAGTGTCGTTGAGCTGTAAATACTCACGCACGCAAGCGCCAATAGGTGCATCTGCGGGCAATTCAATAATGCCGCTGGAGTCGAGCTCGATACCCAGCTCGCCATAAGAACACAGCATGCCATTTGAGGCTTGGCCGCGCAGCTTGGCTTTTTTAATCTTAAAATCACCGGGTAAGACGGCGCCGACTACGGCTACCGCCACTTTTAACCCAGTGCGACAGTTAGGGGCTCCACAGACGATGTCGAGTAACTCTTCCCCACCCACATTGACCTTAGTCACTTGCAGTTTGTCTGCGTCTGGATGTGGGCCGCACTCAACGACTTCACCCACGACTACCTGATTAAAATCACCGGCGACGGGTTCAATGCCGTCTACTTCTAGGCCGGCCATGGTAATGAGTTCGGCAAGTGCTTCTGTGCTCAGACCCGTATTAACCCACTCGTCCAGCCAAGTTGTTGAAAATTTCATTTTTGCTCCAGCTGCTTAACCGAATTGCTTAAGAAAACGCAGATCATTCTCGAAGAAGGCGCGCAAGTCATTGACGCCATAACGCAGCATAGTCAGACGCTCCACGCCCATACCAAAGGCAAAACCGCTGTAGCGTTCAGGATCTATGCCCACCGAGCGCAATACATTGGGATGCACCATGCCGCAACCCAGCACTTCTAACCATTTGCCGTTTTTGCCCATCACATCTACTTCGGCGCTGGGTTCGGTAAAGGGAAAGTGCGAAGGACGGAAACGAATTTCTAAGTCTTCTTCGAAAAAGTTATGCAAAAACTCGTGCAGCACGCCTTTTAACTGAGCGAAGCTGACATTTTCATCCACCAGCAGCCCTTCCACTTGATGAAACATGGGGGTATGGGTTTGATCGTAATCATTACGATACACTCGACCCGGTGAAATAATGCGGATCGGCGGCGCTTGGTGCTCCATGGTGCGAATTTGCACACCAGAGGTTTGGGTGCGCAGCATCAACTTAGGATTAAAATAAAAAGTGTCGTGATCGGCACGCGCTGGGTGATGAGCAGGAATATTCAACGCATCGAAGTTATGAAAGTCATCTTCAATCTCTGGACCTTCGGCTACCTGAAAGCCCAATTCACCAAAAAACGACTCTATGCGTTTAATGGTGCGGCTCACCGGATGCAAACCACCGATCGCTTGGCGACGGCCCGGCAAGCTGATGTCCAGCGTTTCTGAGGCTAATTTCTGATTCAGCTCGGCCAACTGCAGCGCATCGCGCTTGCTGTTAAGTGCGTCATTTACCGCCTGTTTGGCTTGGTTTATCACCTGACCGGCAGCGGGCCGCTCTTCGGCGGATAACTTGCCGAGTGCCTTGGACTGTTCGGTAAAAATGCCTTTTTTACCCATGTAATGCACCCGGATGTCATCCAGCTCGGCGGCAGTGGCGACAGCCAGGATCTGCGCCTGTGCTTTGACGATTACGTCTTGCAGCTGATCCATGTATTCCTCTTACTTGCCCGCCTAAAGCAGACACTAAATAATTTGAAGGGCTTGATAATAAAGGATTTATGCTTTTTTCGCTACCGTACTACTAAACGTAGGCAACAAAAAAGGAGGCCGAGGCCTCCTTTTTTAATTTATCGACTCAACGACTTATGCTGCCAACGCTTCTTTTGCTTTGTTAACCAAAGCACTGAAGGTGGTTTTATCGTGTACGGCGATATCAGCCAGGATCTTACGGTCGATTTCAACAGAGGCTTTTTTCAAACCATTGATGAAACGGCTGTATGAAAGACCGTTCTGACGGCTTGCTGCGTTAATACGCGCAATCCACAGCTGACGGAACTGACGTTTTTTCTGACGGCGGTCACGATATGCATATTGACCGGCTTTAGTTACTGCTTGAACCGCTACGCGATATACGCGTGAACGAGCGCCATAATAACCTTTAGCTTGTTTTAGTACTTTTTTGTGACGAGCGCGAGCGGTCACACCACGTTTAACTCTTGCCATTTTTTATAATCCTCTTAAGCGTAGGGCAACATTGAGTGAACTTGTGCAACGTCAGACGCCGCAACTAAGTTGGTACCGCGCAATTGACGCTTACGCTTGGTGCTCTTCTTGGTGAGGATATGGCTGGTGTGTGATTGTTTACACTTAAAACCATTCGCGGTTTTCTTAAAGCGCTTTGCAGCACCTTTATTTGACTTCATCTTCGGCATAACAACTCCGCATTGTTAATAACAACAAACAGTTAAGGTGAGCTGAGCGAATTGCTCAGCTGCTTGTAGACCTTACTGTTTTTTCTTTGGGGCTAGCACCATGACAGCTTGGCGACCTTCCATTTTCGGGAATGCCTCCACTACGGCCAACTCTTCTAAATCCGCTTTAATGCGGTTTAGCAAATCGAACCCTAGGTCTTGGTGCGCCATCTCACGACCACGGAAGCGCAGTGTGATTTTGGCTTTGTTGCCCTCTTCTAAAAAGCGAACCAGGTTGCGTAGCTTTACCTGGTAATCGCCATCATCAGTGCCAGGGCGGAACTTCATTTCCTTAACCTGAACCTGCTTTTGCTTCTTCTTCTGTTCTTTAGTCGCCTTGCTCTTCTCGTAGAGGAACTTCCCGTAGTCCATCAAACGACACACGGGTGGCTCGGCATTGGGACTGATCTCAACTAGGTCAACGCCTGCAGCGGTCGAAATTTCTAGCGCCTCTGCAATAGTGACCACGCCCATAGGCTCGCCTTCCAGGCCGACTAAGCGAACTTCTGGTAGTCGGATCTCTTCATTCAGTCGATTGCGAGGAGCTGGTTTGCTCCCTCTCTTAATGCCTTTTATAACCTATCCTCCACTGTTTTCTTTCCGCGAGTTTGGATTTCTTGCTTAATTAGCAAGCTCAGCTCTTCAACATCGAAGACGCCTAAATCCAGTCCTTTTCGGGTACGAACCGCTACTTTGCCGGCTTCGACTTCTTTGTCGCCACAAACCAGCATAAAAGGTACCCGCTTCAAGGTATGTTCGCGGATTTTAAAGCCTATTTTCTCATTTCTCAAGTCTGCTTTAGCTCTAATGCCAATATTATTCAGACTTTTACTGAGATTGAGTGCGTAATCTGCCTGATTATCGGTAATATTGAGAACCACCACCTGAGTGGGAGCTAACCAAGTCGGGAACAGACCTGCGTATTCTTCAATGAGAATACCGATAAAACGCTCGATCGAACCTAGAATAGCACGGTGAATCATTACCGGCACGCGACGTTCGTTATCTTCGCCTACATAACTGGCGCCTAAACGACCAGGCAAAGCAAAATCGAGCTGTATGGTACCACATTGCCAAGCACGATTCAGACAATCGTACAGGGTAAATTCAATTTTAGGGCCATAAAACGCGCCTTCACCGGGCTGCAACACGTATTCGATGTTAGCCGCGGCCAAGGCTTCTTGTAACGCCAGCTCAGCTGTGTCCCAGGCTTCATCGCTGCCGATACGCTCTTCAGGGCGGGTAGACAGCTTGACTGCGATATCGGTAAAACCGAAGGTCTTATAAGTGTCAAACACCAGCTTAATGCAATCAGAAACTTCCGACTGAATTTGCGCTTCGGTACAAAAGATGTGCGCATCGTCTTGGGTAAAGCCGCGTACGCGCATTAAACCGTGCAGCGCGCCACTCGGTTCATTACGGTGACAGCTGCCAAATTCCGCCATGCGCAGCGGCAAGTCACGGTACGATTTCAACCCTTGGTTAAAGATCTGCACGTGTCCTGGGCAGTTCATCGGCTTAATGGCGTAGTCGCGGTTCTCGGAGTGGGTGGTAAACATGTAATCAGCATATTTATCCCAGTGGCCTGAGCGCTCCCACAACACGCGGTCCATCATTAATGGGCCTTTAACTTCTTGGTAGTCATATTCCCGTAGCTTGTCGCGCACAAACTGCTCCAGCTCACGGAAAATGGTCCAGCCATCATGATGCCAAAACACCATGCCCGGCGCTTCTTCTTGCATATGATACAAGTCGAGCTGCTTGCCTATGCGTCTGTGGTCACGCTTGGCCGCTTCTTCTAACTGCAATAAATACCCACTTAAGGCTTTCTTATCGGCCCAGGCCGTGCCGTAAATGCGCTGCAGCATCTTGTTCTTGGAATCACCGCGCCAGTAAGCGCCTGAGGTTTTTTGCAGTTTAAAATGTTGACAAAACTTCATGCTCGGCACGTGTGGGCCACGGCACATGTCGATGTATTCTTCGTGATGATACAGGCCAGGTCTGTCATCTTGACTGACGTTTTGATCCAGAATTTCAATCTTGTAGGGTTCATGGCGCGCGGCAAAGGTGTCGCGCGCTTCTTGCCAACTGACCTTCTTCTTGATCACTTGATAATCGCTTTTCACCAGCTCTTTCATGCGAGTTTCTAACTTCACCAAATCGTCTTCGGTCAAGGTGTGGTCAAGATCCACGTCATAATAGAAACCGTTGTCGATAACCGGGCCTATGGCCATCTTGGTCTGGGGCCATAACTGCTTAATAGCGTGACCTAATAGGTGGGCACAAGAGTGGCGTAATATAGCCAGACCTTCGTCATCTTTGGCGGTAATGATGGCGAGCTTGGCATCTGCTTCGATTAGCTCACAGGCATCGACTAATTGACCATCGATGCGCCCTGCAATACAGGCTTTGGCTAACCCCGGACCGATATCGAAGGCTACATCCATCACGGAAACGGCATGGTCAAAATGGCGTTGGCTGCCATCGGGAAGGGTAATTATCGGCATGAAAAATCCTTAACAGTGGTGCACCCTACCAAAGCGCACGTGTAATATATGAAAATGAACCTGTGTCGAATGAGCAAGCTTCATTGAGACTCAACCGCCTGACGTACTCTGTCAGCGTGGCGCATCTGAGACTGTTGCTGAAAGCAACTAACACTAAGATGGCATGGGTTGAAGCCGGATATTTTAGCAGACGGGGCCGCTATCGACTATGCCAGTTAGCCGTTAAATGGCCGTTTTTTGCCGGACTTGTTCTTTAAGCCAAATGAAACGACTGTGCGGAATATACAATAAGTCGGCGACTTGGCGGATCACCCCTTCTTCTTCCGGATCCAAATAGTCATCGGTAAAGGCTAGCTGCCACAGTGCAGATAGCAGCTGCTCGCGCTCACTAATAGGTAAATTTTTTAGCTCGGTGGTAAAGGCATATAAAGACACTACATCTTGCTGCTGCGCCAAACTCTCGGTTAATAACTGTTGTACTTGGGCTGAGGTTTGCTGAGTTAAGCGCTGCAGCAATTGTGCCATGCGCGCTTGTTCTTCGGCGCTGGCATCGCCATCGGCCAACATCACTTCGGCCAACAAGGCAGCCATGGCCATTTCTTTACTGGGGCCATTTGAATGCTTTTGTGCCTCAAGGTTCAGTAACCGTTTGAGTTGTTCGAGCATATGCTTTCCTTATTAATGCTGTTAGCTTGTTTATGTTTACTCATGTATATCCAGATGTAAACCTTAGTCTCAAACTATGGTTTGCAAACTAAAAACTACGATTTACCAACTAACGATTAGGGATGTCCAAACTAGTCACCCTATTTAAGGAAGCCGAATGTCGTCTGAAGTGGTGTTAATTACCGGTGCCGCCAAACGAATTGGCGCCGATGTCAGCCGATACTTACATGGGCTGGGGTATCGCTTGGTGCTGCATTATCATCGCAGCGAAACGGCTGCAATTGCCCTACAAGCACAACTTAACGCACTGCGCGCTGATAGCGTGCTGTTAGTCTGCCAAGACATGACTCAGTTGCATGAAATCGAGGCCATGGCGGAGCAGGTGATCGCTTGTTTTGGTCGCCTCGATGGCTTAGTGAATAATGCATCCAGTTTTTATGCCACCCCATTAGGCAAGGGCACGCCAGCACAATGGCAAGACTTAATGAGCACCAATGCGGCGGCGCCCTACTTTCTCTGCCAAGCGTTGACACCGCAGTTAGCCTTGCGTGAGGGCGCGATTGTGAACATGGTCGATATTCATGCAGAAAAAGGCTTAGGCCAACACTTGATGTACAGCATGGCGAAAAATGCATTGGCTACCCTCACCCGTGGTCTTGCAGCCGAGTTAGCGCCCAAGGTGCGGGTTAATGGTATAGCGCCCGGCGCCATTTTGTGGCCTGAAGATCCCTTAAGCGAGCAGCAAAAACAGCAGGTTTTGGCGAGTATTCCCATGCAACGCCTAGGTGAAACTCAAGAGATTGCCGAGACTGTGGCGTTTTTATTACAGGGCCCAGGTTATTTAACGGGACAAATTATTACCCTAGACGGCGGGCGCTCTATTGTGGGTCTAAGAGAAGCCTAATATTTATCTGTAGCAAGTGTAAGCCGCCCTGCTTACATGCACTGTTTAGCGCTATATTTATGACGTTGCTATTTTTCAGTCGTGACGGATTATCAACGGTGGTTAAGGAGCAAGCCATGCGTGACTTTTTTCAACGTACTGTTAACTGCCCGCATTGTGGCACTGACACTGATTTGATCATAGATGGCTCACAAGGTAGTCAAGAATACTTTGAGGACTGCAGTGCTTGCTGTAATCCGATACACGTGGTGATCACGCGTAATGAGTTACTAGACAAGATCCAAGTGAGCGTAGATGCGGATGACGAGCAGATATTTTAATGTGCGGATTGGTTAATCCAAACTTAGTATGTTGGCATAACGATAAGTAGTGCCCGCACAGACAAGACCATAAGAACTGAGCTGGCTACCCAGTTCTTATTTGCCACTAACGACTGGCCAACACACGCTCTACCGTGTCAACTATCGCTTGGGTTTGGGGATCTATCTCTAGGTTAATCTGATAACCAGGCTGAATGTAGCCAAGATTGGTACGGGCTAGCGTTTCAGGTATCAAATGCACCGCAAAGCGGTCTGCTAGAACCTGCCCTACCGTCAAGCTGATACCATCTATGCCGATGTAGCCTTTGGTAAATACGTATTTGGCTAACTCACTCGGTAGACCAAACCACAGCGTGGTATTAGTCTCGGTTTCGTTACGCGCTAATAGCGCAGACATGCCCATAATGTGGCCCGACATGGCATGGCCGCCTATATCATCACCAAAGCGCGCCGCACGCTCCAAATTCACCTTGTCCCCCGCCTTCAGCTGGCCAAGATTCGTCACTCGCAAGGTTTCTTGCATTAGATCAAAATGCACGGTTTGGTTTTCAATGGCGGTCACTGTTAAACAACACCCATTGTGCGCCACAGAAGCACCAAGTGTTAAGCCCGGCAACATCTCACTGGGCAACTCAACCACGTGGGTCCGAAAATTGGCCTTTTCTACAATGTCTAACACCTGCCCTTGGCCTTGAACAATTCCTGTGAACATAAGGTTTCCTTTGCTAATTTCAGATGAAGAATATGGGATAAAGCAGAAAACAAGGCTATATTGCCACCCACAGATAAAAAATGCTTATTTTTGACTAGTTAACCCCCAGCTATAAACGAGAGTTCACTTATGGTCGTCATGCCCTATTTCAGAGAAATTCCCCGCTTATTACGCTTATGCGGCCCTATCTTAGTGGCGCAAATGGCCCAGACCATGATGAGCTTCGTAGATACCCTAATGGCCGGCCAAGTCAGTGCTACAGATTTGGCGGCGGTAGCTGTGGCCACTAGCTTTTGGTTGCCGCTAGTTTTATTGGTACAAGGCGTGATTATGGCGCTAACGCCTATCATATCGCAATTAAACGGGGCTCGCCGCACCAGTGAGGTGGCCGGTGCCGTGCATCAAGGCTTTTGGCTCACCATTTTAGTTACCCTGCCCGCCATGTTGGCCTTGTACTATTCGCCATTAGCATTACATTGGATGAACGTAGAGCCTGAATTGGCCCACAAAACCGCCGGCTACTTGCACGCCATTTTATGGGGCATGCCAGCCTATGCGCTCTATCAGGTGTTACGTAACTTCAGCGAAGGCTTATCGCATACTCTGCCAACCATGGTGATCGGCTTCATTGGCTTGGCGGTCAACGTACCCGCTAACTATATATTAATTCACGGACATTTTGGCTTTCCTGCCTTGGGCGGCGTGGGCTGTGGTTATGCTTCGGCACTGGTGTTTTGGGTGATGTTATTCGGCATGATTTTTTATACTCGCCGCTCAGCCGTATTAAAGAAATTCAGCATTTTTAGCCCAATCACACCGCCAAATTGGTCGCAAATTAGTCGACTCTTTAAGCTGGGCTTTCCTATCGCCATGGCGATTTTCTGCGAAGTGACCCTGTTTACTGTGGTGGCTTTATTGTTGGCTCCCTTTGGTGCAGAAATTGTGGCCGGCCATCAAATTGCCATTAACTTTTCCAGTTTGATTTTTATGATACCGCTAAGCCTAGGTATGGCCATGACCATACGGGTGGGCCATAGTTTAGGAGAAAACCAAGCCGAGCAAGCCAAACGCATTAGCATGGTCGGTATCGCTTTAGGTTGTTTGATAGCCCTGTGCTGTGCCCTCGCCACTGTGGTGGGTCGCTATTGGATTGGCGGCTTGTATACGGATAACGCCAAAGTACTGGAGCTGGCGGCGAGTTTATTACTGCTCGCTTCTTTCTACCAAATTTCTGACTCGGCGCAGGTTATAGCGGCGGCTGCCTTACGGGGTTATAAAGACACGCAGATAATTTTTTATATTACGCTGGTGGCCTTTTGGTTATTCGGTCTGCCTATTGGTATGGTTTTAGGCTTAACGGACTGGCTGATGCCAGCCATGGGGCCCCACGGTTTTTGGATTGGCTTTCTAGTGGGCTTAACCATAGCGGCCAGTGCGTTATTATGGCGATTAAAGGTGATTTATGGCCGAGTGGAAAATAATCGTCGTGCTAACTTGCCTTTGGTTGATGGCATGTAGCCCAGCAGACGATGCAAAAGATCATTTTCAAACTTATCTTACTCGGGTCGCCCATGTATTAGCCGTACCGGCGCCTCCGTTACAAGCGCCGTATACATTAGCGCCCTTGCCTGCTCAGCGTGATCTCACCTTAACGACGCCACGCATTAGCACTGGCTTATTGGATGCGCTTAAACTTGGCCAATGTGACTTATTGGGTTTAGTCGCGGAGCACAATGCGCCGGTCGGCAAAAGTCGGTCGGCGGCGGGCCAATTTGCCTATCATCTGCAATTTCAACAGGGTGTGGCGCAATGCTTAAGCCAAACAACAGATGCTGAGCTCAGCGCTTGGCTGATCGAGCTTGGCCCGCTTAAGGCGTCCTTGTTGCCGATTTATTTTTGGAACCTGATGGTCGAAGAGCCTGAGGTACGCGCCGCTCTCACGCCGGCGGTACGCAGTTTACCTTTTCAGTCATCAGGCGATTATCAGGCCACGCTGCAGGCTTTTAGCTTGCTTGCTCGTTTACAAGCCCAAGCTCGTCAATATTCAGCCATGCCTTTTACCTTAACGACAGATTCTTTTGTAGACCTGAATGAAGAGCTCAATCAAGCTCTGCGCGGCTTATATAAAAATCCCTATTTAGGCCAGCTATTTTACTCCTTGGCTGCCAACGCCGCTTATCTTGAGCAAAGCATCGCATTTTTAGATCAGTTACACGACTTCAACTGCCAAGGCGCTAATGCCATTAAAGCCGAGCGCCTGCGTAATGCGATGCAACATTATTACATTAAAGATATTCAACCCTACTTCACCGAGCTGGATCGTCAATTTGTGCAACTGGCACCGCTGTTACAAGCTACATTAGCGCCGCCTGCCGATAAAGCCGACCTCATGGCCCCATACAATGCACAAGTGGCTCTCGGTCTCGAAAGTGGGCGGTATGTGCGTTATCGCGCGCTAACCTTACAACACGCTAAAGTGTGGCAAAATTTTCTAAAGCGCTGCGAGCTTTCACCAAAGCGCGGATAATGAGTAGGCTCAGGCCATAAATTAGCTATAAATAGGCCATAAGTTGTGCAACTGTTTGAGCTTCCACAGAAAAGGCTTGCCAGTCTCCATAGGCTTAGCTAACATTGCGCTCGCTTAGCAGTAGCGCGTCCTTAGCTCAGTTGGTTAGAGCACTACCTTGACATGGTAGGGGTCGGTGGTTCGAATCCACTAGGACGCACCATTTATTAATACTCTTTATATTAATAAAAGATCTGCACACAAATTTGCGTCCTTAGCTCAGTTGGTTAGAGCACTACCTTGACATGGTAGGGGTCGGTGGTTCGAATCCACTAGGACGCACCAAACACTAAAAAGCCCGCTCATTGAGCGGGCTTTTTGCTTTAACCCTTGTGAGGGGTAAATAGTGAGGTGCGAGGAGCCAAGCTTATCGCATGGCTCCCCACGTTTCACCCCTCACGCCTTCCGATTAACGCCTTACATCACTTATGCATCGACATTACGGTAGCGATATTCTGCGCGGTGAAGGTCACGTTTACTTCGGCGTCGGCAAAGGCTTCTTTCAGTGTCATCACGCGCGGCATAATCGAGAACACGGCGTCTATGCCATGATCGCATACCACGGCCACGTCGGCACTCAGGCTACCCGCAATACCAATTACCGGAATGTCGTACAGCTTGGCGGTTCTGGCCACCCCAATTGGGGTCTTGCCAAAGATAGTTTGGCTGTCGAGACGACCTTCACCGGTAATCACCAGATCGGCACCTTTCACCAGTTCCTTTAAATTAGTCGCTTCGACCACGATTTCGATACCCGGCTTAAAAGTGGCCTTCATAAAGGTCATCATGCCAAAGCCCATGCCGCCCGCCGCACCCGCGCCACTGGTGTTGCGCTGATCGCTAAAGCCATTGGCAACGATAACATCCGCCAAATGCGTAATGGCTTTTTCTAAAATAACGCGCTTCTCTTCGGTGGCCCCCTTCTGTGGGCCGAAGATAGCAGTGGCACCGCGCTCGCCTAACAAGGGGTTGTCTACGTCACAGGCCACTTCAAAGGTGCACTCAGCCATAGCTGGGTGAAGCTCACTTAAATCTATGGTTTTAACATCGATTAGAGCCGCGCCACCATCGCCAATAGTCTTATCTTGTGCATCGCTAAATTTCGCGCCCAACGACATCAACATACCAATACCGGCATCGTTGGTGGCACTGCCGCCAAGGCCGACAATAATGTGGCGCACACCGGCATCCAGTGCATGGCGCACCAGCTCACCAGTACCGCGAGACGTGGCCACGCACGGGTCACGCTCTTCTAACGCTACGTGGTGTAAACCAGAGGCCGAGGCCATTTCAATCACGGCCGTTTTGCCATCGCCCAATAAACCATAATGCGCATCCACTTGATTACCCAGCGGGCCTGTCACTTGAGTGCGCACGATTTTGCCGTCAGTTACGGCGACTAATGCTTCTACCGTGCCCTCACCACCATCAGCCATGGGGACTAACACATACTCCGCATTTGGGTACACGGTTTGAAAACCATTTTTAATCGCTTCGGCTACTTCAAGCGCGGTCAGACTTTCTTTAAAAGAATCAGGAGCAATAACAATCTTTTTCATGTCAGTACCTTAAATGTTGAGGTGTAACGAGTGGCCTTAGTATCTGTGTTTTGCCAACGAAAGGCCATGTGCAAATGCACAGTCGCTAATACCATTTGTTGTGCACACACGCCCCTTTCGGGAGTTAAACGTATCTCAGCGATGCTTACCCTCCGCGAAGGACTTAGCTCAATCGAGGATAATTTTACCCAGATACAAGCGGAACAACTGATCGAGCTTTCTATAATCGACATCGGTAATGTCTTGAATCTTTTCTAGCCGGTTACGCAAGGTATTACGGTGAATATTCAGCTGCTGAGCGCAAGACGTCATGTCGTTGGAAGAAGACATCAAGGTTTGCAAGGTGTGGCGCAGCGAGCCAGTAGCGTCCACGGCACACAGGGCTCGGTATTCTTTGGTCAGCTCTGAAAGATGCCACCCTTTGGCGACGGTATTGATGATGATTTTTTCTTTATGGTGGTCGTAGTAGTAACTGTCGTATGTGCAGCTCTTATTTACGCTGCTCTTGTGAACGCAATCAGGGCTGGCAGGCTCGGCTAAGCCAAATTGCAAGGCGGCACTGGCCGTGGCTTGCGATAAGGCTAATGCTTGATACGTATCTACGGTACAGCCAATGCCAACACTAAAGGGCTGAGCCAACAAGCGAGCCAGTTGGCCCAGTTTAGCGGCAAGGTGAGACTCCGTATTCGAGCCGCCCTCTAGGATAAAACTCAAGCCCGCATCTGCGTTAAAACAAAACACGCCATTTAAGAGCAGCGCCAAGCTAGGGGTTAGGTCCAGCTTTTGTTGCATCATGCGCGCTGGGTGCGAGGGTGTAATGGTTACGCACACTGCCGGTAGCCGTATGCTGAGCTGCACTTTTTTTAACGCGCTTAAGGCTTGCGTTTCATCCAGCTGGCCTCGCAATAATTGCTTGATGCAGTGTTCTTTTTCGATACGCAGTTGCAATGCCGCGTCTTTTTCACGGCTTTGTTCGACCAACAGTTCAGCCGTCATTTTTAAAAGCGCACCCAGCTCACATACCTTATCGGGATCACCGGTAATGCCCACCACACCAATGCAGTTACCTTGATACTCGATGGGCAGATTAACCCCGGGCTTAGCGCCAGCTAAATAGCGGGTACTGGCATTGTCTACCGTCACCGACTCTTGGTGTTCAATCACCCAGCGCGCTCCTTGGTGCTCGCGTCCGACGCGGTTAGCATCGGTTGAAGCCACCACTATGCCCTGCTTGTTCATCACATTGATGTCGTAGGGGATCAAGCCTTTGGTGCGAGCAATGATCTTTTCGGCAATGATATCTTCAATTTCCATCATACGTTCTTGATCCACAAGCAAGGGTAAGACAGGTCATTTAGTGGCTTACTTTAGGGCTATTCCCCGTTCAACGCGAGCCTTGGTGCTCTTTCGGTTATTGGTAGACTAAAAATGAAGGGTGAATATAAGGCTAACTTAGGAGTAGATAATTAGAATTATGTATGTTGGCATAGGAAAGATGCTAGTTTGCAAATTCGAGCCTCTCATTGCGGTGAGGTCTCATCAAGAAAGCACCAAGATACCAAGCTGGACTATCTATCACCAGTATCTATCACCCGTCGGGTATCTATCTGGCCAACCAAGGTATGATTTAAACTCAACTGATAGGTGAATTCATCTGAAATAAAAATAACAAAAGCACAATTAGCGACAACCTTACCCATTACGTTAACGGAAATTAACGTGACTTCAAAAAACAAAAAAAGAAACCCTCGCAAGCGAGGGCCAAAAATAAACGGAAACGTGCTTAAACAGAGCTACACATCAAACCTCGCTTACTTACTCAAGCTAAACAAGCGGTGTCACTGATGCCTAGCCAATCTAACTGCTGACAAATATGAAGTCAACGGATAAAGATTATCTTAGGCAAGCTTGTCGCTAACCATCATCTGCACCGACAACTGCGCCAGCAACATCATTAACTCAAATACACTTACGTTAGCGGCAAGCAAAGCGACCTCGGTTGGCCATTTATCATGGCTGCGCCCTGATTTTTTCATGCAGCTTCAATCTAGTCTTATAAATACTTAGCCGCTTAGCCTGCCAAAACTGTGGTCGCTTTCTCAAAATGGTCGATATTTCTGGATGTTACACAAGCGTAAAGCCTAAATCCTGTCTAACCTTTTGGCAGGGGAAATAAGAAGTGCGCTTGGCTTAAGCCACCCCGTAAAACAATTAATTGGGCTTGAGTTCGATCTTTAGGGGGAAACACATGGGAATTTTCGAGCACTATCAATCGCGCTATGAAAAAGCCAAGGAAGAAGAGTATAGCCTGCAAGAATTTCTCGAATTGTGTCGGGAAGACAAAGCCTGCTATGCCTCCGCTTCCGAACGGCTGTTAATGGCTATCGGTGAACCTGAGATGATCGACACGGCTCAAGAGCCGAGATTAAGTCGCTTATTTTCTAATAGAGTGGTGGCCCGCTACCCAGCTTTTGCCGAGTTTTATGGCATGGAGGAAAGTGTGGAGCTGATAGTGTCGTACTTAAAACACGCGGCACAAGGCTTAGAAGAAAAGAAGCAGATCCTCTATTTATTGGGTCCGGTGGGCGGTGGTAAGTCCTCCTTGGCCGAATGTATTAAAGCTTTAATGCAAAAAATGCCGATTTATCGCATTAAAGGCTCACCGGTCAACGATCATCCCTTCTGTTTATTTGATGCAATTGAGGACGGTGGCCTACTAGAGCAAGAGTACGGCATACCAAAACGCTATCTGCGCGCCATCATGTCGCCGTGGGCGGTGAAGCGTTTACATGAATACGGCGGCGACATCAGCCGTTTTCGGGTAGAGAAAGTATATCCTTCAATCTTGGATCAAATCGCCATCGCCAAAACCGAACCCGGTGATGATAACAACCAAGACATTTCCTCCTTAGTAGGCAAGGTCGACATTCGTCAATTAGAGCATTTTTCTCAAGATGACGCGGATGCCTACTCCTATTCCGGCGCCTTATGTAAAGCTAACCAAGGGTTAATGGAATTCGTGGAAATGTTTAAGGCGCCAATCAAGGTGCTACACCCCTTATTAACCGCAACTCAAGAGGGTAACTATAACGGCACCGAGGGTTTGTCTGCCCTGCCCTTCGAAGGCATCATACTCGCGCACTCAAACGAGTCAGAGTGGCAGCACTTTAAGCATAACCGCAATAATGAAGCTTTCTTGGACCGCGTCTATATAGTGAAAGTCCCCTATTGCTTGCGGGTAACTGAAGAAATAGACATTTACCAAAAGCTGCTGATCAACAGTGAACTGGCCAACGCTAAGTGCGCGCCTGGTACGCTGGAAGCATTAGCCCAATTTACCGTGCTGTCACGCTTAAAAGCGCCGGAGAACTCTAACCTCTATTCCAAGATGCGGGTCTATAACGGTGAGAGCCTCAAAGACACGGATCCCAAGGCCAAGTCCTATCAAGAGTATCGCGATTATGCGGGTGTAGATGAAGGCATGAACGGTCTGTCGACGCGTTTCGCCTTTAAGATATTGTCGCGCGTGTTTAACTTCGATCACACCGAAGTGGCCGCCAACCCTGTGCACTTGTTCTATGTTTTGGAGCAGCAAATTGAGCGCGAGCAGTTTGTTCAAGAAACCCATGACCGCTATTTAGAATTCATTAAAGGCTACCTGATCCCTAAGTATGTGGAGTTCATTGGCAAGGAAATCCAAACCGCCTATTTAGAGTCTTACTCTGAGTACGGGCAAAATATCTTTGACCGTTACGTGATTTACGCCGACTTTTGGATCCAAGACCAAGAGTATCGCGATCCTGATACTGGGCAACTTTTTGACCGTGGCGCGCTCAACGCCGAATTGGAGAAAATTGAAAAGCCCGCCGGCATCAGTAACCCTAAAGATTTCCGTAACGAAATCGTCAACTTCGTGCTACGGGCACGCGCCAACAACGCCGGTAAAAATCCCAACTGGACCAGTTATGAGAAGCTTAGAACCGTTATCGAGAAGAAAATGTTCTCGAATACCGAAGAGCTATTGCCGGTCATTTCGTTTAATGCCAAAACCAGCAGCGACGAGCAGAAAAAGCACGATGACTTTGTGGCGCGCATGATGGAAAAAGGCTACACCCGTAAACAGGTGCGATTGTTATCTGAGTGGTATCTGCGGGTACGCAAGTCCACTTAAGCGTTGGGGGAAACTATGGCGCATTTTATCGACAGACGACTAAATGGCCGCAACAAAAGCGCTGTTAACCGACAGCGCTTTATCCGCCGCTACCAACAACAACTGAAAAAAGCGGTGTCTGATGCGGTGCTTAAACGCAGTATTCAGGATATAGAGCACGGCGAAAGTGTCTCTATTCCGGCGCGAGATATTTCTGAGCCTATTTTTCATCAAGGCAAGGGCGGCCTGAGGGAGCAGGTACATCCAGGCAACGATCAATTTATTGCCGGCGATAAAATTGACCGTCCCTTAGGGGGGGGATCGGGCGGCAGTGGCAGTGGCGACGCCAGTAAACAAGGCGACGGGCAGGACAACTTTGTGTTTGATATCTCCAAAGACGAATACTTGGAGTTATTATTCGATGGCCTTGAGCTGCCTAATCTGGAAAAAAACAAGCTCAATAAGATCAGCGAAATGAAAACCTTTCGCGCCGGCTACGCCGCCGATGGTGTGCCGGCCAACATCAATATAGTGCGCTCGCTTCGCCAATCCTTGGCGCGGCGCATGGCGCTGCAAGTGGGCAAGCGCAAATCCGTGGCTGAGCTAGAGCAGGAGCTGGTCGCACTTAGCCGCCACCCAACACAAAATTACGCACGCATTCTTGAGCTAGAAGCACAGATTATCGAGCTTAAACGACGCATTGCTGGCGTCCCCTTTATCGATACCTTTGATTTGCGCTTTAATAACTTCGTACAAAGGCCGATTCCTTCCACTCAAGCTGTGATGTTTTGCTTAATGGATGTGTCGGGATCCATGGATCAAGCGACCAAAGACATGGCCAAGCGCTTTTACCTGCTGCTGTATATGTTTCTCACCCGTACGTATAAGAACGTGGAGGTGGTGTTTATTCGTCACCACACTCAAGCCAAGGAAGTGGATGAACAAGAATTTTTTTACTCGCAAGAAACAGGCGGCACTATCGTTTCTAGTGCCTTGCGCATGATGAAAGAAGTAATAGAGGCACGCTTTCCGCCTGAGCAGTGGAACATTTATGCAGCCCAAGCCTCCGATGGTGACAACTGGGCCGATGACTCCCCTTTATGTAAGCAACTGCTTAGCGAAGGTCTGCTGTCTATGCTGCGTTATTACGCCTATATCGAAATCACCAATCGGGCCCATCAAAGCCTGTGGCAAGAATACCAAACGCTAGTAGAGGCATTTCCTAATTTTGCCATGGAGCATATTCGCTCGGTAGAAGATATTTACCCAGTGTTTCGTGAGCTCTTTAAAAAACAAGCGGCATAAGGTGACTATGGCCATGAATACGACAATGACTGACACAGATTCCCACGTTCAGCCACTGAGTGACGGCCCTGAATGGACCTTTGAGTTATTGGAGGCCTATCATCAGGAAATTGCCCGCATCGCTAACAGCTATGGATTAAGCACCTATCCAAACCAAATTGAGATTATTACCGGCGAGCAAATGCTCGATGCCTACTCCAGCATCGGCATGCCTATTGGTTATCACCATTGGTCTTACGGTAAAAAATTCATTCAAAGCGAGCAGCACTATAAACGCGGTCAAATGGGACTGGCCTATGAAATAGTAATCAACTCCAGCCCCTGTATCGCCTATTTAATGGAAGAAAACACCCTGCCGATGCAAGCGCTGGTGATCGCCCACGCTTGTTATGGCCATAATTCGTTTTTTAAAAACAACTACCTGTTTAAAGCTTGGACAGATGCAGAGTCGATTATCGACTACCTGCTATTTGCTAAGCACTACATCAGTGAATGCGAAGACAAGCACGGCATAGCGCAAGTAGAGGCTATCCTCGACAGCTGTCATGCGCTAATGAATTACGGCGTCGACCGTTATCAACGCCCGCAGCAATTATCACTGGCCGAAGAGCGACGTCGCCAAAAAGCCCGAGAAAGCTATCTGCAAACGCAAGTTAACGAACTGTGGAAAACCCTACCGCGCATGACAGATGCCCAAGCGGAGCAGAAACGCCGTTATCCAGCGGAGCCAGAAGAGAACTTGCTCTATTTTATTGAAAAGCACGCCCCCTTGCTGGAGCCTTGGCAACGCGAGCTGGTACGCATAGTGCGCAAGATCAGTCAGTATTTTTATCCGCAAAAACAAACCCAAGTGATGAACGAAGGCTGGGCTACTTTTTGGCACTACACCATTACTCAGCAGCTGTATGATGAGGGGTTAGTCACAGACAGCTTTATCATGGAGATATTACACAATCACACCAATGTGGTGTATCAGCCCTCCTATAACAGCCCACACTATTCCGGCATAAATCCCTATGCGTTGGGCTTTGCCATTTTTATGGACTTACGCCGCATCTGTGAGCAACCCACAGCCGAAGATAAAGCGTGGTTTCCGGGTATAGCCGGCTCCGACTGGGT
This sequence comes from Oceanisphaera sp. W20_SRM_FM3, assembly GCF_052119705.1. Taxonomy (NCBI): domain Bacteria; kingdom Pseudomonadati; phylum Pseudomonadota; class Gammaproteobacteria; order Aeromonadales; family Aeromonadaceae; genus Oceanisphaera; species Oceanisphaera sp. W20_SRM_FM3. The sequence continues at coordinate 134,499 of NZ_JBGQOP010000006.1, read as the reverse complement.
AAAAACCCTGCACTTTGCCATGGAAAACTTTAAGGACGAAAGTTTTATCAGCCAGTTTTTATCACCTAAAGTGATGCGAGACTTGCGCTTATTTGGCGTGGTGGATGATGAAACAAAAAACTTTTTACAGATTTCTGCTATTCACGATGAACTGGGTTACCAGAAGCTAAGGCAGCAGCTATCAGACCAATATAACTTAGCTAATCTTGAACCTAATATTCAGGTTTATAACGTGGAATTTAAGGGGGATCGCTCGTTAACCTTGCGCTATGTGGCACACCAGAACATACCACTGTCTGACTCGCGCCATGAAGTGCTTAAGCACGTACACCGCTTATGGGGCTTTGATGTGGTATTAGAGCAAGAAACGCCTGAGGGCAGCGCCACCATTATTAGCCGCTGCCCTAAGCGAGAAACCTAAACGGGCACGCCTAAACCGAGTACTTAGCACCTAGCACTTAGCACTTAGTCATAACAAAAAGGTCGACCTCATAACAAGGTCGACCTTTTCATGTTTGGCACGCCCCCTTGGCCATACCAAGATAAGGCGAGGAGCCGACTTGTCAATTAGCTGGGATTAACAAAGCCCACCGGCAGCTGTTCACGCATCTCAGCCCACAGTTGGCCGGAGGCTTTGCCGTATTCTCGGACCCGCTCAACAATTTGACGTCCACAGCCTTGAGTGGCCAAGCTGGACAAGGACTGATAATAATCGCTGGCCAGTTGGCGCGCCGCCGCTGAAGAAAAATAGTAACGCCCTACTCGACAATATAAGCCTTTAAAGCCGTTTAAAATCAGGCCATAAATGGGATTGCCCGAGGCAAAGGCCAGTTTATGATGCAAGTCATAATCAAAGGCGGCAAATGCATCCGCATCATCTGCCAGCGCCTCTAAACCTAAGGTAGTGGCAGCCACTTGTTCTGGATTGTTTTTAACGGCGGCCCGAATAAAGATGCAGCTAATGTGAGTACGGGCCGACAACAAATGCTCGATCAGCGCCGGCATTTTATCTTCATCGAGACGAGCTAAAGTCTCGAGGATATTCAGGCTAGAGGTTTCCCAAAAGTTATTCACTTTAGTGGGCTTACCATGTTGTATGGTTAACCAACCATCGCGCGCCAGACGTTGCAGCACTTCTCGCAAGGTGGTGCGCGTCACGCCAATCAGCTCAGATAACTCGCGCTCGGCGGGTAAAATAGAACCCGGCGCAAAATGGCTGTTCCAGATGGATTCTATGATATATTGCTCGGCAAAATTAGCCGGGCTCTGTGCTTTAATCACACCCAGAGGCTTGATAACACTTGTCTTTGTCGCACTTGTTTTAATCGCACTCGACGCCGGAATAACCATGAAATCACTCTGTTTGTTGAATTAGGGTTTATTGAATTAAGTTTTATGGAATTAATTTTGAGGACTGGATCTGACTTGTTGGAGTCAAACTTGTTGGGATCTGACTTGTTGCTTGGCCAACCCCACAGCCAAGTAATTAAGCCAAAGATAATAACAGAGCAGACCAGTGACCGACAAGCTCTCAGCGAGTAAGCATTAACCTTAAGCTAGGGCCTTTCCATAAACACTTACCATAAACAATCAGCATCAACATAAGCGGCAATTATTTATTAGAGGTAAAGATGGTACCAGTATCAAGATTACAGGCGTTTTCTCACTCTCGACTTGCTTGGGCAAGCCTTACCTTAGGCTCGGCCTTGCTACTGGCTATAGCGCTATTTTTTCAATACGCGCTCGACATGGCACCCTGCGTTATGTGCGTCTACCAAAGAGCCGCCTTAGTCGGGGTAATGCTCGCCGGCGCCTTAGGCTGGCTGAGCCCTCGCTGTCCTGTACTCAGTAATCTGGCCCTGCTGGGTTGGCTAGCCGCCGCCAGCAAAGGCGTGTTACTGGCCAAAGAACACATTCACTATCAGTTTCATCCCTCACCCTTTGCTAAGTGCACTACCACCGCCGAATTTCCCCGCTGGTTGGCGTTAGATAGCTGGCTACCCAGCGTGTTTCACCCTAGTGGAGATTGTGCCGATATCAGCTGGAGCTGGTTAGGCTTTAGCATGCCGCAATGGCTACTCGGAATATTTGCCGTCCTAGCCGCCCTAGCACTGTTGTTTATTATGGTGCGATTGGTGAGTGCCATTAAGCGTGAGGCGTGAATAAAAACCGTCACTGATATTACAGTCAAATTCATCACGCGAGTTTAAATAAAAAGCCGAACCCTAGGGTTCGGCTTTTTGATAACTATGTAGTGGTTAGCATGAGTGGTGGAGGTTTTTATCTTTCCCCTCACTCTTTACCCCTCACGCCTCACCAACAATCAGCTTGCCCACATAATAATATGGTCTTCCCAAGCGCCGGCTTTAGACTCAGGCACGACCTTGCCACGTACCGACTGTCCGGCTTTGTGCATGGCGCTTTTAGAGCCGGTACGCAGCGGATGCCAAGAGGGTAACGACTGACCTTCCGCTAATAAGCGATAGGCGCAGGTTGAAGGCAGCCAGAAGTAATCTTCCAGCTTATCGCGAGTGATCTTCAAGCAGTCGGGCACGATATCAAACCGGTTTTCGTAGTTACTGCAGGCACAGCTGTGGGTATTGAGTAACTCGCAAGACACATTGGTGTGGATCAGCTCATCCGTGTCTTCGTCGATCAGTTTATTGAGGCAGCATTTACCGCAGCCATCACACAAGGCTTCCCATTCTTGATCCGACATTTGGTCTAAGGTCTTGGTATGCCAAAAATTGCTTTCCATTATTTTTTCCTGCGTCATAACGCTTTATTTTTCCGTCTTAATTATGCAGGCTTAGTTGTGTCGCCTAATTATTCAGACTCAGTTATTAAGATACGGTCGCACTAAAACCAAGCTGTCCGTTTAATTGCAGCTCAAGTGAATCTAATGCCCGCAACTCAGCCACCCCTTGAGGTGTACCGGTCAGCACTATGTCACCGGGCTCTAGGGTAAAACACTGACTCATAAAAGCCAGCAACTCCCCAATCGGCCACATTAAATCTCGGGTATTGCCGGTTTGGCGCAGCTGGTCATTCACGGTGAGTGAAAAGTCCAACGCCTGTAAGTCAGCTAAGGCATCGGGTGTCACAAAGGGGCTCATGGGGCAACTGCCATCAAAGGCTTTGGCTCGCTCCCAAGGGTGGCCTTGTTTTTTAAGTGTATCTTGTACATCACGCAGCGTTAAATCCAGCGCCAGCCCTATGCCCACAATGGCGGACATAGCTTGCACGGCATCGGCTTGGCATAAGCGCCGCCCAATCAAGAGCGCCACTTCCACTTCGTGGTGAATCGCGCCCTGCCCTTTAGGTAACACCAAGGGGGCCGTTAATCCGACTAAACTGGTTGCCGGTTTAATGAATAACAGCGGCTCACTTGGGATGGGATTATTAAGCTCAGCGGCATGACTCGCATAACTGCGCCCCACGCACACCACTTTACCCACGCCATAAGGCAGTGGCTGCCCGTGTAAGTCCAGATGTTGATACATAAGGCTCCTGTGCGTGATGATAGTGAATGAGTCTAACCTGCCCACTTAACGCTTGTTAGCAAAAGGCGGCCGTTTTCAAATAGTCGACTATAGTAAAAGCCGTGTTGTGCATGGCTTAGCTGGCAGCTGACAATTTGCAAACGATTGGCTAGCCTTGCTCCGCCGCTTGTTGCTCACGCATTTGCTTAAGCATGTCCTCTGGCGGGGGTGGCAATTGTAAATAATAACCTTGGGTAATCAGTGCGGCGCGGACCTTGGCTAAATCTGCTTGGCCTAAATGGGTTTTAGTGGCCAAATTAATGATCATGGCCAGTTTGGGTGTGCCGAAAGTCTGCAATAAAGGCGCAGGTACGCGAGAAAAGTCGTCGCGTCTTTCAACAAAAAGATAAGTTTCTGCCTTCTTAAGGCTTTTATATACTACAGATAACATGGAAATTGCTATAATCCGTCGGCTTTATTGCCAGTGAGGTCGGCAAACTATAACATCAGCGCGACCAATAACAAAAAGGATTACATCCTCGGGGGACAGCCGCTTATGGCGGAGCAAGGTATTGAATTAAAAGGCAGCAGCTTTACTCTTTCTGTGGTGCACATCGCAGATCAGGATATAAATATAGTAAAGCGGTTGTTAGCAGAAAAAATAGCAGTTGCGCCGGCTTTTTTTCGCGCCGCCCCTTTAGTCATTAATATTGAGAAGCTTCCGCATACGCCAGACTTCTACGCCTTGGCGGACGCACTCAGAGAGCTCGATTTAGTACCGGTAGGCATTACCGGCGCTAAGGATGATGCGACCCGAGCGGCGGCTCGAGCGGCAGGTTTAGCGGTGATCAGCAGTGGTAAAGCTGCGGTCGCGCCTGCCTATACCGAGCCCAAAGACGTGCCCACTGAGCTGCTTAACTTGCCCAATACTAAGGTGCATCGCGGCCCAGTAAGATCCGGCCAACAAGTGTATGCCCCTAATGGCTCACTGGTGGTACTGGGCTCGGTCAGTAATGGCGCGGAAGTGATCGCCGATGACAGTGTGCATATTTATGGCCAATTACGCGGCCGTGCCGTGGCGGGAGCCAAAGGCAATGAGTCGGCTCGCATTTATTGCCAGCAACTGATGGCTGAGCTGGTCTCGGTCGCCGGCCATTACCAAATCAGCGCAGGATTACAGGGTGAGCACTGGGAACAGGCGATCACTATTTCTTTGGTGGACGAGCAATTAACGCTCGACCGTCTCTAATTTTACGATTTTAGGAAGCAAATATGGCTCGAATTATCGTCGTCACCTCTGGTAAGGGCGGAGTGGGTAAAACAACCTCTAGCGCGGCCATTGGTACCGGTTTAGCCGTGCTGGGTCACAAAACGGCCGTTATCGACTTCGATATCGGCCTGCGTAACTTAGACCTGATCATGGGCTGTGAGCGTCGCGTTGTGTATGACTTTGTGAACGTCATCAACGGCGATGCCAACTTAAACCAAGCCTTGATCCGCGATAAGCGGGTCGACAATCTCTATATCTTGCCCGCGTCTCAAACCCGCGATAAAGACGCCCTCACCCGAGAAGGCGTAGAGAAGGTCTTAAAAGACTTGGCCGCCATGGACTTTAAATACATTATCTGTGATTCGCCCGCCGGCATTGAAACCGGTGCCCTGATCGCCTTGTATTTTGCCGATGAAGCCATTATTACCACTAACCCTGAAGTGTCTTCGGTTCGAGATTCTGATCGCGTACTGGGCATATTATCGTCTAAGTCGTGGCGTGCAGAGCACAATATGGAGCCCATCAAGGAGCATCTATTGCTGACTCGTTATTCACCTGAGCGCGTGAATCGCGGCGACATGTTGGCGGTGCAAGACGTTCAGGAAATTTTGGCCATTCCGCTGCTGGGTGTCATTCCAGAATCACAAGCCGTATTAAAAGCCTCTAACGCCGGTGAGCCAGTTATCTTGGATGAAGAGTCCGATGCGGGTCTGGCGTATGCCGATGCCGTGGCTCGCCTGTTAGGTGAAGAGCGCCCTTTTCGCTTCCTCGATGAAGAGAAAAAGGGATTTTTCAGCCGAATTTTTGGGAGTTAAGGCATGTCTCTACTGAACTATTTCCGTTCGCGAAAAAATCAAAATAGCGCCCAGCTTGCTAAAGAGCGCTTACAGATCATAGTTGCGCACGAACGTAGCCGGCGGGATACCCCGGATTATCTGCCGCAAATGCAACAAGATATATTGGCGGTGATCCGTAAGTATGTGAATATAGATATCGATCAAATTTCGGTACAGCTGGATCAGAAAGGCGATAACCTATCTGTGTTAGAGCTGAATATTATGTTTCCTGAAGTGGATGAAAAAGCGATCGGCAAAACAGAATAATTAGCCAAGCCTAACGCACACACTCAGTAATAAAAAATCAGTAATAAAAAAGCCCCAAGGCCAACAGATGTTGGCCTTGGGGCTTTTTGCAGCATGAGCGAGGGAGGTTACTCCTTACGCTTCACGTTTGACGACTCAGCCACTTATAACTGCCCCGCTAACAGCTCGCCACGCCAGCCCTGCAACAAGGTGGGCGTCATGTCTCGGCTCTCACTCAAGCGCCACTTCCAGCTTAAGTACTGATGGATCACTCGCTTTGACGCTATCACCTCGGTCGGTATCTCGGCCTGCTCACCGGCAATATCAATCAAGCCCTTAATGCGCGCTAGCTCGCTTTTGTAATCAGGGAAGTCAATCAAGCGCTGCACCGGATCAGGCCAGCGCTCTGGGCTGTCCAGTGCCACTTGCACTAATTTGAGCAGGGTGTCACCGTGACGACGAATTTCCATGGGATCCAAGTCTAACTTGTTCAAATCTGAAAGCGTCAAGGGCGCACGTTCAGCCACGCGCAACAAGTGCGCTTCTTTCACCACAAAGTTCACCGCTAAGTCGCGACGACGCGCCTCGGTTAAGCGCCATTCGCATACATGCTGCAAAATCGCCAATGCTTGGCGGTCCAGTGTCCACGCGTTTTTAATGTCGAGGTAGGCAAATTGCGGGTCGACACTTTCACTGCGACGTTTAACGCCCCGCTCACACTCTTGTTCAAACCAGTCCATCAGCCCTTTCTTGGCCAAACGCTCCATTAGCTGCTGATAAATGGGATACAGATAAATCACATCGTCCGCCGCATAATTCAGTTGTGCACTCGATAAAGGGCGCGCCAGCCAATCGGTGCGCGAATGGGCTTTATCTAAATGTACACCGAGCAGGTTTTCTACCAGCGGCGCAAAGCCAATTTGGGCACCTATGCCTAAGAAAGCGGCGGCCAATTGCGTGTCATGAATATGCGCCGGCAAGCCGCCACTTTGATGCTGTAATAACTCTAAATCTTCTCCCCCCGCGTGCAGCACGCAGATACGAGCGGGATCTTGTAATAACTGCCATAAAGGCGATAAGTCAGGCACGACCACAGGATCAATCAATACCGTCTGCTGGCCATCAAACAGCTGATATAAACCCGGCTTGGCATAAAAAGTGCGAGTGCGAATAAATTCCGTATCCAGCGCCAGCACGCGAGCGGGAGTCTGGCAGAAATCGGCGAGGGCTGGGGTATCGGTGATCAAGGTATAAGTCATGGGTACTCGTCTAAACGGTCATAAAAAACCCCGGAGGCCCGGGGTTTAAACGCAAACGAAAATTAAGCTAGGACACTGTGTCTCTGAGCTCTCGGCGCAGTATTTTACCGACGTTTGTTTTGGGCAATTCGTCGCGAAATTCTACCACTTTCGGCACCTTATAGGCAGTAAGATATTGGCGACAGTGATCCTTCAAAGTCTTTTCATCCAATTGAGTACCGGGCTTTTTCACCACCACTAGCTTCACTATTTCACCCCCTTCGGCTTGTTGTACACCCACGGCGGCGGCTTCCAAGACGTTCGGATGCTGCATAGCGACTTCTTCAATCTCATTGGGGAACACATTAAAGCCCGACACCAATATCATGTCTTTCTTGCGATCCACTATGGTAAAGAAGCCTTGCTCATCCATGGTGGCAATGTCACCGGTACGCAGCCAGCCATCATGAAAAGGGCTGTCTGGACCTTTAGCCTCATTGGGGTCGGCCTGCCAGTAACCACTCATCACCTGTGGCCCTTTTACCTCCATTTCACCCGGCGTATGTGTCAAGCTAATCACTTCATCATGATCGTCCACCAAACGCACATCGGTGGCGCACACCGGCAAGCCGATGGATCCGTTATAGGCCTGCATATCATAAGGGCAGACGGTTACCAAGGGTGAGCATTCGGTGAGTCCATAGCCTTCAAGCAATCGACAGCCGGTGATGCGCTGCCAGTGCTCAGCCACCACCCGCTGCACTGCCATGCCGCCCCCTATGGTGAGCTTCAAACTACTAAAGTTAAGTTTTTGAAAATCTTCATTATTAATCAACGCATTAAATAAGGTATTCACGCCAGTAATGCAGGTGAAATTCGCGTTATCTAGCTCTTTCACGAAGCGGGGAATATCCCGCGGATTGGTGATTAATAAGTTTTCCGACCCTAAGCGAAAGAACAACAGGCCGTTCGCAGTGAGCGCAAATATATGATAAAGCGGTAATGCCGTGACCACTTTCTCCTTGCCCACTTTTAGCACAGGTCCGTATACGCCCACGCATTGTTCAACGTTAGCCAGCAAATTACGATGACTTAACATGGCGCCTTTTGAGCGCCCTGTGGTGCCGCCGGTATATTGTAAGAAAGCTAAGCTGTCGCCGGTAAGCGTAGGCCGCGCATACGGTAATTTTCTACCCGCGCCCATGGCGGCTTGATACGTGATGGCGCTGGGCAACTGATAGGCGGGGATCAACTTCTTTACGTACTTCACCACTAAATTCAGTACTGTGCCTTTTACTCGCCCTAAGTGATCTCCCATACGAGTTAACAGCACGTTTTTGACCGCTGTATCAGACAAGACTTCGGTCAAGGTATGGGCGAAGTTTTCCACGATCACGATAGTGTCTACTTGAGCATCGTTTAACTGGAATTTTAATTCACGGGCCGTATATAAGGGGTTAACGTTCACCACCACCAGTCCCGCCCGCAAGGCGCCAAACAAACACACCGGATACTGCAACAGGTTAGGCATCATAAGGGCGATACGATCGCCGACGCTGAGCTGCAGGCTACTTTGTAAGTAAGCCGCAAAGTCCCGCGACAAGGTATCTAGCTCCCGATAGCTGATGGTCTTACCGAAGTTAGTAAAAGCCGGCTTATCGGCATAATCACGAACGCCCTGCTCAAACATCTCCATTAACGAGCTAAATTTATCGGCATCAATCTCGTCGGGTACGTCGTCTGGATATCGGTTTAGCCAGGGCTTGCCCGTGAAAGACAGCGGCTGCGGTTCTGCTTGAACATGTTCCATATTGTTCTCCTAGTACAGGACATAACGCGATGACAAAGCTGAATAGGCGCGCGTAACCGGATCACCCTTTACTAAATTTAACGCCGTTTGCCTAAACCTCTCGTTCTAATACCGACAATTAAACACAATTAAGTAACTAAAACATAACACAAATTGCGAATGATAACGTGACTAACGCTGCCTAAAATGCCACAAGCGAGTCCTGCGCAGATTATTACGTCGTCGGCGCAATCGATACTGCAAACTGCGATGATAAGGGCGCTGTGCGTAAAACAATAAGCACTGCTTATCGAGACGCTGCCTGATTGAAAATATAACCATGGGTATTTCCTTAGCGGCCTGGCAGTTTTTGCCAGGTGACCTTGTCTCGCAAATAGACAGGCACAGCCTCTGCTGCCGCCACGCCTAGCCCTTGCTGCCACATAGCTAACGCCTGCGGCAATAAGTCTTGCGCCTCGGGATAGGGCAACGCCGTGCATAGCTCACCATAACGGGCATTCAGCTCTGGATAGGTGACAAAGCCTGAGCCCACACCCACAGTCCAGCCTTGGCCCGCTGTGCTTGCCAGCCAATCACTCGGTGTGAGGACTTGCTCGAGATCGGTACTGATCATCAGGCCATCGCCCTCACCATCACTAGCGCCATCATTATTACGTAGCGCAAAGCCGCCCACGTAAATCTCCCCCATGCGCGCATCTATCGCCGCTAAAGCCGACTCGGCTCGGCAAACTCGATACGCGCCCTGCGCCAGCGCTTGTAAATTAGACACGCCCAGTAAGGGCAGATCGGCGCCAAAGGCTAGGCCTTGCGCCACGCCCAAGGTGATGCGCACGCCCGTAAAGGAGCCAGGACCACGGCCGAAGGCGATGGCATCCAGCTGGTTAAGCGTTAATTCACTTTCTGCCAATAACTCGGCCACCATGGGCAAAATTAAGTCCGTATGACCGCGTGGTGCGACCTCATAACGGCTAAGTAAACGGCCGTCTTGCCACAGGGCGGCTGAACAGGCCTCGGTGGCCGTGTCTATGGCCAAAATTTTGGCCGAAATGCGGGTCATATTATTGCTCCAGCGTTAATAAAAAAGCATTCAACTCGGCCAGGCTTCGGGTGCGCGGCATGGCCGGTAAACTATTGAGAAAATCGCCGCCATAGGCGCGGTTGACTAATCTATCATCGGTAATAATCAGTACGCCTTGATCGCTAATATCGCGGATCAAACGGCCCACGCCCTGTTTTAAGGTGATAATGGCCTTGGGTAATTGCACCTTGACAAAGCCGTCTTCACCGCGGCGTTTACAGTCTTCGAGCCGCGCGCTCAGTTGTGGATCGTCTGGCGCACTAAAAGGCAATTTGTCGATCACCACGCATCGTAATGCCTGCCCACGTACGTCTATGCCTTCCCAAAAGCTGCTGGTGGCCACTAACACCGCTCGACCATCTTGGCTAAATCGTTCGAGCAAGCGCACCTTGTTATCTTCACCCTGCACTAATATGGTGCGATCTAATTGCTGGCGCAAAATTTCCGCCACCTCATTCATCACCTTATAGCTGGTGCAGAGAAAAAAGCTGCCGCCGGGTACCAAGCTTAAGGTCTCCAGCAAACTTTCCGCCAATTGCTTGCCGCGATTAAGGGCATTGGTAGCGGGTAAATAGCGCGGTACACATAAACGTGACTGCTGGGCGTAATCGAAGGGGCTGTCTAATTGCAGGGTACGGCAATCATTGAGGCCCATGTCCGCACAAAAGTGGCCAAAGCTGTCACCCACCGCCAAGGTGGCCGAGGTGAAAATCCAACTGACCTTCTCTTTAGCCAGCTCCGCCGAAAAGCGCTCTGCCACCGATAAGGGCGTCTTATGAAAACTAATGTGCAGGCGCGTGCATTCAAACCAATAGGAATAGCCGTCTTCTTGGATGCGCGTCACCGACTCTAATTGGCTGCGCATACTCACCAAGCGCTCAAAGCCTTGGTCCAGTTGTTCGCCCCGCCCCAGCGCCAGCTTCAAAACATCATAAGCGAAGCTGGCGCTTTCGTTGAGGCGCACCAGCGCTTGGCCCACATCGGGCTTAGCCAACATAGGCCTAAGTTGGCCGCGCGAGCTGTCGTAACCAAAGGTAAGACGCAAGTCTTGGGCATGGCGCTCAATTTGATCTGCCGCCTTTGCAATTTGCGCCATGTCTTTGGCTTCGACTTTTTGCGCCAGCCGCACGTCACGCGCTAATTCTAACCATTGGCGACTGGACTGACTCTGACCAAAATACTGGCCGGCAATCTCTGGCAGCTGATGAGCCTCATCGAGAATATAGGCGTCGGCATCGGGAATAAGCTGGCCAAAGCCGGTATCGCGCACCGCCATGTCGGCAAAAAACAGATGATGATTCACCACCACCACCTGTGCGTCCATGGCCTTGGCGCGCGCCTTTACCAGAAAGCAGTCTTGATAATGGCCGCATTCTCGGCCTAAGCAGTTGTCGTTATTGCTGGTCACCAGCGCCAACACGTCACTGCGCTCCGCCAACCCCGGAATATCGCCAATATCCCCGCTGTGGGTCATGGGCATAAAGCGGCGCACTCTTTGCAAGTCGGCTAAGCCTTCCGGCGACAAATGCGGCACGCTGTCGTTCAGTAAATTAAGGCGTTCGATGCAGATATAGTTGGCGCGCCCCTTAAGTAGCGCCACCGGATGATGATAGTGCATGGCCTTCATCAGCGTCGGCAAGTCACGATGAAACAGCTGCTCTTGCAGATTGCGCGAGCCGGTACTGAGGATAACTTTCTTACCGCTCGCCAATACAGGGGCCAAATAGGCGAAGGTTTTGCCGGTGCCAGTGCCCGCCTCAACCACCAGCGGTTGCTGAGTGTGCAGCGCTTGGGTGACGGCATCGGCCATGGCTATTTGCGCCGCTCTAGGCTGAAAGCCCGCTATCGCTTGTACCAAGGGGCCTTGTGGCGCAAAGAGACCCGTCAACAAATCCGCAGATAAATCCCCAGCAGGATCCGTCAAGTTAGCATCGATACGTGTGCTGTCATCATCCAAAACCGGTGAGTCTCTATTTAATAAAAAGTCATGATAACAAAAGCGGTCACCAAAGCGTTAGCAAGACGATGCCTAAGCATTGCGTTTTTATATTTCATTTACATTTAGTTTTTAACACGCCCGTGCGACACTATTTTGGTTTTTTTCGCGAGTGCTCTCCTCAAGCACCGCCTCCGATTGCTAGGAGTTATGATGCAAGAAACCGGTGGCTTACTGCATGCCAGCGTTGTCTTTCTATTAACCGCAGTGTTAATGGTACCGCTCGCTAAGCGGCTAAAACTGGGCGCCGTGCTGGGCTATTTGCTGGGCGGCGTGTTAATCGGCCCCTCGGTATTGGGCTTGATAAGCCAACCCGACAGCATCTCTCAGCTATCTGAGCTGGGCGTGGTGATGCTGATGTTTATTATCGGCCTCGAGTTATCGCCGCGACGGCTTTGGGTGATGCGCCGCGCCGTGTTTGGCGCCGGCCTCTCGCAGGTGCTGCTCACCGGACTAGTGTTAGGTATCATCGCTTGGCAAGGTTTTGGTCAAGGTTGGAAAGCCGCCGTCATCATCGGCTTTGGATTGGCGCTTTCTTCCACGGCCATGGGCTTACAGCTACTAGCCGAGCGCAAGGAAATGACCAGCCCCCATGGCCGCCAAGCCTTCGCCATCTTATTGTTTCAAGACATAGCCGCCATCCCACTGATTGCCATGGTTCCGGCGCTGGGTGCGGCGCAAGCCAACTCAGGCACAGGAGGCGTCCAATTACTGCAAATGGTCGCCAGCATAGGTCTGGTGGTGATCGGCGGCCGTTACTTATTGCGACCGGTATTTCGCATCGTCGCCAAAACCGGCTTACAAGAAGTGTCGACGGCTACCGCCTTATTAGTGGTCATGGGCACCGCCTATTTAATGGAATGGGCCCATGTGTCCATGGCGCTCGGTGCCTTCTTGGCCGGCATGCTGTTGGCAGATTCTGAATATCGCCACGAATTAGAGTCGCAAATCGAGCCCTTTAAAGGCTTATTGCTGGGCTTGTTCTTTATTGGTGTGGGCATGAGTGCGGATTTAAGTCTGCTTTTGGGTCATCCTGTGCTAATTATTGGCTTATCGCTATTACTGCTGGCACTAAAATTGCCTTTGTTAGCCTTGGTCGGTCGCCAAATCGGCCAGCTCGATGGCATGAGCGCCCTTAAATTAGGCCTGTTACTGGCCGCCGGTGGCGAGTTTGCTTTCGTATTGTTTGGTCTTGCCCGTGATAACGCCCTGTTTGACCGTGAACTGCACAGTATTTTAGTGCTGACCATCACCTTATCGATGGCGTTAACGCCGCTCATCTTGCTGGCTTTATCTCAAATACTGACTCAAGCGGCCACTATTCGCCCAGTGCCGCCCGAATATCACGAGGTGACTGATAATCAGCCCCGTGCCGTGATCGTCGGCATGGGCCGCATGGGGCAAATTGTGGCGCGGGTGTTGCGCGCACAGCGCATTCCCTTTGTGGCCTTTGAAACCGAAGTCGACACCATCAGCATTACCCGCAAAATTGATAATATCGCCATCTTTTACGGGGATCCATTGCGCCCCGGCGTGTTGCGCAGTGCCGGTGCCGAGCAGGCGGAGTTTTTTATTGTCGCCACCGACAATCCCGATACCAATCTGCATATTACTCAAGCCATTCGTGCTCGTTATCCGCATATGAAAGTGGTATCTCGAGCGCGTAACCGCCAGCACGTGCACAAACTATGGGATTTAGGGGCCATGCCGGTGCGCGAGACCTTTCATTCCAGCCTCGAAATGTGTCGGCGGGTAATGCAAGGCTTAGGCCTAAAAGAAGAACAAATTGAAGCGCGCTTACATCGCTTTCGCGAGCACGATGAACAACTACTGATGGAGCAGCATAAGGTGTATGACGATGAAGCGGCGCTATTTCAAAGTGCGCGCCAAGCCCGCGCCGAGCTAGAAACCTTGTTTGAGGCAGACCATATTGAAAAAGCGCCCAAAGTGCTGCAACAAGAAGCCAATACTGAGCGCGACAATAAACACTAGCGCCCCTCAGCTGTCATTGCGAGGAGCGTAGCGACGCGGCAATCCAGAGTTGTGTACCGCGCCGTTGTAGCATGGATTGCCGCGCTACGCTCGCAATGACCAAGGTGCGCAGGTTACCGCGCGCCTTCACTCCCGTATGGTTATTGGGTAAGCATATGCCCTGCTACGCCCAATACAAAACCCAGCACGGCCCCCATGGGCGGTGCCCAGTGTTTATCGAGTACCGCTTGTGGGGCTATATCTTGAAACACCGAATATAAAATCCCCCCCGCCGCAAACAGCATAATACCCGCCACTAACATGGGAGAGTCGGCCAGCCACACATAACCCGACAAGCCCGCAACCGGTCCTAACAAAGCCATCACGGCAAACGTGATAATGATGCGCTTGCCGCTGTAACGACCTGCCGCCTTAAGCTCCCGAAACGCATTAAAGCCTTCAGGCATATTTTGCAGCGCCATCAGTATCGCTAATAACAGCGCACTGCCTGAGCCGCCCAACGCCAAGGCCGCACCCAGCGCCAGCGACTCCGGAATAAAATCAGATAACATGGCCGCCAATTGGCTAGCCGGTGTATTGAACTTATACAGCAACATATCCAGCGCCATAAAGGTCAGACCGCCCGCACTAAAGCACAGTACCGCGACCCACAAGGATAAGTGTGCCGTGCCCTCGGGCACCAATACCAAGGCCACCGCCGACAGCAAAGCGCCGCCGCCAAAGGCCGCTATCCCGTGGCGTAATTCATTTTCTAGCCAGTTTGGCCGCAGATGCTGATAACTCCCAACAAAAGCCCCCAACGGCATGGCCAGACCCGCAAGCAAGGTCAAACCGATAATAATCCCTATCTCCAGCATACCCCTCTCCTTATCACGTTATAAACAGCACTTTTTTAGGGGCTGATAAATAACGCCCTGAAAATTATTACTCATTTGACGCTGATTATGCCGACTTATGCCCTATGTTGCCTGCCCTGGGCTCACACATCAAGACACCCAAAAAACACCTATCAGCGCACGGTAAGTCGCTTGCAATGGAGAACAAGCGCTGCGACTTCGTTTGCTAACGACGCTGGTCGCAGTTATGTGATTTTGCGCAAAGACGTAAAGTGCCATTGTTACCATTTCGCGCTAATATGGCGGCTTGCTTGACAATGAGGACGGATAGACGGATGAAAATTAGGGGACTGCTTGGAGCACACTTTACCAAGCCGGTAAAAAAGCGACTCGCTACGCTGGTCACACCACTGCTGTTGGTTACGCTCGCAGGTTGCGATACAGCCGAGCACAAAGCCAGAATCGCGCTCGGCCCAGAGAATAGCGCCAGCCACCACGTCTCCCTTCGTCTGTTAGACGCTTATCACCTCACAGAACACGACGTTAGCGCCCAAGAAGGTAGATTTGAAGAGGCACTCAATGGCATTCAAACTGGCAGCACGGATATTGCCATGGGCTTTTTTGGCTTGCCCAGTCGTAATGTCGACAGCCTGCAGGCCGCCACAGGCGATCTCAATTTATTGAGTGTGTCTGATGCCGTCTTGGCTGATTTTGAAAAAAACACCGGTTATCGCCGCTTTACTATCCCCAAAAAAAGCTACCTATTTTTAGAACAAGACGTAACGACGCTCGCGGCCTTCGCGGTACTCATGGCCAACACCCAAACCGTGAGCGATGAGCTGGCTTACCAATTAGCCAAAGTCATGTATCAGCAAGGCAGCAGCATAGCCCACTCTCAAGCGCCCTTTTTAGCGCTAGAGCATGCATTAGAGGGTGCCGAGGGGCTGCGTATTCATCCCGGTGCAAAGCGTTTTTATGAAGAGCAAGGCCTCACCGTCAACTTACCCGTGGCCGAGTTAAATCTGGTCATCAATAAACAGGAATTTATGCTGGGTTCGGGGAGCCAAGGCGGCACCTATTACCCGCTCGGCGGTGAGCTCGCCAGCCGCTGGAATCAGTTTATTCCAAGCATTAATATCACCAGTGTGGCCACAGATGCGTCATTAGAGAATTTAAGCAGTCTTGCTGAAGGAAAATTAGACTTAAGCATGACGGTTAATATCAGCGCACTCGACGCCCAAGCTGGCACCGGCCACTTTGCCAATACAGCCGTCGATAACGCAGCCTTTATCGGCCAACTGTATCCAGAGGTGTTTCATATTATCACCCGCGCTAGCAATCCTATTTCATCCTTCAGTGAGATCCCCATCAGCCAATAAAGCGTCCTTTCAATGAGCTGCCCTTTTATGGCAGATAAGCACGACTAAGGTGATGTATGGCCGTTAAGCAAAAGCAGCCACCTTAAGGCTGGCGGACAGATCAATGACAGTTTAATAGTCTGCCAGTTTAATATATTGCAATATAAGTAACTAACACGACGCCTGCACCGGATCCGGGGTACAGGCAAACAAATAAACAAGCTGGGAACTTTCTTGCTTTCTGGGGTTGGCAAACTCAGCTCAGCTTGCTAATGTGGGCCCAGACCCTAATAGCTAGACAGTTTAGCAACGCATTTTAGTAACACATAGGCCAACTATTTATGAACTTCCTGCTCGACGCCAAGCATCATCACCATCATTTCTTCGACTAGGCTTTCAGAATATTATTCTGGAAGGCCACACGCTTGGCGGCTTCCAGCAGGACTGTAAAATGACCCTCGGAAGCTTTGCTCCGGGGGTTTTTTTCGTTTTTTATTTTCGTTTTAACGTTTTGTTTCAAATCAGGCACTTTTATTTTTTAGCATTTAACGTGACACACAAGGAAACCAGCATCATGACTTCGGATAACACACGTCTACGTATCGCAATTCAAAAATCAGGCCGTTTAAGCAAAGAATGTCAGCAACTGCTCAAAGGGTGTGGCGTTAAACTCAACATTCGTGAGCAGCGCTTGATCGCTCACGCCGAAAACATGCCCGTCGACTTATTGTTAGTGCGCGATGACGATATTCCAGGTTTGGTGATGGATGGCGTAGTGGATTTGGGCGTGGTGGGCGAAAACGTATTAGAAGAAACCCTGATGGATCGCCAAGCCCAAGGCGAAGCCGCCGAATACAGCGTGCTAAAGCGCTTAGACTTTGGCGGTTGCCGCTTATCCCTTGCCGTGGCGCAAGATGCCAATTATAGCGGCGTGAAAAGCCTCGAAGGCAAGCGCATCGCCACCTCTTATCCTTGGTTATTAAAGCGTTTTATGGACGACCAAGGCGTGAAATTTAAGAGCGTGATGCTAAACGGCTCGGTAGAAGTGGCGCCTCGCGCCGGTGTCGCCGATGCCATTTGTGACTTGGTATCAACCGGTGCCACACTTGAAGCCAACGGCTTAGTGGAAGCGGACGTGATCTTTCGCTCTAAAGCCGTGCTGATCCAAAGTGCGGTTGAGTTATCTGCCAGTAAACAAGCGGTGATCGATAAGTTATTGCCACGTATTCAAGGCTTACAGCAAGCCCGCGAAAGCAAATACATAATGCTGCACGCGCCAAAAGATCGCTTAGAACAAGTAATTGACCTGCTACCCGGTGTCGAGCGCCCCACTATCATGGCGCTGGCCGGTGAAAGCAACCAAGTGGCCATTCACGTGGTGAGCAGCGAAGACATGTTCTGGGAAACCATGGAAGGCTTAAAAGAGTTGGGCGCCTCGTCCATCTTAGTCTTGCCCATCGAGAAGATGATGGAGTAATCATGAAAATTCTGGATTGGAATGCCTTAAGTACGGCGGAGCAAGCACAGGCGTTACGGCGCCCCGCGCTCGCCCAAGGTGGCCGTGAAGCCCAAGTAGCTGAGATTATAGATAAGGTCCGCCAAGGCGGCGATGCGGCCCTGATTGAGCTGACGCGCACCTTAGACAAGGCAGAGCGCGAGACGCTGCAATTAACGCAGGCCGAGATAGATGCGGCATCAACACGCGTCAGTGACGAGCTAAAAGCCGCCATCGGCTTGGCGATGACCAATATTGAGACCTTTCACCGTGCTCAGTTGCCGACGCCAATAGTGCAAGAAACCAGCCCAGGTGTGCACTGTGAGCTGCACCTTCAGCCGATTGAAAAAGTAGGCCTATATGTGCCCGGTGGCACCGCGCCTTTAGTGTCCACCGTGATGATGTTGGCCATTCCGGCTCGTTTAGCCGGTTGCGAGCGCGTGGTATTGTGCTCACCGCCGCCGATTAATGACGCCATCATTTACACCGCCAGCCGCTGTGGCGTGGATGCCATCTATACCTTGGGCGGCGCGCAGGCGGTAGCGGCCATGGCGTATGGCAGTGAGACCATCACTAAGGTGGACAAGATTTTTGGCCCTGGCAATACCTGGGTCACAGAAGCCAAGCGCCAAGTCTCCGGTGATGTGGACGGTGCGGCCATCGATATGCCCGCCGGCCCCTCTGAAGTGTTGGTGATTGCCGATGCAGATGCGGACGCCGACTTTGTGGCCTCCGACTTATTGTCTCAGGCCGAGCACGGCACCGACTCGCAGGTGATATTAGTCACGCCCTGCACGGCCTTCGCCGACCAGGTGAATCTGGCGCTAGACGAGCAATTGGCCCAGTTATCGCGTGCCGATATCGCACGCCTTGCACTCGCCGAAAGCCGTACTTTTATCTGTACCGATCTCGCGCAAGCTACCCAAATTTCGAACGCCTATGCCCCTGAGCACTTGATCGTACAGACCGCAGACCCACGGGCGCTGCTACCGAGTTTGAAAAACGCCGGCTCTATATTTTTAGGTGCTTGGACGCCAGAGTCGGTGGGCGATTACGCCAGTGGCACCAACCACACCTTGCCCACCTACGGTTATTCGCGCACCTACTCAAGCCTAGGTTTAGCTGATTATCAGCGCCGTTTTACCGTGCAAGAGCTAACGCCGGCGGGTCTGCGCGCCATAGGACCTGCAGTGGAATTACTGGCGGCCACCGAAACCTTGGATGCCCATAAAAATGCGGTCAGCCTGCGGCTTGCCAAGCTAGATAAACAAGCGCTGGAGAAACAAGCATGAGCCAGAATGATTTAATTAATTCAGCCTTGAGCCAATCGGATACAGGCATCAGCCAATTAGCCCGCAAGCAAGTCCGTGCGCTCACGCCTTATCAATCGGCGCGGCGCATCGGTGGCCAAGGCCATATTTGGCTCAACGCCAACGAAGCGGCAGCCAGCGGCGAATATCAGCTTGATTGCGCGCGCCTCAATCGCTACCCAGAATGCCAGCCGCCGCAGGTGGTGGATCGCTACGCGGCCTACGCCGGTGTGAGCACCGAACAAGTGTTAGTAACCCGTGGTGGCGATGAAGGTATCGAATTACTGATTCGCACCTTCTGTGAGCCCGGTCAAGATAGCATCTTATTATGCTCGCCCACTTATGGCATGTACGCCATCAGCGCGCAAACCAATGACGTGGGCATTATCGATGTGCCCTTGTCTACCGAGCGCCAGCCCGAGTTTGACGCCATTATTGCAAAGCTCGACCAAGTAAAAATCGTGTTCTTGTGCTCGCCCAATAACCCCACTGGGGATTTGGTCGACCAAGCGGGCTTATGCCGCTTACTGAGCGCTGCTAAAGGCCGCGCGCTGGTGGTGGTGGACGAAGCTTATATCGAATTTTGCCCAAGCTTTAGCCAAGCCAGCTTACTGGCAGATTACCCCGAGTTAGTGCTGATCCGCACCCTCTCTAAGGCCTTTGGTCTGGCGGGCTTGCGCTGTGGCTTTACCTTGGCAAACCCGCAAGTGATTGAGCTGCTATTAAAGGTGATTGCGCCCTACCCCATTCCAGAGCCAGTGGCGCAAATTGCCGCGCAGGCGTTAACGGAGCAAGGGTTGGCGGTAATGCGCCAGCGCGTGGCGGATGTGAATGATCTAAAAACCACACTCGGTCTGCAACTTAGCCAGCATTCAGAGGTAAAAGAAGTGTTCGCCCCTCACGGCAACTACTTGTTGGTGCGCTTTAAAGACGGTGCGGCCTTATTTGCACGCATGGCCAAGGCCGGTATTATATTGCGCGACTTCGCCAGCCGACCCGGTTTGGCTGACTGCATTCGGATCACCATCGGCACCCCAGCCGAAATGGACGCGGTACTCGATGTACTGCAACAGGAGCAATAAGTGACTAAGCAACGTATTTTATTTATCGACCGCGACGGCACCATGGTTGAAGAGCCCGCGGTAGACAAACAATTAGACCGTCTCGATAAGTTGGCGTTTTTACCCAACCTGATCCCCGCGCTGTTGAAGCTGCAAGACGCAGGCTACAAGCTGGTAATGGTGACCAATCAAGACGGCTTAGGCACAGACAGCTTCCCGCAAGCGGACTTTGATGCGCCGCATAACTTGATGATGCAGATCTTGAATTCTCAAGGGGTGCAGTTTCAGGACACCTTAATCTGCCCGCATTTTCAAGAAGACGACTGCGCGTGCCGTAAGCCACGCTTAGGTCTGGTGAAAGATTACCTGCAAGCCGGTCGCATCGACTTTACCGACTCTTGGGTGATTGGCGATCGTCACACCGACATACAATTAGCCGAAAACATGGGCCTGCCGAGCTTCCACTACGGCCATGCCGATGCCGAAGGCCAGCTTATCGGTTGGAACGAAATCGTGGCGAGTTTATTAAGCCGTGGCCGCAAGGCCAGCGTCACCCGCACCACCAAAGAAACCGACATCCGTATCTCGCTGGATCTGGATACCCAAGGTGGCAGCCACATCCACACCGGTCTGAACTTCTTCGACCATATGTTAGACCAAATTGCCACCCACGGCGGTTTTCAGCTCAACGTGCAAGTCGATGGCGACTTGCACATAGACGACCACCACACAGTTGAAGACACGGCTCTGGCTTTAGGCGAAGCCCTGCGCAAGGCGCTCGGCAACAAACGCGGCATCGGTCGCTTTGGTTTCGTACTGCCGATGGACGAATGTGAGGCGGCGGTCACGCTGGATTTATCCGGTCGCCCGTATATGTCGTTTGACGGTAAATTTAAGCAAGACAAGGTCGGCGATATGTCGGTAGAAATGGTGCCGCACTTCTTCCGCTCGTTAAGTGATAGTCTGGCCTGCAACATCCACCTGAAAGTGAGCGGTGACAATACCCATCACATGGTGGAAAGCACTTTTAAGAGCTTTGGCCGCGCCCTGCGCCAAGCACTCAAGGTGGAGGGTAATGAATTGCCTTCCAGCAAGGGGGTCTTGTGAGCGAAGCCACTAGCAACAACATCAAGGTCGCTATTATTGATACCGGCTGCGCCAACCTGTCCTCGGTGCGCTACGCCATCGAACGCTTAGGCTACAGCGTAACCGTGAGCCGTGATCACGCCGTGCTACTGGCCGCAGATAAGCTGCTGTTGCCCGGCGTGGGCACCGCATCGGAAGCCATGAAAAACCTGACCGAGCGTAATTTGGTGGAGTTAATCGGGCAATTGCAACAGCCGGTACTGGGCATTTGCCTTGGCATGCAGATGTTGGTTAAGCACTCGGCAGAAGGTAACGTGGACTGCTTAGGCCTAGTGGATGCCGAGTGTCAGCACATGCAAGCAAGTGATGGCGTGCGCTTGCCGCACATGGGCTGGAATCAAATTACCTCCATGCCAGATCATCCGCTGTTTAACGACATTCCCGATGGCAGCTATTTCTACTTCGTGCACTCCTATGCGGTGCCGGTAGGCGACTATACGCTGGCCAGCAGCCAGCACGGCGCGGCCTTTAGTGCCGCCATTGGCAACGCCAATTTCTTTGGCGTGCAGTTTCACCCCGAGCGCTCGGGTGCGGCCGGTGCGCAACTGCTGAAAAATTTCTTGGAGCTGTAAATTATGATTATTCCTGCCATCGACCTCATTGGCGGTAAAGTGGTGCGTCTGTATCAAGGCGACTACCAGCAAAAAACCCAATACTCGGCCTCGGCCCAAGAACGCTTCGACCTCTATGTCGCCGCCGGTGCCACGCAGCTGCATTTAGTAGACTTAGACGGCGCCAAAGACAGCAGCCAGCGCCAGCTCGAGATCATTAAAGACTTAGTAACCAACACCCCAGTGCCAGTGCAAATTGGTGGCGGCATTCGCACCGAGCAAGACGTGAAAGACTTGCTGGATATCGGCGTGCAACGGGTAGTCATTGGCTCCACGGCGGTGAAAAATCCGGAATTGGTGGTGAGTTGGATCAAGCAATACGGCCCAGAGCGCATCGTGCTGGCGCTAGACATTAACATTACGCCTGAAGGCGAGAAGAAAATTGCCATTGCCGGTTGGCAAGAAGACAGCGGCATCACTATCGAAGCCCTGCTCGAGCATTATCTGCCGGCCGGCCTGTGCCATGTGTTGTGTACCGACATCTCCAAAGACGGCACGCTCACTGGCTCAAACGTCGCCTTATACCGCGAGCTAGCGGCGCGCTACCCCACCATTTTATGGCAGGCCTCTGGCGGCATCGGCAACATCGATGACATTAAGGCGCTGACTAACACTGGCGTGGCCGGGGTTATCTTAGGTCGCTCTTTGCTGGAAGGTAAATTCACCGTAGAAGAGGCAATCGCATGCTGGCAAGACGCATAATTCCCTGTTTAGACGTAAAAGACGGCTTAGTAGTAAAAGGCGTTAAGTTTCGTAACCACGAAATTATCGGTGACATAGTGCCATTGGCCCAACGCTATGCGGCCGAAGGCGCCGATGAATTGGTGTTTTATGACATCACCGCCAGCAGCCAAGACCGTGTGGTCGATAAGAGCTGGGTCAGCCGCGTGGCGGAAGTGATCGACATTCCATTTTGTGTGGCCGGTGGCATTAAATCGGTGGCAGATGCGGCGCAAATTTTAGAGTTTGGCGCCGATAAGATCTCCATCAACTCACCCGCACTCAGCAATCCCGCACTGATCACCGAGCTTGCCAATACCTTTGGCGTACAGTGCATAGTAGTAGGTATCGACTCTTACTATGACGAGACCACTGGTCTCTATCAGGTACACCAGTTTACCGGTGACGAAAGCCGCACTCAGGTCACTAAGTGGAGCACGCTGGACTGGGTGGAAGAAGTGCAGCGCCGCGGTGCCGGTGAAATTGTGCTGAACGTCATGAACCAAGACGGCGTGCGCCAAGGTTACGATCTTGAGCAGCTACAAAAAGTACGCGCCATTTGTAATGTGCCGCTCATTGCCTCAGGCGGCGCCGGTGAAATGGTGCACTTTAAAGACGCCTTCTTACAGGCAGACGTAGACGGCGCGCTGGCCGCATCCGTGTTTCACAAAGGCATCATCAATATCGCTGAGCTGAAGCAGTATTTAAGACAACAAGGAATTCAAACTCGTGACTGATGCTAAGCAAGTATTATCGTTCGACGAAAGCCGCTTTAATGAAAGCCAACTGGATTGGGCTAAGGTAGACGGTTTAATGCCGGTAATAGTGCAAGACCGCCACAGCGGCCGCGTGCTAATGCTGGGCTACATGAACACCGAGGCGCTGGCGCTCACCTTGGCTAGCAAGCAGGTGACCTTTTTTAGTCGCACTAAAAATCGCTTGTGGACCAAGGGCGAAAGCTCCGGCCATTTTTTGCAGTTAGTCGACATCAGCACCGACTGCGATAACGATACCTTGCTGGCAATAGTGGAGCCAATTGGTCCTACTTGTCACTTAGGCCATGTGTCTTGCTTTAATGAGCAAGTCACCCCCAACCTCACCTTCTTGGCCGAATTAGAGCAAGTGATCGCCAGCCGTAAGGGTGCGGATCCTAAGTCCAGCTATACCGCCAGTCTGTACGCCAGTGGTACCAAGCGTATCGCACAAAAGGTCGGTGAAGAAGGCGTAGAAACTGCCCTTGCCGCGACCGTGCACGACAAAGAAGAGTTGGTCAATGAGTCAGCGGATTTACTTTATCACCTGACCGTATTACTGCAGCAAGAAGAGCTACAACTCAGTGATGTTGTCAATAAGCTGCAAGAGCGCCATCGCTAAGCGCTGACGTTAAACCATAAGTTCATGCTTTTTAAAGCCGACTGCGCCCTGCAGTCGGCTTTTTTGTTTACAGAATGCAGGGTTTGTAGTGTGCCCGTCTCTTCGGTGAAGAGGACTTGGGCACGGTTTTGCTTTCTTAAACCATCCTGCTTCGCAGGAGCGGCTAATACATTGCCGGCTACACGATTGTAACTTTCCTCCCTAAAGCATATTTCACTATGACACCATACTGCGCAGCTACTTACATTATGTTCAATACCAACGTATAAGCATTGATATTACTGACTCTTCTCTTGCTCACTTACTGATAAAAATAAACCGATCACAATTAATATTTAGCCTGCTATAAGAGAGGTCTGCCGAGCTAACTGCTTGACATGACTCGTTCGTATGATACATTTTATCGGTATTGATAAGCATTGCTATTATCAACTGTATTCATATCTCTCATTGCCCTTCCAAGGATCTTACTATGTCGAATTCTCGCCGCTGCGCCCTTAAACTCAGCACCTTGGCGCTCTCGACTATGCTGCTCTTTAGCCCACTCAGCGCCTATGCGGATCTGACCATTTATAACGGCCAGCATAAAACTGCCACTCTCGCCCTAATTGATGCTTTTACCGCCAAAACCCATATTAAAGTGCAAAGCCGTCAAGGTGCGAGCAATGAACTCGCCCACCAAATCGTCGAAGAAGGTGCGCGCTCACCGGCAGACATTATCTATACCGAAGAGTCCACCCCTTTGATCATGCTGGCCAATAAAGGCTTGCTGGCGACGATTGATGCCAAGGCACTGCACGATATTCCCGCCGCCTATCGCGATGCTGATGGTCAATGGATCGGCTTGCTCGCGCGCTCGCGAGTGTTGGCGTACAACAAGGCGAAAACCTCGCCCGATCAGCTGCCGACTTCCGTGTACGACCTTACAGATGCCAAGTGGAAAGACCAATTTGCCTTCGTAAAAACCAGCGGCGCCTTTCAAACCCAATTGTCCGCCATGATAAAATTGGATGGTCGTGCAAAAGCCAAAACTTGGCTAGAAGGTTTACAGAAAAATGGCAAAGAATATCGTGATAACAAGGCCGCCATGGCGGCGGTTGAGCGCGGTGATGTGCCCTTTGCCCTGATCAATAACTACTACTGGGACAACATGGCCCGGGAGCAAGGTGCGGACAAGCTACACTCGGCGCTCTATTTTATGGGCACCCATGATTTGGGCGACTTAATCAGCGTATCTGGTGCGGCTATCTTAAAGTCCAGCAAGCACTTAGATGAAGCCCAGCAGTTTATGGCCTTTGCCACCAGCCAAGCCGGCCAACAGATTTTGACTGATAACAGTGCTCAGTATCCACTCAATCCTAAGGTCGATACGCATGGCTTAAAGCCCTTTGCTGAGCTTACGCCGCCAAACGGAACCCTCGATTTAGGCGAATACAGCGACGGCAAAGCCGCCATTGAGCTGCTGCAAGAAGTGGGTTTGCTGTAAGTACACGTTTCAGTATTAGTTAACCGCAAACACAGTTTTCCAGGGACGGAAAATATGTCACGTCAAATGACCAAAGCCGGAGGCGTCTATAATGCCTCCGGCTTTTTTATGACTTTGGCTTAAAAATTATCCTGCTGCGCAGATCCGGCGAACAAGTTGCCGACTACATTACCAACACGTAGCCGGATACGGGGCTTTTCTTTCGTAGGGCCCAATTTATTCGGGCCGATTTGTGTTTAAAAACAATGCTGCTAAACAGGATTCGCGAACAAGTTGCCGGCTACAAAGAACCATTTAACGGCACTAGACGCTGCCCCACCGATGCGTAAGTCGGCCAATCGAGAACCCTTAATGTCTGATCAGTTCATGGTTAAAAAGCGCACCCAAGCGGTCCCTCTTGGCCTAGTGCTGCCGGTTATCTTATTGGTGCTACTGACCAGTCTGCCACTGTTTTATATTCTGCTGCGTGCCCACGAAGCCGGCTGGAGCCAAGCCGTGAGCCTGATTTTTCGCCCGCGAGTCTATCACTTGTTGCTCAATACCCTGCAGCTGCTGGCAATGGTGACGCTGCTTAGCACCTTGATTGGCGTAACGACTGCTTGGCTGATTGAACGCACCGATATCCCTAAGCGTAAGCTGTGGAATGCATTAGTCACCCTGCCCTTCGCAGTGCCGGCTTTTATTAGCAGTTACAGCTGGATTTCCATTTTCCCACAGCTTGAAGGCTTAGGCGGCGCCGTGTTGGTACTCACGCTTTGTAACTATCCTTTACTGCATTTGCCGGTAGCGGCCGCCTTGCGCGGTATGGACTCAGCCTTAGAAGAAACCTCGCATTCTCTTGGCTTTAATCGCACCCAGACCTTTTTTAAGGTGATCTTGCCGCAACTGCGCCCGGCGCTGTTTGGTGGCGCCATCTTAATTGCCTTGCACATGCTGGCGGAATTTGGCGCCTTGGCATTTTTAAATTATGAAACCTTTACCACCGCCATATTCGACCAATATTACGTGGCCTTCGATGGGGCGTCGGCTGCCATGTTAACGTTAGTATTATTGCTGTTGTGTTTAATGGTGATCGGGCTGGAGTTATTACTCAGAGGCAAACGACACTACGCCATTACCCGCCAAGGGACCTCTGGCGAGATCGAAATGCTAAGGCTTGGTTGGCTTAAGCCATTGGCGGTGCTCGGCTTATTGTTACTGGTCGCCTTGGCTGCTGGGGTACCGCTGGGCATTATTGGTTATTGGTTGTTTACCGGCAGCTCGAGTGCATTTCATGGTCAGGCGGTGATCAGTGCCCTCACTACTACCTTAAGTTTTGGTCTGAGTGGCGCTGTTCTCACGAGTGGATTGGCCCTGCCTTTGGTGTTTTTAGCGGTACGCTATCAAGGCCGCCTCTCTACCTTAGCGGAGCGCTTACCCTATTTTATTCACAGTTTGCCGGGCTTGGTTATCGGCCTAACCTTAGTTTTTTTCGCCATTCGCTACGTATTTCCACTGTATCAAACTACGCCCTTATTGCTGATTGGCTACGCTATCTTGTATTTGCCCTTGGCACAATCCACTACCCGTGCCGCCCTCGTTCAAGTGTCCAGCCAACTCGAAGAAGTCGCCCGATCCTTAGGCAAAAATGCGCTGAGCGTGTTTATGCGCATTACCTTACCCTTGATCGCACCGGGCGTAGGCGCAGGCTTAGCCTTGGTGTTTTTACAAATCATGAAAGAGCTGACCGCCACTTTGTTACTGCGCCCTACCGGCGTGGAAACGCTAGCCACTAAGGTATGGGAGCACACATCCAATGCCGAATATGGGGCGTCCGCTCCCTATGCGGCGTTATTAATTGTGATCTCGGGCTTGCCGGTTTATCTGTTAACCATGCGCTCTTTTGGGCGCAACACTCGTCAAGCGTGATCGCGCTGGAAGCCACTTATGCAAAAACTCATGATTAATCAGTTATCAAAATGCTTTGGTGACGTACAAGCCCTGCAAGATATTAGCCTCACGCTTGATGAAGGTAAGATGCTGGCGGTGTTAGGCCCCTCAGGTTGCGGTAAAACCACCTTGCTGCGCGCCATCGCCGGTTTTGAAACACCCGATGTTGGGCGCATTGCCATCAATGGCAACACCGTATTTGATGCCCAAACTAATACCAAGCACATCTGTGTAAAACCAGAGCGAAGAAACATCGGCTATGTGCCCCAGCATGGGGTGTTATTTCCGCACTTAACGGTGGCAAAAAATATCAGTTTTGGCCTCAGTCAATTACAGAAAGCCAATCAAACCGCGCGGGTCAATGAGATGCTGGATCTGGTCGGCATGACCGGCCTCGGCCACCGCATGCCCTTTGAGCTATCCGGCGGCCAACAACAACGTATCGCGCTGGCTAGAGCCTTGGCGCCCTCACCGTCTTTAGTGCTATTAGATGAGCCGTTTTCTGCCTTAGACGCAGGCCTGCGCATCAGCTTACGCGAAGAAGTGAAGAGCACCCTTGAGCACATAGGTGCCACCGCCATTATGGTGACCCACGATCAAGAAGAAGCGCTGTCGATGGCCGATCTGGTGGCCGTGATGCGCCACGGCCACTGTGTGCAAGTGAGTGACCCTGTATCTTTATATAAATATCCGGTGGATCTGCAAGTGGCGCAATTTGTCGGCGAGGCCGTCGTGCTGCCGGCGCGCCTGATTAATGGACAACTGCACAGCCGCCTTGGTACTCATACCTTGGCGCAGGCCTGCAAAACCAACCGTCCTGAGACCCGCATTATGATCCGCCCCGAGCAGTTTGTGCTGTGTAATGGGGATGATGCACAATTTAACGCCTGCGTATTAAACACCATTTATTATGGCCATGACGTGCTAGTGCAGCTTAGCGTGCAAGACCCATCGGGCACGCAACAGATCAAAATGCGCGTGAGTGGCGCCCGCGCCTTTCGCCCAGGTGAATATTTAGACCTGAGAGTAAACGGCGAAGTGATGGCATATCAATAAGCCCTGCGGGCAGTTTTAAGCCGTCAGCAACGCTGCCAGTTAAACAAAAAAAAACCAAACCGGCCCGAATACTCTTTACCTAAGACACGGGCCCTACAACAGACACTCACGGGCTCTGCAAAACTGACCAATGCTTGATATACTTGCCCGCTTTCAGGCCGGCTGCTAGATTACAACACACACTAAAGTATGTTGGCATAAACAATGACTTCTCCAGATATAATAACCACCTTTAGCCCAGCCGCGCGCTTAATGCAGGTGTTTACTGCTCTCGAACAGGCTCTTAACGCGCTTAATAGTTGGCTAACAGAGCAAGCCACTCTTGGGCAGGTTCAGGCGCGCTGCTTTGCCCTGCCCGCCGTGGCCATGGGAGATGAGCATGAGCCGGTCAGCCAAATTCAAGTCAGCCCGCTGTTGGGTGATGAGGCGCTAGCGGCGGCGTTACGCAGCTATCAACAGTGGTTTATTCAGCCTAATCATTCCGCCAAGGCCAGCTTTCGCCTGCCAGGCTATCTGTTATTACCCACGCACCTTAAACCGCAACTCGCGCAACACATTACGCAGATCAATCACCTAAAGAACCAATTTAAGGCCGAGGTGCAAGCTGCAGGCAGCCGTGACCAAAAGTTCGCGCTGGTGCACAACACCTTGCCGGGCTTGATCACCTTGCAAGTGTATCGTCATCTGGTGTTACTGCCTCAAGCGGCGGCGCGCTTAGGCTTTACCTGGGCGAATAAGCAGATTATTCAAAAAATCGATAAAGATGCGTTAGTGGCGCAACTTATGGCCGCGCGCCTTTTGCCACCGCCACTCACAGATCCACAGACATGGCTGCAATGTGTGGATCGGGAAATTTATGATGTGAAACGTCTGCCGGCGAATACAGAGCTGCGCTTGCGCCGGCCGGTTAAAACCCATCCTATGGTGAACGTGCGCTGGCAAGAAGAAATCACCCCCCGCCAGCAACAGGTAAAGGCGCATCTGCCCTTGTTACTTTGCCAAGACGATCCGCCAGCCATCACCGAACTGGCCGATTATCCGCCAGCTCAGGTTCGTGCACGGCGCGCCGCCAGTATTAGCGACCAGCCATTGATCCCTAGGCTTCACATATACCCCTATCAGCCTAAAAAGTAAGGTGACGGGCGTATACCTTTAGTGGCAAGAAAAAGTAATTTTTTTGCAGGCAAGGTCGCAAAATCATTTTGTAATGCTTGCGCAAATGTTATAACTAGGCGTCCCCATTCGGGTTTATTACTTATTGAGGCTATTGCTCACTGAGCAATCGTCTCGTTATCACAAGGATTGAATAACGCTATGTTTGAGAAGGTCACTGCTGCACCCGCCGACCCTATTTTGGGCCTAACCGACATTTTTCGTAACGATCCTCGTGCCCATAAAATCAACTTAGGTGTGGGCATTTATAAAGACGAAGCCGGCCAAACGCCTGTGCTACGCTGCGTCAAAAAAGCCGAAGCCCGTTTAGTTGCCGAGCAAACCACCAAAAATTACCTCAGCATTGAAGGCGTACACGCCTACGCAGACGTTGTGCAAAAGCTGTTGTTTGGTGAAAACGCCACCATTATTAGCGAGCAACGCGCCCGCACCGCCCAATCTCCTGGTGGCACGGGTGCACTGCGCATTGCCGGTGAGTTTATTGCCCGCAAGCTAGACACCAATACGGTGTGGATCTCTAACCCGACTTGGGCCAATCACAGAGCCGTGTTTGAAGCCTCTGGCCTCACCGTTAAAGAGTACGGTTATTATAACGCCGAGACCAAAGACTTAGACTTTGACGGCATGCTGGCCGATCTGGCGCACGCTAAAGCCGGTGATGCGGTATTGCTACACGGTTGCTGCCATAACCCAACCGGTATTGACCCCACTCCTGCCCAGTGGGAGCAGTTGGCAAAACTGTCCGCTGAAAAAGGCTGGTTGCCGTTGTTTGACTTCGCCTACCAAGGTTTTGGCCAAGGCATAGACGAAGATGCCTACGGTTTGCGCGTGTTTGCCGAGCACAATAAAGAGTTGCTGATTGCCAGCTCTTTTTCTAAAAACTTTGGCATGTATAACGAGCGCGTAGGTGCCTTTACTATCGTCGCCGAAAACGCCGACACTGCCAACACCTCCTTTAGCCAAGTTAAAGCGATTATTCGCGCTATCTACTCCAACCCACCGGCCCACGGCGCCAACGTGATTGCCCTGATTGCCGAAGATCCTGCACTGTATGCAGATTGGTTAGCAGAATTGGCCGAGATGCGCGAACGTATCCAAGAAATGCGCACCCTGTTCGTCGAAAAATTGGCGAGCCGGGGTGTAAGCCGAGACTTTAGCTTTATTGCCCGTCAAAACGGCATGTTCTCTTTCTCAGGCTTAACTAAAGACCAAGTGACCCGCTTAAAAGACGAGTTTGCCATTTATATCGTCGGTTCTGGCCGCATTAGCGTAGCCGGCATCACCAAGAACAACATAGATGCCCTGTGCGACGGTATTGCTGCTGTACTGTAAGCGCAGAGTTTTATAAGCGCAGAGCTCTATAAGCAACAAGCCGTAATCGCACAAGCGACATAAATGCATAAAAAAACCCCGCACTGCGGGGTTTTTTATTGGGGTTTTGCCGTTGATTTGTCCCTTGTAGGAGCCAATTTATTCGGCTCGGTTTGGTTTAAAACCCGCCAGATACGATGGGCCCATGAAGTCCTCTTTATCAAAGAGACGGCGGGCTACAAAACATCGATTATTCTGTAGGTTATCAGCTCTGATACTCGTCATTGTTTAATCGCATTACGCAACCAAGCCCGGTTATCTTACTGTCTGCTTTGGCATGATACATGGCGTTATCGGCTCGCGTTAATAAGGCCGCAGCAGTATCACCGTCTTCTGGATATAAGGCGATACCAATGGATGCCGTTACTTGTAATGTATGTTGTCCCCAGCTGAGCGGCTGAGCAATTAACGTGAGTAATGAATCTGCCAGAGAAAAAGCGACACTGTCGTCGGTAATGTCATCCAACAAAATAACAAACTCGTCACCGCCAATACGGGCGCAGCAATCGGTAGCACGAAAACGCGACATTAAGCGCTCGCCTAACGCCACTAACAAAGCATCGCCCGCATCGTGACCGAGAGTATCATTCACCGCCTTAAAACCATTTAGGTCAATAAACAACAGCGCAAAAGATACCACTTGGCGCTGAGCACGATAAATACAGCGCTGTAATTGCTCATTGAGCAAGCTACGATTCGCTAGGCCGGTGAGTGAATCATAGAGGGCCAATTGCTTGATTTGCTCTTGCTGTAGCTGGCGCTCCAAAATCAGCGCCGTCAATTGCCCTATCCGTTGGATCATCATCTGCTCATGGGGGCAAGGGGTACTCTTATAACGCGGAAATACCGTCAACAAATATTCTGAAACCCCGGCGTTAACTTGAATAGGCATTAGCCAGCAACCGGCCATTTTATATTCTTTCGCCAGCGCCAGCCAAGGTTGCCAATGGGCGCTCTTTAGCTGCACATTAAATATCTGTAGCTGGCCGAGATCTAAGCCCGTTCGCAATACGCGCAACAAACGTTCACTTTTTAATTCATATAACTGATCACAAAAACTGTCGGGCAGCCGCCCCCCGTTACGAACCTGTAATTTATTTTGTGCGTCTATTTGCACCACAGCAACGCGGCAAGACTCAAGCTGGCGTTCTAGCGCTAAACAGGCGTGATTGAGTATATTATCCACTTGTTCATTGCCTGCTGCCATTTCTAACATTTCACGCTCTAACCGCAATAATGCATCGGCGCGCTCACGCTCAGTAATATCTTGACCGGTATAAATCAAATAATGCAGGGGATCATCTGTTTCCTTAACTGCTTTGACCGTCCAGCGCACATGGATGGCTTCATCAAAAGAATTAGTCATGCGACAGTTAAAAGAACGCGCTTCACCCGCCAGCTTATGATGGCCAGATAAATGCTTAAAACTTTCTAATCCAAGCAGCATCTTAAAGGGCTGGCCAATTAATTGCTCTTGGCTAAAGCCGGTACTTAGTTCGGCGCTGTGATTCATATCAATAATAAATCCCGCCGAATCGGTCACCACCACAAGCGCACTGATGGTTTCTAGCACAGTATCTATAAACTGCTTTTCTTCGGACTGCGTTTTATGTGCTTGACGCAAGGCTTGCTGCTGATCGCGCAAATGACGCTCGCGGCGCACCGCATTAGTGATGTCGTGCACTTGCATCAAGACCGCCACGTCGCCTTGGCGAATGGAGCGCAACACCAAAGAGTGAAAGATAGGCGTTAATGCCACAGGACTTTGCAAAGGCAGCAATTGACCGTGAAGCTGATAAGACAATACGCGGGATAAACCCAGCTCACACGCACCTTGAATAGACTCGAGCAAAACCCCAGGCAAAGGCTCAGCAAACAGGCTTTCTAAGGTCTGCCCACAGGCTTGCTGCGCCGTAATGCCGCTATAACGTACCAACCACTGGTTCCAGAACAGCACTTTTTGCTGACTGTCGAGCAGCGCAACACCGTTTTCAATATACTCAAGACCAAGAGAGCATAAGTCTGGGCTGCTTGCTGGTTGATGCATCTCAGTCATTAAGCACACTCAGCCAAATAGTTACGCAACGACGCTACAAATACGCCGGCAGATTGCACGTCGATTAAAAAAGCCAAATAACCTTGTAGGTCACGCTTGCGCAAGCTGAATTCAATTTGCACCAACATGATAAAAGAGGTGTTATCTGTCTCATCCGGTAAGGATAAGCGACGTAATAAGTTTGGCGTATCTACATTAAATACGTGGGGCAACTCGGTTTTTATTTCGTGATTCAGTAAATTGGCCAAGGTCGCCAAACAATTATTGAGCAAAATATTGCCGAGCTCGGCTAAGGTTTCTTGCTCTAATTCTGAGATTTCATCGGCGGACATGTCTTCACCGAGAATGGCACGCACTAACTCTAAACTGCGATCTTCAGGAAACAACAAGGCGGCGCGACCTGTCATAAAACCGCTAAAGTCTTGCATCACACCGGCTAATAAATTGGGCAGATAAGCACAAAAGCTGTCACTGGCTTCGTCGGGATGTAAAAATTGCAGCTCAGGCACAGATAACAACACTTCATCTTGTACCATCTGCGACAAAGCATTGGCCGCCCGGCCAATGCCAATATTCATCAGCTCGACCACCACATCGTGTTCGTCTGTGCTTAACAAACGACTCATATCGCAACACCCAAGAAACGCGCTAAGGCATCCAAATTAGCGGGTTTGGCTAAAAACGCCATACCCAAGGCCTCGGCGCGCTCCACTAACGGCTGCTGAATGTTTGCCGTCACCAGTGCCATTTTCATATCAGGGTGGCTTTCGCTAAATTCGGCTGCCAACATCAAGCCATCGCGCCCTGGCATATTAAAGTCAATTAAGGCCGCATCCGCTTGGCGGTCTTGCATTAATGCTTGAGCTTCATCGGCAGAGGCGGCTTGTAATATTTCAAACTCGCGCGGCAAGCTACTTATTTGACGCATTAGGCTGAGGCGCGCTACACGGCTGTCATCGACCAAGAGCAGAGTTTGAATGTTGGCATCAGTCATAAATGAGTTCCAAATAATAAATTCTAAATGATGGGCTCCAAATGGGAGCGCTTTTGGCAAAGTAGTATAAAGAAAAACCTGACTTTTTGCATGGATAGCTTTGATTAGTTAGTCAAAATTACGACTTGGACACATATGCGTTGCTTTAATACGCAGCCGCTCCCCTAACACAGCTTATTTGCTGAGCATCTTTGCTGGTGAGTGGCGTAAATCTGTCGTAGTATCAAGCACTCACCTGCAAATTTATGATACGGAAGTTTCATTGGTCGACTCTGCACAGTCTTCAGCTAGCCAGTATTCGACGCCTAACAAGTCGCTGAACGTTTCTCGACGTAGACTGCGCGTTTGTCATGAATGCGACCTTGTGCTGGCGCTACCGCGCTTAAAAAATGGTGAAAAAGCCGAATGCCCACGCTGCCAACATACCTTAGTGCGCAGACGCACCAATCCTGCGGAGCGCAGTCTGGCGCTGGCGTTGGCCACCTTAGTGACCTTAATACTATCGGTCGCCTTTCCATTTTTAAGCTTTAATATCAATGGCATTGGTAATGGCATAGCACTGACCGACACCGCAGCCGCACTCATAAGTGTGCATTACCCGCTGATTGCGCTGAGCGTGCTGCTCACCGTGATCATACTGCCCGGCTTATACCTGTGCAGCTTGCTGTGGTTATGTGTGGGCATGACACAAAACAAGTTGCTGCCCCGCAGCCAGCGCATCGCACGCACCTTGGGCTACATAACACCTTGGATGATGGCAGACGTGTTCGTCATTGGCACCTTAGTTAGCTTGATCAAGATAATCGGCATCGCTGATATTGAACTGGGCCTGTCGTTTTGGACCTTTTGTGCCTACGCCCTCTTGTTGTTACTCACCACCCAATCGGTAGACCGCGACTGGCTCTGGCAGCAGCTAGACCCAGAGCCCAAGGCGCCTTCTCAGGTACAACTCGGTTATTCGGCATCCTTACAAGGCTTAGCTGGCTGTCACATCTGTGGTTTAGTTAATCGCGTGTCGGCGAGTCCAGCGGCGGAGGCAAAACCGGTTAAGCCGAGTTGCGGGCGTTGTGGCGAGCCCTTGCATCTTTATCAGGGTGTGAATAATCAGGCGAGTTTAGCGCTGTTATTCGCCGCTATGGTGATGTATCTACCCGCCAACCTTTATCCTATTATGACCACTACCTCTTTAGGGGATGTTCAAGCCTCAACCATTATTGGCGGTGTGCTGTTATTTTTTAAAACGGGCGACTGGCCCATCGCCCTGATTATTTTAACGGCCAGCGTTATCGTGCCAGTTTGTAAGATGCTGGCGCTATTATGGCTCTGTTATATCGTGCGCCAACCCAAGTCGGTGCTTAGCCCTTTAAATCGTATCCGCCTGTATCGGATTACCGAGTTCATCGGTCGCTGGTCCATGGTGGATGTATTTGTGGTGGCCATTTTGGTGGCCTTGATCCGCAATGGGTCTGTGATGTCGGTGGAGCCAGGTGCCGCAGCACTGTCGTTTACCGTGGTCGTGATCCTCACCATGCTGGCCGCCATTTTATTTGATCCGCGCAGCATCTGGTTACACACAGCCCCCAAGCAGACCCATACCTCGGCGCCGCTAATACCCGAATCCGCTATTTCAACCACTGCTATTTCAACAACCCCTATTTCATCTACCAGCAAGGAATCACCCCATGTCTGAACCGCAGCGCGCTAAGCGTCGGCTCCAGCGCTCATTATCACCGGTATGGATAGTGCCCATAGTCGCCGTGCTGATTGGCGCT
Source organism: Oceanisphaera sp. W20_SRM_FM3 (assembly GCF_052119705.1). Taxonomy (NCBI): domain Bacteria; kingdom Pseudomonadati; phylum Pseudomonadota; class Gammaproteobacteria; order Aeromonadales; family Aeromonadaceae; genus Oceanisphaera; species Oceanisphaera sp. W20_SRM_FM3. The sequence goes on along the minus strand of NZ_JBGQOP010000006.1, from coordinate 98,803 downwards.
TGGATGATTTACGATAACCTGAGCCGCCTAGGGCCTTCTATTACTTTGATCATGGATAATGCCGAAGGCATAGAAGCAGGAAAAACGCTGATCAAGACCCGTAATGTTGAAGTGGGCAAAGTCGAAAAAGTTAGCTTATCCGACGATTTAAGCCACGCCGAAATAGTGGCACGCATGACTCCACAAGCCAGCAAGATGCTGAATCAAGACACCCAATTCTGGGTAGTAAAACCCCGTATCGGTCGTGAAGGCGTCAGTGGTTTAGGCACAGTGTTGTCTGGCGCCTTTATTCAGCTCTTGCCCGGTAACAGCGAAGTAGAGCTTGAAACGTTTCAAGTATTAAACCAACCACCGGTCGCGCCCCCAGATGCGGCCGGATTACGCATTAATCTCACCAGCCAAATCGGTAATTCGGTGTCTACTGGCGATCCGGTGAGCTATCAAGGCTTTACCGTAGGTCGCGTGGAAAGCAGTTATTTTGATCCCGACACCCGTGAAATGAGCCATAAACTCTTTATTCAATCGCCTTATGAAGGCTTAGTGACCAGCCACAGCCGTTTTTGGACCAGCTCAGGCTTAGACATACGCCTAGATTCCGAGGGCGTTAAAGTTAACGTGGGTTCATTAGAATCCTTAATTGGCGGCGGTATCACCTTTGGCGTTCCCGCTAACATGCCCAGGGGCCGCCAAGCCAAAGAAGACGCCAATTATGTGCTGTTTAATGATGAAGATAGCGCCAACGAAGGGCATTACAGTAACTACTTAGAATATGTATTACTGGTCGATGATACAGTGCGCGGCTTAAGTCCAAATGCACCGGTGGAATATCGCGGCGTGCGCATTGGCACAGTGATCAGCGTGCCGTGGAACTTTACCGCCCCCCAACCTGACTCTTTAAGCCGCTTTGCCATTCCTATCTTGATCCGTATCGAGCCTGAGCGCTTTGATGATCAAGACACCGAACCAGACATGGCCAGTTGGGCCGAGCGCTTAGATGCCATGTTTGGCCATGGTCTGCGTGCGTCATTAAAAGCGGGCAATCTGCTCACCGGCGCCCTGTTTGTGGATCTCAATTTCTATAAAGATGCGCCACCGTTCCAGCATATGACCTTCGTGGAAAAGCCCGTGTTTCCTAGCACCTCGGGTGGGTTTGCCCAAATTGAACAAAAGGTTTCTAATCTGTTGGATAAGCTGAATAAATTAGACATTGAGCCTATCTTGAGCACGCTCAACACTACCTTGGCCAGCACAGAGCAAACCATGCGCAAGGTTAACGACATCGCCAGCTCAGTCGACAAGTTATTGACGGATCCCGCCACCTCAAAACTGCCGGCCAACGTCAACACCACCATGCGGCAATTGCGCGATACCTTACAAGGCTTCTCGCCTGACTCTCAAGGTTACAACGAATTAACGCAAACCCTGTCGCGGCTCGAAAAACTAATGCGTGATGTACAGCCAGTAGTGCGCACCTTAAATGATCAGCCTAATGCACTTATTTTTAATAAGAAGTTATCCGCCGATCCCCAACCGAGGGCCAAACAATGATAAAAACGCGACTCATCACTCGCCCCCATCTCCTCGCTAAACCACGCCTTTGGGTCGGCCTCATGGCCGGCATTGGCTTAACGTTAGGCGGGTTAACGGGCTGCGCAGGCACAGTAAGCGGCCCCACCACTTATATGCTGCCCACCAATATGACAGCGCCGGCCGCTACACAGCAATTTAGCACTCAGCTCGCCGTTGTAGTGGCACCCGTTCGCATCGCCAATCATTTAGACAATGAAGGCATAGTGATGCAACTGAACGACATTGAGGTGTATCAAGCGCGCGAGCATTTATGGGCCGAAGGCATAGGCCAGCAGCTGCAACAACAGCTGCAACAACGCCTCGCCCTCGCCTTGCCAAATGCGCAAATCATCAGCAAAGGGCAACCGCTTGCCGCCGGATTACCGGTGCGAGAATTGCGCCTCGCAGTACACCGCTTTCAAGGGCAACAAACTGGCGATGCACTGGCCGAGGGCCAATGGCAATTATTAAATGGCAGCGGGCAACTCATAAAGCAGCGCAGCTTTAGCGTAACCGCGCCGTTAGCCGATGATGGCTACCCAGCACTGGTGCGCGCCTTAGGCCAAGCTTGGCAGCAAGAAGCCGACGCACTCGCGAAAGAGCTAAGCCTAAGCGTGCGCTAAGGCCAAGCACCAAGCAAAAGGCCCACAGCAACATAGTTGCGGTGGGCCTTTTTTTTGTAGTTAGCACTTTTCCCTTGTAGCCAGCCGTCTCTTTGGTAAAGAGGACTTCGCCGGGCCAGCGCAGCTGGCTATTTTTAAACAACACATAAAACCGAGCCGAATAAATTGGCTCCTACAAAACCCCAAAACCAAATGTCCCTTGTAGCCAGCAATTTATTCGCTGGTCCGCGTCAGCGGATGGTAGCTTGAAAAAAAACCAAAACCGTGGCGAAGTTCTCTTCGCCGAAGAGACGGCCACCTACAAAAGAAATCGCACTTGTAGCCCGCAACTTGTTCGCGGGGTCAGCGCGGCTGGATGGTTTTAAGAACAGCACCACACCGCGCTTGCAACTACACTCTCATTTTCAACCCATTATTCAAGGACGAATAATGACCTATCAAGACGCACTCGCAGGCAGAGTTTCTTTGCCACAGCAAATCTATCACATCACGCTATGCACTCATCAACGCCAACCCGTATTTAATTGCTGGGCTACCGGTCGGCTTCGCGTGCAAAGGCTTCTAGGTCTTTTTTATCCATCGTCTGTTCATCCTTCCCGTTAGGGGTCAATGATAAACAGTTACACAGATTTAATTACAGTCTCCCCTTATGGGATGCAGTTTGGTTATAGTTTTTGCTAATGCCTTAAATTATAACCAAATACAAAACCGTGGCGAATAAATTGCCACACTACGAAAACAAGAACACGGCAATTTACAAAAGATACCCCGTAGCCGGCAACTTGTTCGCCGGTTCTGCGCAGCAGAATGGTTTTAAACCAACAACAAAACGTGGCGATCAAGTTGCCACCCTACACAAACTAACTCTGCCATCGCTCCGCGTCAGCCATTAACCTAGCTCCAATACTTTCGCTACGTCTATCACTGGCATAGGCCGGTAATAGTAATACCCCTGCACGGTTAGCGGTCCAAAATTAGCTAATAGATTAAGTTGGTCTTGTTCTTCAACGCCTTCTACTACCAAATTTAATGACAACTCTTGTGCTAGCCGCACAATGGTTTTAAGCAGTAGAAATGCGCGCTCATTCTGACTGGCTTCCACCATAAAGCTGCGATCAATTTTTAGCTCATCCAACGGAAATTGGTGTAAACAGGCCAAAGCAGAATAACCGGTACCAAAATCATCTAATGATATTTTAAAACCCACTGCCCGTAACTGCTCCAGCATGGCCACGCATCTGGCTTTGTCTTGCATCATGGCGGTTTCAGTCACTTCTAACTTAATACACGATGGCGTAATACCCGCTCGTTCAACACAGGCTAATAACCATTGGGCAAAATCAAATTCACTAAATTGTTGGGCACTTAAATTAACGGAGACCACCGGAACTCGTTCATAGCGCTGCCGCCACAAGGCCACTTGCATGCACACTTGCTCTATTACCCAACGGTCTAAACGCACAGATTGACCACTGTTCTCGGCCACCGGAATAAACTCCGCAGGCGACAAAGGCCCTAACTTAGGGTGCTGCCAACGTAACAGCGCTTCTAATGCCATTACTTTGCCATCGGTCGGCCTAACTTGTGGCTGATAGAATAAGCTTAAGCCTTCACCCTGCATGGTATTAATCACATGGTGCAAACTGTGTTCAATTAATAATTCGCGATGGTGTAAATCATGCTGGTGTTGATCAACAAACTGAAAACGATTACGCCCCGCCCGTTTAGCCATGCTGTGCGCATGCTCAGCCGCCTGCAACAAGCCGGCGTTATCAACCGCATCGCGCGGATAAATAGCAATGCCAATACTGGGCTGCAAACTCACCACACTTTTATCTGCCAGCACTATTGGCTGCGCCATTAAGCCTAATAGTTTATCGGCCAACTGCGCCATGGCCGTATCGTGTGCGCGGCTGTGGCGCAAGATGGCAAACATATCACCTTGTAAACGTACCAAGGTGTCGGCTTCATCTACCGCAGCTTGTAAGGTGCGGGCTTGCTGGCGCAAAATGTCATCGCCCCAGGCCAAGCCTAATTGCTCGTTTATCTGCCTAAAGCGGCCAATGTCCACCACCATTAAGCCAATACCAATGCCATTACGCTGAGCCTCGGCCAATGCTTGATCGAGTCGACTGGTCAGTAATTGCCGATTGCCTAATTGGGTAAGCGGGTCATTAAAGGTAAACAGGCTGCGATCATTACGATCTGATTTTAATGCGGTTAAATCATGCCCTATGGCGACTCGGTGTGTAACCTTACCTGTGTCATCGGTTAAGGTATTTATGCTTAACCACTGTAAATACACTTCACCGGTTTTACGACGATTCCACACTTGGCCGTTCCAACTGCCCGTTTCAGCCAACTGCTTCCACATGGCTCGATAAAACTCAGGCGCGTGTCGAGAAGATTGCACCACATTGGGGGTTTTGCCGACCACTTCCTCTGCCGTATACCCAGTAATGTCGGTAAAGGCGGTGTTCACTCGCTCAATGATGCCGTTTGTGTCGGTAATGATCACAGACTCAACAGAGTGATCTAATAAGTGCTGCAGCAATTGGCGTTTAAAATGCAGGCCATGGCTAATGGGAGTTACATTTACCTCAATGCCACTCGTCGACGGTGCGGCTAAAGGCTGTCGATCTTTATCTATTGTTTTAGCACTGTTCATCGTTCAAGCATCCTTACTTGTCATTCTGTTGAGAGCCTAAATACGATATGATGAATGCACCCAAAAAGTAAACGAATTGTATCCAATCTTGTTGCAATTATAGTATGCAGGTCACATTTGAAGCTTTGACCTGTATCAAACCCAACCGCCATTTGTATGAAAAACAGCCAACAAAAAGGGCGCTACTGCGCCCTTGTTATTACACATTACTTTAGTTGAACTGCTCTCGACGGTAAATCACACTGCTGTTACCCTTAGGTTGACCAAAGTTGATTGAGCCTTCATTGGCTTTTCCATCTTCTAACCAAATTGGCACTACTACTCGGTAGGGTATTTGCACCACAATGTTGGGTGCGGCGACATTCAACTTAGTTTCACCCTTAACCATAATAGTATTTAGCGTGTCTGGATTAATGGCCTCTCCCTGCCCTAAACCAAAAATAAGCTTAGAGTTTGGATAAGAATTGCCAGTGAAGTCAATTTGACTCTTCTGTAATACAGTCCAATTATCTCCCTCAAACAACTTCCAGTCGCCTTCATCACCTTCTGCAGAATCCCAGTATTGGATTTTCAATGGCACTGATGCATCGCTATTAACCGTTTGAGAAACTGTTGTTGCGAGCAAGCGGCCGTGCCTCACTTCTTGCTGGCCTAACAACAGACAATTATTACTAACTGGGTTGCAATTGTTATCTTGGTTGGTGGTTCTATCGTCTTGCAGCGGAACAATTTTACCTGCCTCACCCGCATCAAAGTCTAACTTAACATCTAGTACAAAAGGGCCATCTGGCTTGTCTTCATTACGTTTAAATGCCGTCTGAGTATTCCATGTTAAAACACCATCCGCCCATTGTGAATTGGAAACATCTATTGGTGTGTTAAGGCGGTTTTTGGCATCTCTGTTATTTACCAGTGCAGCCAATGAGACTTGCGATTTAATGAAGTCACCGATGTAGTTCTCAACAACTTTACCGCTGGTATTAACGGCTGATAAAGTAAAATTAATATTAAACGGCTGGTCCATATAGCTTTCTTTATTATCACCGCTGTGAGTAGCAATCACCTCGCCTCTTTCTAGCACAAACTGGGCGGGGTAGAAACGACCAAGGGCTGCGCTAGTGCCAGCTTTGATCTGCGTAGCGTCAATACCGTGATAATTACCGTTAGGTGTTGCGGTGATCTCGAATACCCCAACCTCACTGACGCTTTGCCTAACTGTGTTGATACCTTGGTCATGAGTAGCTGTATCAACCTCTTCCGTAGCGTTGTGCCTATAACTTGGTTGTTCAAGCACACCTGCTACCCCTGATTTAGGTGCGATTAAGTTAGCTGACAAGCTAATGTCTTGCACGTAATTCTGTAACACAGGGCCGCTACAAATATCATTATTTTTAAGTGGTAAACCATGCGCCGTTACGGTTAAGTCAAAGGGCTGTCCCGCTGCAACAAAGGGGGCACAACTGGCATTGGCTGCACTACATTCGCCAGCACTTTTCACACACAAGCCTTTAGGGAGTGTAATCAAATTATCGGCACCGATAGCATCATTAATGCTGGCTGCTATCTTGGTCTTTCCCGCTTCAGGGTAACGCAACTGAATGTTAGCTTGACCATTTTCATCGAATTTGACTGTTTTAGTGAGTGGGTTCGACGTATCAGCCGTACTTTGCTTTAGCTCATGTTCTTTGTCGTCAATCGTTAAGAATAAATCAGGCCGATATTCAACATCCTGAGGGTTTTCACTAATAGCCGTGAAGGTTACCTCTTTTTCGACATCTTGATACAATGCTTTGCATTTTTCTTGAGGCGCTAATATTGCAGTCGCCACTGCACCAGCATACACATAATCATCGTTTATCGTGAAGTTAAGCACCTCTCCTTCACCAGAGTATTCAATAGCACAATTATTTTCGCTAAACCCCCTTCCTGCTATTTGGCACAGTGTTGTACTGTAAAGTTTAGCTTGGGGGTTGGAACTAGCAACATCTAACTTGATGCTACCCGAAGCACCTTTTAGATCAAATATTTTAGTGCCGGCAAACGCCATGCCATTTCCGCCACGCCACACCATACTTGGTGATGTGACAAGAGTTGCAGCAATAGATTGGTCATACTTTTCAGCGCAGTTATCATCCGCGTTTACGCAAGCCATTAATTCAACTTTTTGTACACCGCAAGACTGAGCTGTGGCCTCTACAATATCAAAGCGAAAGTGGTCTATTGGAGGAGGAGGAATAATTTTTATATCTGTCGCACAAATAAGAGTATTATCAATTTCATGTATGCTAGTTGAGCTACCTGTTGAGCCGGTGATTGAAAGTAGTAGTTCTTCTGGAACTGACTGTTCTTGAGTTATAGTCTCATCTATTAGAACCGCATATTCTCCATTAAAGTTAACTCTGCGCGATATAGTAACCTGAGCTTGATGAGCGCTTTTAAAATTAATGCGAATTCGATAACGGTGCGGACGATTTGAATTATTACCACTATGAATCGGTGTATCAGCGTCCGTGTAACTAGCCAATAAATCATAGCCTTGTGTACCACTACCGGCACCACGAATCGCGACTGTGTGTTTTTTCCTACTATTTAAACTATTGCCGCCCCCTTCCCGCACAAAGTTACCGTACTCATCAATACCAATGCCTAACCAGCCGCCATTAAAACCATCGATATTATTATTTGCTCTAGAACCATACCCGAGCGGACCACCATAGGAACCAGGTAATACTTTAGCATTCTTATCAGACAATACTAAGGCAATACCATCGGCACCACTGCCATCATAAGCAAAGTGATCGAACTCAATTACAAAGTGATTTTTAGCACTAGGGAAAGCACTGAGGTAGGTAACAGAAGTCGCTTGCTGTGTATCGGCTGTGGTTAAACGAAAACGTTCGTTAATCAGTTTAGGAGTGAAGTTTCCTTTACTACTAGTAACAGCCCAAGTGCCATCCAATCCACTTCGATCAAAATAATCAATAAAACACTGATCCACCAGGCCGCCTTGACCTGCATCATTAATAATGGCTTCATCTTCCATCTCTAGTTTTTGTGCAGTCACTCGACCGTTGATTTTGGTAGTGTCTTGTAAATCTATCACTCCACCAGAATACAAATAACCATCAAATTGTGATTCTTTTTGTATTTTAATGCCGCCTTTTGAATAAAGACTAACCTGACTGCCCAGCTCTTTGGTTGTTTTTGTATTTTGAAAATCAACCGCACTTTCTTTGTTATTATCTTTTACGAAGAAACGCACATCACCATCAACATGAACATTGGCATCTTGAAGTTCAAACGATTTTTTAAAATAAAAATCAATGACCCCATTTTTAGAATTTATAACAAATGACTTATCCTGTAATTTAAAATCTTCTTTTATATATATTTCAACATCACCTAACGCATAGATTGTGAATTTATTTCCACCATTGATGTCACTTTCACTTAACGCATACTTTCCTGCTTCAAGGGTATATGTGCCGTCACTGATATTAGGCCAATTTTTTGTGTTATTTTTGGGCTCGTTGAATATATCCCCATTCAACTGTAACTTTGATACGTTATTTCTGCCTGTTATCTCGCATTTCTCGCCATCGCAAGTACCTTCTAGGTCATCGAAGGAGCAAAAATCAAGTGGCGCAAAGGCCCCATTAATCTGATTACCACTATCATCCATATCCAACTGTTCTTTTTGACAGCTGTGCCCTTGAGCAACAGCAGGAAATAGCTGGTTGTTATCAATTTTAATGGCTTGTGCGGGCTGAATGATTAACAAGACTAATGTCAATGCTGTGAGTATTTTAAACATGAAAACTCCTTATTGAGCCTCGGCCGTTAATGTGCGGCTAACGGCGAAATCTGTGCGGGTGTCGTCCTTGGAATGGCTGGCGGTTAATGGCTCTCCACAACGGCCTTCGCTGGTTATGCTGTAAGTTTTTGTGTCATCGATTGCTGTGCAGGTGACAATGGCATGGCAATCGGTAAACCCTTTAATATCGTTAAGTGGCAACGAATCTTCATCAATAGCTATAGCCTCGCATATAGCTTTAACGGCTGTAGGATCAGACTTATCTGCATTACCCACTTTATAAAATCCATATTCTAAGCCGCTTTGTGCCGCCATTAATGCGCGGGTGGCGCGTACTTCTACGCTGGTTTTTTGACTGCTGTCCGATAGAAAACTGCCCATGGTGGTAACCAATAATGCGAGCACTACCATCATAAATACTACTATCAACAGCATGCTGCCGCCTTGTTTACGGCGCAAAGACTGATGAATATGTAAAGAGTGATTATGGCGCATTATACAGCCTTATCTTATGACGAAAATCAATGCTTTCATTGTTCTTACTCACTGTTAAATCAACGTTGAGTGTGGAATATAAACCATCATTATTTATAGAGAAATAACCGATACTGATATGTTCTGCCATTAGTATCGACTCGCTGGTAAATTCTTCACTTATTGGTGACACGGCTCGTGTAAGTTGCTGTGCATTGTTAACACAATAGCGTACTTGCTCATTAGCAAAATAAACTCGTTTAGCCGGAGCTGAAGAAAACTGCGGTTTACTGGCAAAGGAAAATGTTAATTTCTTATCACTCTCCTCAACAGTCGGCAGAGTTACGACTTTTACCGCGCAATCATAACCCGTCGCGCACGTTTGAGTACTACTATCCAAACCAATGGAATTGATAATTAACCATTTATCTTGCCAACTCTTCAGCCAAGCATCCTGCTCGCTAGCTGGAACGCTCATCGGTAACGACACTTTAGTGGACTCGGTTCCGCTTGAGAGAGCACCGATATAACGACCCGCATTAGTAATCGGCCAGAAACGTACACAGTTACCTGTGTCTTCAATTAATAATGAGCCTGGTACGGCATTACGTACTTCACGATTTAAGCGTTCGATGCCAAAACGCACGTCGCTCATCAAGCTTTCGCGATCGGCACCTTGGCGATAGATTTGTACGCTGCTGGTAATAAAGCGCACAGAGAATACGGAGACTATTCCTAAGATCATCATTACAATCACCAGCTCTATGAGTGTAAAGCCACGCATCCTCATGGATAGTTACCTCTTAACACCGCATATTCCCATACGCTGCCATTGGGTTGGCGAACGGCAATTTCAATTTTTTTGGCCGAGTCTATAACGCCAGTTTCAAACTCATGAGGCTTAACGTCAATTTTCACCATAAATTGGCTATAAGCATTACTGTTATCATTACACTGTTCGGTAAACCAACAGGCGGTAATCCAGTTATTATCACAGCTATCGGGTTTAACGCTGGCCGTGCAAATTGCTGTTGTATCGTAATCGTCTACATCATTAAAGTCGGCTAAACTGGTTTCATCGGTATCGGGACCAAACTTTTCTGCTGAGGTGCAAGTTTCACCATCCGCAGAACCACAAGCGAAATTATTATTAGCATGATCGTATTTTTGCAGCGAGATATCATTTAAAAGTCGTTGCGCTAATTGTGCGGCGCGTACTTCCATGGCGGGATCTACGGTTTTGGGGGCTAGGTTAATTAACATGGCTACAGCACCCGTCATTAAAATACTGAGCAACATAATGCCCAACACCAATTCGAATAACGAAAAACCCGCTTGTTTATTCGATAAAGTCACAAGATGCAAACGACTATAAGCCATGAATATAGCCCTCTGATTCAATGCGCAATTTTCGATTACTGGCACCGATTGATATGTCACAACCGTCGGCACACATATTTACCGCTTGCCCAGCGCTGTTAAAAAAATATGGACGACCTAAACGGTCGAAAAGAATAGAGAATGCAGTGTATGTGTTTAATTTAATGCTGGCGTCGGCACTCTGCATGCGCCGCCAACTTAAGCTGCTGTCACTAAGATTAGCGCTACCGACACTTGTACTCTCAGGAGCAGGCGTATCGGTACCGATAATATCAGTAATATGGGCAAAGCCCGAAGGTCCGACTGCCAAGCGAGTGCGGTGGCTTTGTGGTTCATTCATATTCATGGTTTGCACTAAGCGCAATCGCGATACTAATGCGTCTCGGGTCACAACGCTGTCGGTGCTGGCATTATCTATTAGGCGCGGCAGTGCCACGGCACTAATAATGCCGATTAGCAAAATTACTAACACTAACTCGATAAGAGTAAAACCACGCCGTATATGCATAATTTTTATATTTCGTAGAGTTACAAAAAAGGCGGCCTAAGCCGCCCTTGTAAATAATTTATTATTAACAACCGACAGTATCTGCAAATACTAAGGCTGGCGCATAAGTTTCTGCACCGGTGTTATCAACTCCAGTCCCATCTTTCTGAGCTCTTGCTTGGACATAAGTCACTTCACAATCATCTTTGACGATAGTGGCAGGGCTAATACGTAAAGCTGTCCGACCAGCTGTAATTTCATACTTAGCAGCTTCAGCACTAGTAATAGTTTTATCCAGAGTTACTTTATAACGAGCAACTTCAAAACCATCTAATGTGTCTAAAATACCTTTAGGGTTAATCGCTTTAGGATAACCACCGATGAACTCGATATTCTCATAACCTGTAACTACATCATCTCCTGTTGTACCTTTTAGGTCACCAAATTTGCCTTGAATTTGAGCCTTAGCATTAGCCATCGTCATACTAGTAGAGATAGAGCTTTTCATGGCATTTAAGTTGGCACCATAAGCATCGCCTTGTAAGTTAAATAATTTAGGGGCGGCTACGGCACCTAAAATACCTAAAATTACGATAACGATAACTAATTCAATCAGGGTAAAACCTGCGGATTTTCTCATGCTTTTATTCCTTGGTTGCTTTGTTAATTGCGTAAATAATTAAAATTTTATTTGCATCGCATTATGCAATGAAACTAAAAATATAAGTTACAAAACATTGTTACTCATGTCCCGATCATACTGGCCTGACTGAGGCTATACAATAGCCATTGTGCAAAAAAAAGCCGTTTTATTCATCTATTACGCTGCTTATCTCATTGTTAGTTCAACACATGTTTCAACTCTTATTGAACTCTTGATTTAGTTCTGCAACTTGTAGCACAAATGGTGTTTAGCACCTTGATTTAGCGCATAGTCGCTACTGATTGACTAAGTTCACCATATCCCACATTGGCGTAAAAATACCCAGTGCGAGTACTAATACCATACAAGAAATAACGACAATCAAAATCGGCTCGATTTTAGAGGTGAGATTAGTAATGTCATAATCCACCTCTTCTTCATAAAACTTGCCGGCTTCCATCACCATTTGATCCACTCGGCCGGTTTCTTCACCTACTTTAAACATCTGCAAGATGAGTGGCGTAAATACGCCGCTGTCACTCGCCACCCGCGATAAGCTGTTACCCGAGGCAAGTTCATCGCCCATGCCGAGCATGGCCTTAGTTAAGTAGGCATTGCCGGTGGCGGTGCCCGCCAGCGTGAGCACGCGCACTATGGGTACGCCCGCGCCTAGCATCATAGAAAAGCTGCGGCAAAAACGTGCCAATAAAATACGATTCACCAGCGGGCCAATAATGGGGATGCGCAGTAGCAAAGTATGCCAGCGCAATTGGCCGTTTTTAGTTTTCACATAGCGCCAAATAGCGAAGCCGAATGCTGCCAAGCCCAGCACAATATGCACGATATAAGTGGTAAAAAACTCCGATGAGCCGATAAGGATGCGCGTCATCAACGGCAGATCTGAGCCCATGCTGGCAAAAATGCCGGTAAACGCGGGGATCACATAAATATTAACTACCACCATGGCGACCAGCATGGCGATAGACACAAACATGGGGTAACGAGTGGCGGCTTTAACGCGGCGGCGAGTATCTAATTCCAGTTGAAAATAATGCGATAACTGTAAAAATGCCTGCTCTAGCTGTCCCGTGCTCTCGCCCACGTCGACCAATGAGATAAACAAGCTATTAAAAATATGCGGGTGTGCCGCCAACGCATTAGCCAGCGTTTGGCCTTGGTTAAGGGCCTCGGCTACCTCGTTCAACGCCTTGATCAGCAGCTTATTGTCGGTGGTGTCGCGCAGGCCTTCTACGATGCGCAAAATCGGAATACCGGCTCGGGTGAGGGAAGAAAACTGGCGGCATAAGATCAATAAGGCTTCGAGCTTTACCTTGCCATGTAAAAACTGCTGCCAGTTGATGCCAGCCTTGGCGGCGGCTTTGGTTTCTTTAATCTCGACCGGCATTAAACCGGCGCTCATTAAGCTTTCGGCGGCGGCTTCGCGCGAGGCGGCTTCTAAGCGGCCTTGATTCAGTTGGCCAAGGGTATTGCGGGCGCGATATTGAAAAAAAGCCATTAATCTATCCACTCACTCAGGCGCAGCACTTCGCTTAAGGCGATGTCGCCGTTTATGGCGAGCTTAAGTGCAGAATGCGAAAGCTTAACGTAGCGGCTGTCTGCCGCCACTAGCTGGTTAAAGCCGTCGATATTTTCATCGCGCAGGCAATCGGCCATAGGCTGATTTATTTCTAGCCACTCATATACACCCAGTCGGCCTTTAGCACCGGTTTGGTTACAGCTAGCGCAGCCCGCGCCATGGTAAAAACGGGTATCCAGATTCAAATCAGGCGCTAAATAGCGCAAAAATTGCTGCTCGCTAAGCTCTGGATCATGCGCAACTTTGCAATATTCGCAAAGGCGGCGCACCAAGCGCTGGGCGAGCACGCCTTTTAAGGTGCTGGCCACCAAATAGCCGGGCACGCCCATGTTCATCAGTCGAATGGCGGAGCTGGGGGCATCGTTGGTGTGCAAGGTAGACAACACTAGGTGACCGGTAAGCGCGCCGCGCATGGCGATTTCGGCGGTTTCTTGGTCGCGCATCTCGCCTATTAGCAATACGTCGGGATCTTGACGCAAGCTGGTGCGCAAAATGGCGGCAAAGGTTAAGCCCGCCTTAACATTTACCTGTACTTGATTGACCCGCGATAGCTGATATTCCACCGGATCTTCGGCGGTGATAATTTTGCGCTCTGGGGTATTAAGCTCGGTTAAGGCGCCATAAAGCGTGGTGGTTTTACCGCTACCGGTGGGGCCGGTCACCAAGATAATGCCGTTGGGGCTGGCCAGTTTTCGGCGAAAGGCGGTCAGCAGTTCTGGCGGCATGCCGGCTTTGTCGAGACTGCGAATGCCCTGGGATTGATCCAGCAGTCGCAATACCACGGCTTCGCCAAACTGCACCGGCATAGTCGCCATGCGCACGTCTACCGGGCTGCCTTTTATTTTGAGCGCAAAGCGGCCATCTTGGGGCAAACGGCGCTCGGCAATATCGAGACCGGCCATGATCTTAAGCCGTGAGACCAGCGCCGGCGCTATGTTCACTTCTTTAAGCACGGTTTCTTGTAAGAGGCCGTCTACCCGCATGCGAAAGCGGATCAAGTTTTGATCGGGCTCGATATGAATATCGGAGGCGCCCACTTGCAGTGCATCTTCAAACATGGAATACAGCAATTTAGCGACGGTGGCATCGCTGTCGTCCAGCCCTGCTGCCTCAAGCGCTGGGCGACTGGGGGCGTTTTCGCCTTGCAGCTGCTCGGCCAAATGGGCGATGTCGTCGGTGCGGCGGTAAAGCTGGTCGTATAAGCCAAATAATTGACTCTGTGGCGCGACCGCCAATTTAACTTCGCGGGGCAGCAAAAGATTGGCAATGGCGTCTTGGGTGTCGAGATCGGCGGGGTCAGATAAGACCACAGTGGCTTTAAACTCATCTGCGGCTATTACCAGTGCGCGGTGGCGGCGAGAATACACCTCAGACAATAATTTTACCGCTTGCGGGTCTATGTCTACTTTATTGAGATCGAGCAGGGGCAAGTCGAGCTGTTCGGCCACAAAGCCTAATAATTCTAGCTCGCTGAGTATGCCCATTTGCACCATAAGGGCACCGATGCGCCCGCCTTCGCGCTGCTGTTTTTGTAGCACCGACTCTAATTGCTCTTGGCTGATGACATTGTGGTCAATCAGTAATTCGCCAAGGCGTTTAGTGAGTTTGTGTTTGGCCATTTTTCCCCAAAAGGTTGAGTTGCTGTTCTACAAAACGTTGCGAGGCGGCGCCTAGGTCGGCACTGGCCTGCGCCTGATAAAAGGCGGTACTAAAGTCTTGGCCAAGCTCGCGCTGACACAGGCCTAAGCCTAACCACCAAGCGCCGACTCGGCTGTGTGCCAGCAACTGTTGATAGGTGTCTATCGCTTGCTGGCATTGGCCGCTGCGTCTAGCCATGTCGGCTTTTAAGCTGTAATAATCTAAATGCTCAACGACGCTTGGGTTAACTTGATTAAGCTGATGCAGGGCGGCCACAAAACGTTCTTGTTCCGCCAAAATACGGCTGAGCGTGAGGCGAAAACCGACATAAGTAGGTGCAAGATCTATGCCTTGTTGTAATACGTCGTTAGTTTGGCCCAGTGCGCCTCGGCCATACAACATGGCCGCTAAGCGCAGACGCGTGTCGTGGGCGTCTGGATACTCGCCTAAGGCCTGTGCCAGCTGTAACTCGGCCAAAGGCCAATTGTTATTGGCGAGTGCCGCATCGGCTTGGCGGTTTTTTTCGTTTAGCCAGTCGGCCCGGCTCAATACCACTTCAGAAAAATCTAACTTGCTGGGGCCTGAGTGGCGCGCTTTGCTTACGGCCACAGGGCTGGCTTGAGGCTGAACTTGAGGTAAAGGCGGCAATGCCAATGGCTTAGGTGCCGCTTGTTGCAAACTTTGCTGTAAATAGTCGGCGGCAAAAGCGTCCATCTCGGCTTCTGGCAAATTCACCATTAAATCCGTCCAGGGCACGTTTTCTTCCACTGCCGTTTCGTCTTGAGCTTGAGCGCTGGGTAGCTGCAACAAACTGCCAGCTACCAGTAAGATGGCAGCGCCATATTTGGCAGACACGTATTTGGCAGCAAAGTGTTTGGCCGCCTTAGCGCACAACGCCATTAAAAGCTTCCCCTCATTAAGCGGCTCATGGGATCTTCTGGATACCATTTTTCCAGCAAGTCCCGTGAACGCTTAAGTTCGTCTTGCCAGGTGTTATCTGCGACCACTACCGGACGCAACAAGATAACCAGCTCGCTCTTTTGGCTGCTAACACTGCGGTTTTTAAATAAATTACCCAAAATGGGAATTTGGCTGAGCAAGGGAATACCGGTATTAATCTCTTTTTGTTTCTCTTGCATCAGGCCGCCGATCACTATCATCTCGCCAGAGCGCGCCTCCACTACGGTATCGGACTCTCGCACCGTGCTGCGTGCTAATGGCAAAATGATCGGTTGCCCCGTACCTAAATTCAGCACCTTGTTGTTGTCCGTCACTTCACTGACGGTAGGGTGAATATGCAGTAACACTCGATTGTCATCGGATATTTGTGGTGTTACGTCCAAAGAGATACCCGAGAAAAACGGCGATAGCTCCAGATCAGGTGACTGCGTTGGAGGTCCATTATTACTGGTGGTGGTTTCTAAGGTAAAGTTGGTAACGAAGTATTCATCGGTACCGACCTTGATCACGGCTTTTTGATTATTGCTGGTCGCAACTCTGGGGTTAGATAAGGTATTAACCTCACCTTGAGTTTGCAGCAAATTGATCATGGCCGAGAAGCTACCATCGGTGAAATTAAACACGGCCCCGCCACCCAACAGTTCCCCAAGTGGATTTAAAAAGCCTGGGTATGCATTAGCGCTACCGCCGGTAACGCGATGCGTCGGCCCTATGTTATTACCACTACCGGCCTGTAAATTAGCCCAGTCAATGCCTTGCTCAAAACCGTCACTCAGCTCTACTTCAATAATGCGTGCTTCTAAAATAACCTGACGTTTAAGCTGACGTTCCGCCTGACTTAAAAAATCTTCTACTAATGCTAATTCGTCTGGTGTGGCGCGCACGCTCACCAATCCTGCTTGTGGGTTGGTCACCACTACTCTGTCGTCTTTGCTGCCAATTAAGCGGCTAAGAGCGGACTCTAAATCGACCCAAAAGTCATTGGTTGATTCAGTGCTAATGCGCGTGGCATCCCCAGAGCCGCTGGTATTGCCGCCGCCGTCACTATTTGAACTGCTGTTTGATAAGCTGCTACCACTAATGGCCGTTTGCGACTGCCCAGTACGCGACAACATTAGGTAGTTGACGTTAAAGGTGCGGGTACGCACACCATTCGGAAACACCTGATACACGCCATTTTTACGCTCTATGCCGTAGCCGTATAACTGCGAGAGCGCGGCTAAGCTTTCAGCCAAGGTGGCTTGGCGAAGATTAAGGCTAATGGTGCCGTCTACTTCTGGATGCACGGCAATGCTCACCCCATGTTGATTGGCCAGCGCATTAAAAAAACTTTTTGCCTCTACATTATTGGCGGCCATATTAAAACGCCTGTCTCTTGGCTCCGCCTGTGGCGTGTTGGCATTAGATTGGGCGTTTAGCAGCTCTTGTTGTACATCTAACGGCACGGCATCGGGCCGCGCATTTAAGGCGTCATCGAGTGCGGCTTTAGGTAAGGTGCCGTCTGGTACTGTGATACAAGCTGACAAGGTAGCGCCTAATAAGGCAATCGCTATGGGTTTTAGTGTAAAGTTCATGCGTTACTCAGCGTTTATAAAGAGGGAAATAACGTTAAGACTAGAGGCTTGCCCGTGCCTTGAAGCACAACTTGGCTCGGTTGAATGCGCACTAAGCGATAGTTTTGTACGCTATCGCCTATTTGGTAGGTTTTACCGTCGATAATGGCGCTGGTGTGGCCACCACTAAAAATTGCTTGCAGGTGTAAAGCCACAGGTGCCACGGCCTCAGGCGCACTCGACTCGGCTTGCACCACGGCGGACGTTAAGGGCTGAGTGGGATCTTGCAGCCCCACAGTGGTGCTGAGCAACAGCAGCAATAACGGATTAACCACGCAACAACTCCTTATGTTGACTGATAGTAAAAAAGTCCAGCCGTATGGTGGCGGTGGGGTACTCGTCTAACTCAAATTCCAAGCCGCGCCAAAAAACACGACCCGATAACTGCTCAAGCTGCTTTACATAATCAAGTAACGACAAAAAACTGCCGCTTAATACCAAACTTAAATTATGGCGATACAAGGCCTGTGCATCTTGTTCACTATTAAGGCGAGTGGGCGCTTCGTTGCTCAGCTCCAGCAAATCAAGCCCCTTACTTTGCTTGAGTATCGACAGCAATAAGGCGGACATTTGCTCAGGCTCAACTAAGGTCTGCATTTTTTCATCAACGTTTTCATTTAGCCGAGATAAACGCTGATTTAACCGGTCAAGCTGCTGGTCTGCACCGTTATTTTTAAGCTCAGCTATCCCTTGGCTAAGCTCACTGCTCATCAGCTGTTGTTGAGCAAGTTGGGTGGTTAAACTGTCTTGGCTTTGGCGAAGCTCGGTCACTCGCGCCTCAATGCCGCCTTGATAGAGCAATAAGCCGAGCCAAGCCAACAAGGCCCAGCTTGCGCCCAGTACTAGCCAGCGCTCACGCTGAGATAAGGCAGCAAAACGATTACTCACATCTGAAAATAATTGGTTAAGGTTATTCATCGGCTACCTCTGAGCTGTAGAGGCTAAAGTTCAAGCCGCCCTCGGTGTCTTGGCTAATGGATAATTGGCCAAAACGGTGGCCATTCAGGCTAGCGCTTTGCTCAAAACCCAAAATCCATGCCGGCACGGCACTGGCTTGGCTGGCGGCACCGCGCAACACCATCTGCTTGCCGCGTAAGGTCAGCCCTTGTAACGCCACGCCTTGCCAGGGAATATGCGCAAGATCATTTAAGGTGTTGGCGTAAGACACTAAGTTTTTTTGGTTCAGCAACTGCAATAGATCTTGGCGAATTCTAATGGTTTGCTCAACCTGCTCTTTGGTGCCGTCGTCTTGGCGCGCTTTTAGTTCAGCCAAGGCACTGCGCAGTTGTTCGGCATCTTGCTCGCCTATTTGTACCGCCGCTTGCAACGCCATATTTTGCTGCTGAAGCTGATATTGATTAACGCCAGCATAGGCAAACACCAGCCCCCAAACGAGCACAATGGCGAGACTCACCCGCCACAACAAGCCCAGATTAGCGGGGTCTTGAGCGGGCTTAAGGACGGCTTGGTAAAATTCAATCCGCTGCTTCATGCTTGGCTCTCTTTTAAAATGCCAAGTGCGGGCAAACTTACCGGCGATAGGCGGTCAGAGGTTAGCGATTTAGGTTTTATATCAAACACCTGACTAATGGCGTCGGTAATGGCGGGCGTGACTCGCTGTGGCAAGGCCAAATACCAATTATCTGGGGCGATAAGCTTCAACTGGCCCACGGCGAAATCAATACTGCGCTGTAACTCTAACAAGAGGTTATCGAACACAAATTGATCCACCGACATCTGCTCGTCATCTAACGCCTGAAAACCCCGAATGGTGCGCGAAAAATGCCACTGGCGCTGGTGAATAAAGGTCAAGGTCAGCTCTTGGCCTGGCAACTTGTGCAAGAGTAAACCCCGCTCTTCTGGCGCCAATAAGTTGGCAACCGCCAATTCATCGACACCTATGGTGGCGATCTCACATATTGGGGTAACGGCTTGCACTAAGCGTGCCAAAGCCTCTTGCTGACTGGTGTAAACGGCAATGCGCTGTTGCCCCGCAGGGCCGGGGGGCAAGTCTATGTAATCAAACAATAAGTTTTCTATTGGCTCATTAACCAGCTCGCGCATGCACCAAGGCAGCGCTTGCGCTAACTCTTCATTTGGAATAGCGGGTTTTTCGAGTTGCGTTTGCTGGTACCAATGGCGGCTGAGGGCCAAAGACAGACGTCGGCCTTGCCACGCTTGCTCATCAATCATGGCTTTCAGCGCCACCGGCACGGCTTCGCCCTGCCCTATGGCTCGCTCAATCACCACAGCCGTATCCTGTTCATCGATGGCGAACAGACTCGTTGGCGTAAGATAAATCCCCACGGCAGAGGCCGCGCGATTGGGTTTTAACCATCTGGGTAGAAGTTCCATTGGTACCGTACGTAATCAAGAAAGGGAACCAGTATAGACAGTTAAAAGCGTTTTACAAACAAGCCTTTATACTAAAAATGAAATTTTAGAAATCGATCATATATCGAGGTGATATTTGATTAAGCGCAATACTTAAAGCGATTTAATTTAACCCGCTTTAATGCCATACCGGCTAATAAGTAATAACGCATAACTTCTGTGGAGTTCTCTGGTTAGTTTGCTCTTTAAAAACGAAAGACTTTTTTGCCATGGAACCCACTGAATCCACTGAAAAATAGTGATCCGATCTGAAAGTAGCTCTTATCCATCAAAGGCTTTTGGGCTTTTGGGCTCTTGTCGCACGTGAACTGCGTCCGTGAGTTCCGTGTTCTTCCGTGGCAGAAAATATTTTTTTCATTTCCACATCTGTTATACCGATCTACTTATGCGCTTTATTAATCAGGCTTTGAAATAAAGAATTAAATAAAGGTCAAGGTCAGATAAATCACCACAGGAATACTTATTACCGACATTAAATTGCCCAACAGCACTATGCTGGCCATTTTATTTGGCTGGCAACGATATTGCTCACACAATAAATAATTTAATACCGCAGGCGGCAACATCACAGACAAGGCTAATAGCTGCAACCAGTCGCGGCTCAGCGGTAGCCAAGTTGCCACCGCTAAAAAGCTTAACGCTCCCACCGCTAAATAAGTGAGGTTAACGCGCAGCGCCAAGCCTAGCTCGCTAATCTCACCTTGGGAGAGTCTCACCCCTAGTGCAAACAGCATTAATGGCACCGAAATTTGGCCTAATAGTTGGCTGCTGGTTAACACAAAATCGGGCAACACGGCCCGATGATCTGCTAAAAACAAGCCTAACAAGGCCGCCCACACCAGAGGATTTTTTAGCCACTGCCAGCGCCCTGCCGCGTGCGACAACATAAACAGCCCTAATGAAAAGTGCACTAGGTTCGACAGCACAAATAAAATGATGATGGCACCCATTTGCTCTTTGCCGTAGGCCAGCATCATTAATGGAATACCAATGTTGCCGGTATTACGAAACATGCCGCCCATGGCTAAGGTGCGCCGCTCTAGCCCCTTAAATTTCAGACTAAACAAGATGCCACCGGGCACCACTATCAGCAACAGGCCCGCGACTATCAGTAGCCAGCTGTCACCCAGTGCTACCGGGTGCTCAATGAGCGCCGAAAATACTAAGGCTGGGCAAAACACCTGCACATTCGCCAGATTAACAAAGCTCATGTCTGTGGTCGAATGAGGACGGCTAGTCGAATGACAGTTTGCTGCTTGGCGCCGGCCAATCACAAACCCGACCGCAACCACCGCAAACACGGGTATTACTATGTTCAACAAGGTGGTGAGCATAAAGTCCTTCGGTTAAGTGCAAAGTTGGGTGAGGCACGCTGTATTTTTTGCTTAGGTTGCTTTAAAACCATCCAGCTTTGTAGGCCCGCCGAAGTGCTCTTTATCAAAGAGACGGCGGGCTACAAGAGACGATTATTTTGTAGGAGCCACTTTATTCGGCTCGGTTTAGTTCTCATTTTTGGCCTTAAAACCATCCTGCTTCGCAGGACCCACGAACAAGTTGCGGGCTACAAGAGACGATTATTTTGTAGGAGCCAATTTATTCAGCTCGGTTTGGTTCTCATTTTTGGCCTTAAAACCATCCAGCTTTGCAGGCCCGCCGAAGTGCTCTTCAGCGAAGAAACGGACCACAACAGAGCCCTCATCTTCTTATTACAAGCTGCTGACCTGATATGAGTATCAATCAATAGGCATAAAAAAGACGCCATTATGGCGTCTTGATATACAGCTGTCTAGGCAGTTGGGGGCGTAAATTTAAGCGTAACGACTCACGTCTAAACCGCTGGCGTCAATCTCGGGTTTATTACCACTGATCAAATCGGCAATGAGCTTGGCCGAGCCTGCGGCCATGGTCCAACCCAAGGTGCCGTGACCGGTATTTAGCCAGAGGTTTTTATAACGGGTGCCGCCAATAATGGGCGTGCCATCTGGCGTCATAGGGCGAAAGCCAGTCCAAAACTGTGCCGAGTCTAAATGACCCCCTTCAGGGAATAAACTGCCTACCGACTCGGCTATGGTCTCGCGACGCGCCTTGGGTAAGTCGGCATTAAAATCTGCCAACTCGGCGGTGCCTGCCGCTCGAATACGATTATCAAACCGAGTAATGGCCACCTTATAGGTTTCATCCATCACGGTGGACAAAGGTGCAGCGGCGGTATCTTTAATCTCTATGGTCAGTGAATAACCTTTAATGGGATACACGGGCAAGCGAATGCCTAACGGATTAAGCAAGAACGGCGAGTAGCTGCCCATGCACACTAATACTTGATCCGCCATTTCTAAACCTTGTGCGGTTTGCACACCCATGATGCGGTCGCCGTCGCTCACCAGCGCCTTGATCTCGGTATTAAATTTAAACTGTACGCCCTTTTCTTTGCAGCGCTCAACCAGCGACTTAGTAAACAAGTTACAGTCGCCGGTTTGGTCGTCAGGAAAATGCAATCCACCTACCAATTTGTGCTTAACACGTGCCAAGGCAGGCTCGCGGGCAATGCATTCTTCCACATTGAGCAGTTGGTGATTAACATTAAATTCTTGCAAGACGTTGATGTCTTTAGCTGCATCGTCTATTTGCTTTTGGCTACGAAACACCTGCAATAAACCTTGCTTGCGCGCTTCAAAAGGGAGCTGCAGTTCATCTTGCAAACTATTAATGCAATGGCGGCTGTATTCAGAGACGCGCACCATACGCGATTTATTAATGGCGTAGGCTTTTTCGGTGCAGTTCGCCAGCATAGACAACATAAACTGCCATTGAGCCGGATTTAAGCTAGGGCGTAGCTTGAGCGGAGCATGAGTTTGAAACAGCCATTTAACCGCTTTTTGTGGAATGCCTGGCGCCGCCCACGGTGAGCTCATGCCAAAGGACAATTGGCCGGCGTTGGCAAAACTGGTTTCTTCCGCCGCATTCGGTTGTCGCTCTAATACCACCACGTCATGACCTTGTTGGGCCAAATACCAAGCGCTGGCAACACCGGCCACGCCACTACCTAATACTAATACTTTCATGAACTCACCCTAGGCACACTGCAATGTGCGGTAATATCATCTAAAAAAAAGATAAAATCCAGAGTAAAACACAAGGCCAACTAAAATAGTTGCTAACGCAAGCAAGACAAGGCCTAGAGCATCAAAACCATCCTCTAATCGATATTAAATCTGCAGTATTTAATTCCAGATAGACAACATTTTTCGACATTATGCATGGCAAAAGACGCCGGTGTGAAGCGGATCTCAGATCCTGCACTTGGCTTTGGAGTAACTGTAAAAACATCCGCTAACGCGGACCGGCGAAGTCCTCTTTACCAAAGAGACGGCCGGCTACAAGATTTTATCTTTTGTAGGAGTCCATTTATTCGGCTCGGTTTGACTTTAAAGCCGCGTGCTACGCTGGCCTTAGCTTTCCCTTAGGCAGAGTTTTAATCGGCTCAGTTGCTCGGCGCTGGGCCGCTGCTGCTGTTGTAATGTTTTCCATATCAGGTGTGCTTGAGCAGCAAGCTCGGTGAGTTCGAGTGTTTCGGCCTGCTGGGCCAGTGCCTGCATCAATTGCTGTGCTGAAGGCCAGTCTTTTGCCGCCATCAAGGCCGTCAATTGCCACACCAGATCTTGATGCTGTGCTAAAAATGCCTGACCCTCGGCTAGGTTTTGCATGGCCGGTTTTGGCGGTGCTAACTCAGGTAGAGTTTGCACCCTTTGCTGTACTAACGGCAACGCTGTCTGTGGTGTCAAGTACAACACTAGGGCTTGATACAGCGCGAAGCGATCCACGGGCTTAGTCACATAACTGTTCATGCCCGCACTAATGCTTATCTCTTTATCGCCGCGCATGGCGCTGGCCGTTAAGGCAATAATAGGAATGTCGTGTTGAGTATTGAGTTTACGAATTTGGCGGGTGGCCTCAATACCATCGAGGATCGGCATTTGTAGATCCATTAAGATGGCATCGAATTGTTGCTTATTCATCAGCTCCACCGCTTGGCGGCCATTGTCCGCCATGGTGACTGACACCCCTACCTGATTCAAAAACTCCAAGATTAATTGCTGGTTCATGCGGTTGTCTTCAGCCAGCAAAATTTGCTTACCCAGTAATTGGCGACGGTAATCCGCTAATTGAGATTGATTGAGGGCTAATGGCTCTAAGTGTGTGCTGGTTTGAGGGGCCAGTACGCGGCTCACGTTTAAGCGCAAATTTTGCTCGGTAATAGGCTTAGCTAAAAAATGCGTGAGCCCTAAGGCGCGCATCTTTTCTGCTACTTTATCTTGGCCAAAGGCGCTCATCACCACTATGGCAATGTGCGCTAGCTGGTCTTGAGCACGTATAAAACGCGCTAAATCCAGCCCATCATCTTGCACTATGCAACAGTCAATCAGCGCCAGCGCCAATTGCTCGCCTTGTTTGTGTAGCAGCACTTTCGCCGCATCAATACTGGACGCGCTATACACTACTAATCCAAGCTGGCGCAGTAGCTGACTGGTCACTTGTAAAACCAGTGGATTGTCGTCCACTAATAATACTTTTTGAGCTTGATAAGTCACCACAGGCGTTAAGCGCTCCTGCTCCGCCACCCTTAATGGCAAGTTAACGGTAAAGGTAGAACCACGGCCAGGCTGACTGTCCACGACTATGGTGCCCTGCATCAATTGCACCAAATGATGACTAATACTTAAGCCAAGGCCGGTGCCGCCATATTTACGGGTGGTGCTGGCGTCCACTTGGGTAAAGGCATGAAATAAGCGGCTCAGTTGGTCGGGAATAATACCAATGCCGGTATCTTTAATGGCAAAGCATAATCTTGGCCCCGTAGGCTTGTCCCGCTCGCGGCTCGACGGTGCGGCTTTAGGTGTGTGATGGCTGGATGTTTCATTATATTGTTCGCTGCATAAGGTGATGCTTAAGATCACCTCGCCGCGCTCGGTAAATTTAATCGCATTACTGACTAGGTTTATCAAAACCTGACCGAGGCGCAATGGATCGCCGCGCAGCAAATTGGGCACGTCAGCCGCTTTATCTATGATCACTTCGAGTTGTTTATGCTCAGAGAGATCTGCAAATAAGCTGGAGAGTTTTTCCAGCTGTTCATTTAAATCAAAGGCGATGTCTTCCAACTCTAACTTGCCGGCTTCAACCTTGGTTAGGTCCAAAATATCGTTGATCAGCAGTAATAAGTTTTCTGAGGACTGGCTGATTTTTTTTAAATATTGCTGTTGGTTCAGTGAGAGCGGTGTTTGCTGCAAAAGAGAAGCGAAACCTATGATGGCATTCATGGGCGTGCGTATTTCATGACTCATGTTCGCTAAAAAGTCGGTCTTAGCGCGTGCCAGCTCAAGAGACGCTTGGCTGACCTTGCGCAACTCTCGGTTATGTAGCCACAACACCACCAAGCCTAAGCTAAAGACGAATAGTAGCCACAGCAACAAGGCCAGCTGCATATATTGTAAATGATGGTGAGACGCCTGCTGCCACTTGGTTTTATAGTCTAGTAACACGTCTTTATTGTCGCTTATCAAGGCGTGGCGCTGCTGTACTAAGGGCGTTAGGCTGTTGCGGTACAGTTGGTAGTGATCAAACAAGTCTTGATTACTGGTTTGCATTTGATCTTGCCAGCGGCTGGCATCGTCATCCAGTACATATAAATACTGAATATTGGGCGCATTAAGATACAAACGGCTGCGCCTAAGTAAAATAGAATAATAACTGTCGTCTTTATCCACTAGAGCTCGCATTCGCTCCGTAAAGGCGGTTAAGGCGTAGCGGCTGTGCATGTCGGCATCTTGCAGCGCCTGCAATTGTTGCTGGTATTGCTTGAGTCGAGCTTGCACCTCCTCCAAGCCCGCCAGCGGCGTAGCTCTGTTTTCAATAAACGCCGTAAACTGGTAGATGTTTTGCGACAGCTGGCTGATTTTTTTATTTAATAGCAGGTCTTTATCCGCATTGATCACCACCTTGCGCTGCAAGTCATGAAGTGCCGCCACCACAGGCTCAATGCCCTGCTCTAACACCTGATAATGATGGTACTGCCAATATTGATTGGCGCTATAGCCAAGCAACAAAAACGACATCATAAGCGCATAGCCCAGCAAGGCCATGCGCGGAAAAAAACTAAAGCCCGGTGTTACTACCCTCATTTCTTTTCTATCCCTGCTATGGCTCGGCTGATTGATACTTGCCTGGTTAAATACTTGCCTGGTTATCGAGATTGCGGTGCGGGTTGTCCATGCTTGCGTAACGGCTGAACATATTTGCGTAACGGTGAATCATGTTCGCTGGCGTGAGCGCCTAACCCTGAGGCCATATATTACCATTGACGCGGCCTGCTTGCCCTCGCTCTTCTCGTAAGACACAGTTTTGGGTATGCTTGCCGGCTTTTAAAGACCGTCATAGGTGGGGATATTTATGGTTTGGGATGCTAACGTTATTCAGCGTAACGCCGTATTGGCACAACTGACGGGGCTTATGGATCTCACTTGTCCCGATTGGCCAACGGTAGCCGAGCTTAATCGACGATTAAATCCCTCATTGGCAGGCGAGCCCTTGCCGGTGCGCTTTATTGATGATGCTGAGTTTTTGGCGCTTAATTGCTACTACGAACAAGCGGTGGCTCAGGGCTTGGTGCCAACACGCGCGACCAACTGGCATGACTTTTTTGGCGCTTTGATCTGGGCGCTGTTTCCACACACTAAATCTCTGCTTACCCGTTTGCACATGGCGGACATTAATGCCCAAGGCTTAACACGTACGCCGAGGCGTGACCGCATTACTCATTTCGATGAATGTGGGCTGGTGTTAGTGGTCAGTGATCAGGCCGAAATGAAGCAATTGTTGCAACAGCATGATTGGCAGGGCTTGTTTATTGAGCAACGGGCGCGCTTTGGCAGCGATTGGCAACCGTTTATTTTTGGTCACGCATTATATGAACAGGCCCTTGCGCCTTTTATCGGCTTAACGGCGAAATGCGTGGTGATTGAGGTAGAGCCGTGCTTTTTTACACTCAATCGTGCTCAGCAATATACCCACCTTGATCCCATACTGGCCACTGAGCTTGCCCGCACCGCCTTGTTTGATCAGCCGCGCCCTTTACTCCCCATACCGCTGCTGGGCATACCCGATTGGTGGCCTGAGAATCAAGACCCCACATTTTATGACAATCAGGATTATTTTCGGCCGCGCCGCCAGCCGTCCAAATAGGTAACAGATGATTTATAAGTCATTTTTTCTTACACTGCTCGCCTCTTTATTAAAAGGAATCTACTGTGGCTGTGGCTGACCCCGTTTATGATCTCACCTTTAAACGTCATTACTTGCATCCTAAATACTGGCTCACTTGGCTCGCTATCGCCGCGCTCTGGTTGCTGGCTTGGCTGCCGGTGCGCGCACGCGACGCCCTTGCCGGCATCTTTACCTCTCTGTTAATGCGTCTGGCCAAAAAGCCCTGTTACATAGCGCGCACCAATATAAAATTGTGTTTTCCAAAGCTTACCGCAAGCCAAGTGGACGCCATGTTGGCGCATTCTATCCGCGCCGGCTTAATGACCTTTATCAGCTACGGCGAATGGACGGCGCGCAGCAAACGTTATTTGCAAGGCCGCTTTAAAGTCCATGGCCAAGAGCATCTGGATGCCTGCTTGGCTGCGGACGAAAAAATCATCTTTATGATCCCCCATACTTGGGCCATAGATGCAGGCGGTTTATATTTAACCTCATTAGGTCTGCCCATGTGTACCATGATGCACAGCGCCAAAAATGAAGTGTTTGATTGGTTTATTAATCGCCAGCGCGCACGCTTTAATGGCATCGTTTATGAGCGTGATGCCGGCATTAAAGCCGTGATTAAAACCATTAGAAGCGGCAAGCACTTTTTCTATTTACCCGACCAAGATCACGGCCGTGAAGCCAGCTTGTTTGTGCCGTTTTTCGGCGAGCCCAAAGCCACCCTGCCCGCGCTGTCTAAATTAGTAAAACTGACCGGAGCCAAGGTGATACCGGTATTAAGCGTGTATAACACCAAGCTACATCGTTATGAGCTAGTGATGCGCCCGGCTATGGCGCCTTACCCCACCAGCGATATAACCGCCGACACCCGCGCCATGAACGCGGAAATTGAAGCCTTATTAACTGAATGGCCCGAGCAATACATGTGGTTTTTAAAGTATTTTCAAACCCAAGTAGACACTGAAGAAGGCCGATATGAAGCGGGTATTCGCGCCATTAGGAAACGCTAATGGCGGCACTGGCGTATTTACTGTGGCTGAGCGTGGGCTTAGTCGTGCTTTGGTTAGTGGCCCGCGTCGACGACTACTTGATTGCTAGAGAGCTGCGCTGATTAATCAAGCAATGGTGAATGTTTTTTGTAGCCGCTACTTGTTTATAAATAGAACGCTTCGGCGGGTCGCCTTAGCGGATAATTTAAAAAAATATAAAACCGTGGCGAACAAGTTGCCACCCTACAAGGTCAAAACCAACATTGAACAAAAACGCCGAGTCTTATGACTCGGCGTTTTTGTTTACTTACCACGTATGGCGTTATACGTACGGCGTTAACCGGGGAAGAACAAGAACTTGGCTCCTACCACCACCAAGAAGGCGGCAAAGCCTCGTTTAAGCGCTATCGCAGACAGCTTGTGCGCCCACGTCGCCCCAAGGCGAGCAAAAGGCATGCTGGCGAGACTGACGCCAATTAATGCGGGTAAATAAATATACCCCCACGCCTCGGGTGGCAACTCTGCACGATCCAAGCCATGCACCACATAACTGAGGGCGCCAACCAAGGCGATGGGGAAACCACACACAGCTGACACGGCCACAGCGCGTTGCATGGGTACCGAGCACCAGGTTAAAAAGGGCACCGTGAGTGAGCCACCGCCAATGCCAAAGATACCCGAGGCCCAGCCAATAATGCCGCCCACCGCCACCTGCACCGGTTTACCCGGCAGTGGCGCGCCACTTTTTGGCGCCAGCCCAAACAGCATTTGTGCCGCCATTAACCAAGCAAACAAACCTATCAAGCGTTGCAGTATGGGCCCCGATATTTTATCGGCGGTGTAACCGCCCAGCCAAGCCCCTATTACTATGCCCACCGACATCATGGCCGCTAACCGCCAATCAATGGCGCGGCGGCTGTGATGAGTATGAATAGCACTAAGTGAAGTAAACATAATGGTGGCCAGTGAGGTCCCCACCGCCATATGGGTGACTAAATCACCGCCTATGCCTTGCAACTTAAAGCTAATAATTAGCACCGGCACAATAATTAAGCCACCGCCCACCCCAAACAAGCCCGCTAAGGTGCCAGCAAAGGCACCCAAGGCCAAATACATTAACCACGTCATCGATTATTCCTAGCTGATTATTTTTACCCATTAATGAGCATGATGAGAAATAAGGCGGCTATTATGCCTGTAAAGCGGCCTTATAAAAATAGCGTACTGAACGCCTAACAAAAACCACATAACAAAACACCGAGCTTATTGCTCGGTGTTGGTTTTAGCTGTTAGCTCGGCGACTTAACTAGATTTGCGTTTTCGCACCTAGGCTTATCACCACTCGGCGGTTGGTATCACGACCATCAGCGTCACGGTTATCGGCAATCGGGCGACGCTCGCCGTGCCCTTCTAGGCTGATGCTGTCTTCTGGCAGACCCAGCTCTAAAAAGTAGGCCTTAATCGCCTTGGCTCTATTTTCGGATAACTGTTTATTATGGTAAGCGGTACCAAAGCTGTCGGTATAAGTATTAATGACGACCTTAGCAATATTAGGATCCGCCTTCACGTATTCGGCAATCATGGCTAAACGCTGGCTAGAATGCTCGGTGAGCATGTCGGCATTATTTACGTAATTGAGCACGCTAAAGGCGATATCTTCAAAGCGATAAGGCAACAGATTGGCCTGACAATCTAAAAATGCCGAGTAACGGGCACGAAAGTTAACCGAGGATAATCCCACGCTGGTAGGCTGGCCTTTACGATACCAATCATCAAAATAAAATGTCGGCCAACGTCCTTGGCTCAGTTCATCTAGCATCACCCAAGCCGCTTGTTGCTCGACCATGGCGTCAAACTGCTGATAAAAGGTGACCCGCGACAAGGCAACCGCTCCGCGGCCGGGTTGCCACTGCGGCGACTGACTGACCAGCGAGGCGGTTTGGGTACGCGGCTGCGCCCGCAACGGGCTTAAGGCGAACACTAAATTAATCTGTTTTCCAGATTGACTAATAAAAGCACCGGTACCAAAGCCCGGGATCGGGTGCTCTAAGCGACACTCAATGGCCGAGTCTGCGGTGAGCCGCCACAACGACTGATCTAAATTAGCGATATAGGCGCGGGGCTGTGCCCAAGCGGTAGCGCACGTTAACCCAGCCAGTAATAATATGATGCGCACGCCAGCTCTCCTATAAATCGATAATTAAGGTATCGGCTAGGCCTCCTTATTCTTTAGCAGCTTACGCATCGTTTTTTAGCCGTCGTTTTTTAGCAGCCGTTTTTAGCCGTCAGCATTACGGCGCCAATACCACACCATAAGCGTCACCATGGGCATAGACGGCTTGAGTGAGCCGCGCTTTTTCTGGTGGTGATAACCAACAGGCTTCAACGCTATTTAGCGCCAACTGCAACAGCTCGGCATCGCTTAATGTCAAGCCGTCTTGTAATGCCTGATAATTGGCATTCATGTAGCCACCAAAGTAGGCAGGATCGTCTGAGTTAATAGTGACACACACGCCTGCCGCTAACAGTTGCCGCACGGGCAATTCGCTCATCTGGTCTATGACCTTTAATTTCAAATTAGACAGCGGGCACACAGTCAGCGGAATGCGCGCTTGGGCTAACCGCGCCATCAGAGGGGCATCGGTAATGGCCGCCACGCCGTGATCGATGCGCTCTACCTGTAAAATATCGAGCGCATCACGAATATAGCTGGCGGGCCCTTCTTCACCCGCGTGGGCCACTAAGCGATAACCTTGGGCGCGAGCCTGTGCATACACGCGGGCAAACTTAGTGGGCGGATTGCCTTTTTCTGCCGAATCTAGCCCTATGCCCGATAAGTGTGACCGAAAGGGTTCGGCTAAGCGCAGCGTCTCCATCGCCGATTCTTCAGTGAGATGGCGTAAAAACGACATTATGAGTCGGCTGGTTAAGCCCCATTGTTGGCGCGCCTGCTCTAGCGCGCGCACTATACCCTCCACCACAAACGTCATAGGAACGCCTCGGGCCAGATGCGCTTGAGGGTCGAAGAAGATTTCCACATGGCGCACGTTATCGGCGTGCGAGCGCACCAAGTAGGCCCAGGTGAGATCAAAAAAATCCTGCTCGGTCAGCAAGACTTGCATGCCCGCATAATAGACATCTAAAAACGATTGTAAGTCATGAAACTGATAAGCCGCCCGTAAGGCGCTTTCATCTAAGTAATTGAGAGTGATACCATTGCGCTTGGCAAGCGCAAATACCAGCTCCGGCTCCAAGGTGCCTTCTATGTGCAGGTGTAACTCTACTTTGGGCAAAGCACTAATAAAATGGGTCATGAGGTGTCTCCAAAGCCCTAGGCCAGCACAGTGGCTGGCGAGATAAATATAACGGCTGTGTCACTGACGCATTACAGACGCATAAGTTAAAACATAACAAGCATTTACCTACTAATGCCAGCAGCATGCTGGGCTAAGTGTTGGAAGTGTGACCTAATAGCAAAAGGCCATAATCAAGGACGCTTTATTGATGTTTTCTTTTCTCAAACGCTTGCTGCGCTGGCTGTTAGCACTGGTGATAGTGCTGCCGCTGATACTGACCTTAACCTATCGCTATCTGCCGGTCCCCGTCACGCCATTAATGGTGCTCCGCCTGTTTGAAGGTGAAAGTATTAACAAACACTGGCAACCCGCACACCGTATCGCTAACTCTCTGAAAAACTCGGTAATTGCTAGTGAAGATAATAAATTTTGCCAACACAGTGGCTTTGACTGGGATGCGTTTAAAGACGTAGCCAGCGAGTTTAAGCATGACGGTAAATTGCGCGGCGGCAGCACTATTAGCATGCAAACCGCCAAAAACTTGTATCTGTGGCCGAGCCGCAGCTTAGTACGCAAAGGCTTAGAAGCCGTGTATACCCCCATGTTGGAGCTGATATTACCCAAAGAGCGCATCATGACCTTGTATTTAAATATTGCCGAATTTGGCCCGGGCATTTATGGCGCCGAAGCGGCGGCCCAAGCTTACTTTAATACCTCAGCGGCCACGCTTTCGCCGCACCAATCGGCGCTATTGGCCGCCGTCTTGCCGAACCCCCGTGAATACAATGCCGGGCGGCCCTCGGCATACGTACAGGGTCGCGCCGCGACCATACGCCTGCGCGTCAACCAATTAGGCCCTTTACTAAGGTGCGTGAAACCCTGAGCCATGCCCTATTAATCTGGTTCGGTAAGGTGTCACATCTTTGTCATGGCTTTGCACCACGATAGACACATGATCGAGGGATCAGTTTGGGTATCCTTTAGTACGTTTAATCTGGTCATCGTCACAGTACGAGCGCCAAGGAGAATACAGATGAAAATTAAGAACCTAATTTGTGATATTGATGGCGTTATTCTGCATAACAATGATTTAATTCCCGGTGCCGATGCCTTTGTGCGCCGCGTGCTCGAGCAAGAAATAAATTTGTTATTTCTCACCAATTACCCGTCACAAACGCCAAAAGATCTGCAAAATCGCTTTTATTCTGCGGGCATAGACGTGCCTGAGTCGGTGTTTTACACCTCAGCCATGGCCACGGCGGACTTTTTAAAACGCCAAAGTGGCCAAAAAGCCTATGTGATTGGCGAAGGCGCCTTGATACACGAGCTTTATAAAGCCGGCTTTACCATTACTGACATAGACCCCGACTTTGTGGTGGTGGGCGAAACCCGCAACTATAACTGGTCCATGATGCAGATGGCGGCGCGCTTTGTGTCTGAGGGCGCGCGCTTTATTGCCACTAATCCCGATACCCACGGCCCACACATGCACCCAGCTTGCGGTGCTTTGTGTGCTCCTATCGAGCGCATGACCGGCAAAAAGCCCTTCTATGTGGGCAAACCCAGCGCGTGGATCATTCGCGCCGCGCTCAATCACATGGACGCTCACTCGGAAGAAACCATCATAGTGGGCGATAATTTAAAAACCGATATTTTAGCGGGCTTTCAAGCCGGTCTTGAAACCGTGCTGGTGCTGACTGGCGTCAGCCAAGTGAGTGATATCGATAAAATGCCCTTTCGCCCGCAGCATGTGTATGCCTCGGCGGCAGAGATTGATTTGTTTTAAAGTGATTTTTTAAGATCACGTTCGTTAAGGTAAAGCATGCCCATGGATCCCACTTTTATCGCCATCGCCTTCGGCTGTGGTTTAGCCGTTTATCTGATTAACCTGCCGCCCTTAATCGGCTTTTTAGTGGCAGGCTTTGTACTCAACGCCATGGGCTACGAAAGCAGTGCCACGCTCGACGGTTTGGCAAATTTAGGCGTCACCCTGCTGCTGTTTAGCATAGGGCTTAAGCTGGATCTCAAGGTGTTACTGAGAAAAGAGGTCTGGGGCACCGCCTCAGGCCATATTCTGCTGTCGACGTTATTTTTTACCTTAGTGTTGCTGGCAATTAAAGCTATAGGTTTTAGCTTGGCCGCCGAATTAGAGTGGCGCCAAGCCATGCTCATGGGGTTTGCGTTGAGTTTTTCCAGTACCGTATTTGCGGTTAAGGTGTTGGAAGAGCGCAGCGACATGAACACCTTTTATGGCCGTATCGCCATTGGGGTGTTGGTAATGCAAGACCTGTTTGCCGTGGCGTTTTTAACAGTGTCTAAGGGGACTGTGCCAAGCATCTGGGCCATCGGCTTGCTGGCTTTATTGCCTCTTATTCGCTGGTTAGCCTTTAAGATTTTGGCACGCATTGGCCACGGTGAGTTGCAAACCTTGTTTGCCATCTTTTTAGCGCTGGTGGTAGGCTATGGCGGCTTTGAATGGCTGGGGTTAAAAGGTGATTTAGGGGCGCTAATCATCGGCATGATGCTGGCATCCCATTACAGTGCCTCGGCCTTGGCCAAGTCATTCTTTAATATGAAAGAACTCTTCTTGGTGGCGTTTTTCTTGAGCATAGGGCTGAAGGGACTGCCCACGCTCGATGCCGTTTGGATTGCCGCCCTCTTGCTGCTGGTCTTGCCCGTTAAGAGCCTCATTTATTACTGGCTGTATAGCCGCTCCAAGCTGCGTATTCGAACCTCCTTGTTGGCCAGCTTTAGCCTGTCTAATTACTCTGAATTTGGTTTAATCGTGGCCGCATTGGCAGCGCAGCAAGGCTTGTTGAGTAATGACTGGGCCATCGTCGTCTCGCTGGCACTGGCGGTGTCGTTTGTTATCTCAGCTCCGCTCAACACCCATAACGAAAGCTTGTATCGCCGCTTTATGCAGCGCTTTGCGCCTCGTGAGCACGCCCAGTTGCACCCCGATGACCAACCTATCGAATTAGGCAAGGCGCGGGTACTGATTGTGGGCATGGGCCGCATCGGCCAAGGTGCTTACATGGAGCTAGAAGCGCTTTATCCGGGCCAATTGTTAGGCATAGACAGCGACACTAAGAAAGTCACTTTGCTTAATGAACTCAATATTAACGCCATCGAAGGCGATGCTTCTGACTCGGACTTTTGGGATAAAACCAGCATCAGCGAGCAGCTCGAGTATATCTTTCTCGCCATGCCCAATCATGCGGGTAACTTATATGCGCTGGAGCAAATTCGCTACAACCACTTTAAAGGTCGCGTAGCCGCCATTATTTGCTACCCAGATGAAGGCGCACAACTGCGTGAGTTAGGTGCCGACGATATCTTTAATATCTACGAAGAAGCGGGCAGTGGCTTTGCCCGCCACGTGATAGAGTCAAGTCCAGTCAAGTAAATCGCACCTCAAAGACGCCTTTTTCATACACCATTTATTATTTTGGAACTTTTGGAATTTTTATCATGTTATCTCAGCTAAAACAGACTTGGTTTTTTAATATTCGCGGCGATGTACTGGCCGGCCTAGTGGTGGCCTTGGCCTTGATCCCCGAGGCGTTGGCCTTTGCGGTAATCGCAGGCGTAGATCCTAAGGTCAGTTTATATGCCTCCTTTTGCATGGCGGTGGTGATCGCTTTTGCCGGCGGGCGACCGGCCATGATCTCGGCCGCCACCGGTGCCATGGCACTTTTGATAGTCACCTTGGTGAGAGATCACGGCTTGCAGTATTTACTGGCTGCCACCTTGCTCTGTGGCGTGTTGCAGTTGCTGGTCGGGTATTTCCGCTTGGCCAAGCTGATGCGCTTTGTGTCAACGTCAGTGGTCACAGGCTTCGTCAATGCCTTGGCCATTTTGATTTTTATGGTGCAAATAGAGGAGCTGATGGGCGGCAGTTGGCATGTGTACGCCATGGCAGCAGCAGGCCTTGCCATTGTGTATCTGCTGCCGCTGGTCCCCTATTTAGGCAAGCTGCTGCCCTCTCCTTTAGTGTGTATCGTCGTTCTGACGCTGGTTGCCGTTTACTTTGGTATAGATGTGCCAAATGTAGGCAGTAAAGGTGACTTGCCCAACAGTCTGCCCATCTTTTTATGGCCAGATGTGCCGCTCAACTTTGAAACACTGGCTATTATTTTCCCCTACTCCTTGTCGTTGGCCATAGTGGGTTTGTTAGAGTCCATGATGACCGCCACCATAGTGGATGACTTAACCGATACCCAAAGTGATAAAAACCGCGAATGTAAGGGTCAAGGTATCGCTAACTTAGCCACCGGTTTACTCGGGGGCATGGCCGGTTGTGCCGTGATTGGCCAGTCGGTAATCAACGTTAAATCTGGCGGCCGAGGCCGGCTCTCGACGCTGGTGGCGGGCGTGGTGTTACTCATGATGGTGGTGTTTTTAGGCCCTTGGGTATCGCTGATCCCCATGGCAGCCTTGGTGGCGGTAATGATAATGGTCTCTATCGGTACCTTTAGCTGGAGCTCAGTAGCAAATCTTAAAACCCATCCGCTCAGCTCTAATATTGTGATGTTCGCCACGGTCGCCGTGGTGGTCTACAGCCATAACTTAGCTTATGGTGTTTTAGTCGGTGTCTTGTTAAGTGCCTTGTTTTTTGCGCATAAGATCAGTCGACTACTTACGATAACCAGTAGCCAGACGCAAAAGCACACTCGCGATTATCAGGTGGTTGGCCAAGTGTTTTTTACTTCCACTGATCAGTTTGTAGCGGCTTTTGATGTTAAAGAAGTACTCACGCGGGTGCGCATTGATGTCAGTCGCGCACATTTTTGGGATATCAGTGCCATAGCTGCACTTGATAAAGTGGTGTTACGTTTTAAGCGCGAAGGAGCCGAAGTGGAAATTGTCGGCCTTAATGAAGCCAGTGCCACCTTAGTGGATCGCTTTGGTATACATAAAGATAGCGCCACGATTAAGCTAACCGGCCAATAAGGACAGCTGCTATGACGAATATAACAACCAATGTAATCGCCTGTATCGATGGCTCACGTTACGCCAATGCCGTTGCTGACGCCGCCATGTGGGCCAGTTTGCGTTTGGACGCCCCGTTGCAATTATTGCACGTGCCCAACAAGGCCGCCGCCGCCGTGCCGCCGGATTTAAGTGGCAGCATAGGCCTTGGCAGCCAAGAGCAATTATTAGCTTATTTAAGTGAGTTGGATGCCAAGCAAAGCAAAGAGTCCAGTGAGCGCGGCCGTTTGCTGCTGGAAGCCGCACAGGTCCACGTGCTAAAAGGCGGTGTATTGGCAAATACTATGCAACGCCACGGCTCTCTGCTAGAGACCTTAGTCGAATTTGCACCTTGCACTCGTCTGTTAGTTTTAGGCCGCCACGGAGCAAACTCATCGGCGGACTCGCCACACTTAGGCAGCCACGTAGAGGCCATTACCCGCAGCTTAAACTGCCCTATGTTGCTGACTAAAGATTATTTTAAGGCGCCGAAAAAGGTACTGTTAGCCTTTGACGCTAGTGCCAGCACCCGCGCCGCCGTTACCCAATTAGCCCATAGTCGTTTACTGGCAGGGCTAGAGTTGCATTTGGTGTTGGTGGGCGAGGATAACCAAGCCCATCAAGAGCAAATCAGCTGGGCACAAGTCTTATTACAGCAAGCGGATATCACAGTAGTCACTCGGATATTATCAGGGCCTGTGGAGCGTACGCTCAGTGAATATCAAGCTGAATTTGGACTGGAGATGATGGTGATGGGCGCCTATGGTCATTCACGGATCCGCCAGTTGTTGCTGGGTAGCACCACGCTTGCCATGATAAAGCAAGCCAAGGTGCCGCTGCTTATTCTGCGCTAAAGAAAGTACGCTGAGCCGCTACTCATCTTGCGCTAAAAATGCTAGACCGAGTAGCACTAACTCATTCTATTTATTAGTTTTGTGACAAGTTTATGATACTTGATTGGCATGGCTTCAAACTTGCTTAATGTGTGCTACATTAATTTTGAATCGAAGCCCCCGCGATTCTTGTATTTAAGTCAACAACTTAATCAACGGGATAATGCTCATGAAGACAAACGTACTAGCCTGTATTGACGGTTCTAAACACACCACTACGGTTTGCGATTATGCCGCTTGGGCAAGCAGTCAGCTGGGGGCATCTCTTGTGTTATTGCATGTATTACCCAAATCTGAACCCACGCTACTGTTTGGTATTAGCGGGGCCGCCAGCCTTACTCCGCAAGATAACATCACGAAAGAACTGGTCGATCTTGACACCAAACGCGAAGCCTTAGCCAAAGAGCACAGCCGCCAAATACTCGAACTGGCCAGTAATCATATTCAGGCGGCAGGTTATACCGCCCCACGCACCATTCAGCGTGTCGGGCGCTTGGTACACGAAATCGAGCAATACGATGATTATTGCCAGTTATTGGTAATGGGCCGCCAAGGTGCGAACGAGGATGACGATCTGAGTCGATTAGGCAGTCATGTGGAGCAAGTGATCCGCACCACAGATAAGCCGCTATTACTCACTTGGGACGTATTTACAGCACCGAAAAAAGTGATGCTCGCCTTCGATGGCAGTGCAACCAGTCTTAAAGGCGTGGAGATGCTGGCTACATCGCCCTTATTTAAAGGCTTAGAATGCCATTTAGTCATGGTGGCAGACGCAGATCCGCACAACCTAGAACAATTAGAAGTGGCGCGCTTACAGCTGGAAGTTGCCGGCTTAAAGGCCTCGGCTAAGCTGTTACAGGGTGAAGTGAAGAAAAACTTGCTCGCCTATCAAGAACAACAGGATATCGACTTAGTGGTGATGGGCGCTTATGGTCATTCTCGCATCCGCCAGTGGTTACTGGGCAGCATTACCGACCTAATGCTGCAAGAGTCCACCAAGCCGCTATTAATATTAAGATAAGTAATATTTAGATAAACACTTATTTGCCACGGAAGAACACAGAATACACGGAAAATAGAGAGAAGAGCGAAAGCGATTTTTAGAGGTTAACCCTTACAAAAATGAAGTCCTTGTTGCCCTTGAACTGGAGCTTGTCCGTGGATTGTGTGGCTAAATAGATTTAAGTGTTAGATTTTAAAAATTGAGACTTATAGCCACAAACTAAAACACCCCAACGAGCTAAGCCCGTTGGGGTGTTTTTACATCAGTGTGTTACTGAGGTGAGTGAGGCTTACAGTACGCCTTTCTCACGCAAGTACTCTTCGTAGCTGCCGCTAAAGTTACGCAGGCCATCTTCTGTGAGCTCTAAAATACGGGTCGCCAATGACGACACAAATTCACGGTCGTGAGACACGAAGATCAAGGTGCCAGGATACATTTCCAGCGCCATGTTGAGTGATTCAATAGACTCCATATCCAAGTGGTTGGTAGGCTCATCCATCACCAAGATATTGGGCTTTTGCATCATTAGCTTGCCAAACAACATGCGGCCTTGCTCACCACCCGACAACACCTTCACTTTCTTCTTAATGTCGTCTTGGTTAAACAGCAAACGGCCTAATACGCCACGCACACTTTGCTCGTCGTCGTCGGCTTGCTGCCATTGGCTCATCCAATCGAACACCGTAATGTCCATATCGAAGTCACTGGCGTGATCTTGCGCGTAATAGCCAATTTTCACGTTCTCTGACCACTTACAACGGCCGCTCATGGGAGCCAATTCGCCCACCAAGGTTTTCGCCAATGTGGTTTTACCGATACCGTTAGCACCCAAAATCGCGATACGCTCACCCACTTCAACCAGCACATTCAGGTCTTTTAGCAGTGTATTGCCATCGTAGCCTTGGCACATGTCTTCCATCTCAAGCACGTTACGATAGAGCTTTTTCTCTTGCTCAAAACGCATAAAGGGGTGCTGACGGCTGGAAGCTTTCACTTCTTCCAAGACGATTTTGTCAATCTGCTTAGCACGTGACGTGGCCTGACGGGCTTTAGAGGCGTTGGCACTAAAGCGCGCCACAAACGACTGCAAGTCAGCAATTTGACTTTTCTTCTTGGCGTTATCAGACATCAAACGCTCACGGGCTTGATTAGACGCCAGCGTATAGTTGTCGTAGTTGCCCGGATAAACACGCAGCTCACCAAAGTCCAAATCCGCCATGTGGGTACAAACACTGTTTAAGAAGTGACGGTCATGGGAGATGATGATCATGGTGCTGTTACGCTCGTTGAGCGCGCTTTCCAGCCAACGAATGGTGTCTATGTCCAAGTTGTTGGTCGGCTCATCGAGCAGCAAGACTTCTGGATCCGAGAACAAGGCCTGCGCCAATAACACACGTAGCTTTAAGCCCGGTGCTACTTCGCTCATCGGGCCCGTGTGCTGTTCGAGAGGGATACCCACCCCTAATAGCAGCTCACCGGCTCGTGATTCGGCGGTGTAACCGTCGTATTCAGCCACTTCGCCCTCTAGCTCGGCGGCCCGCATGTACATGTCGTCGGTGGCTTCAAGGTTGGCATAAATGGCATCGCGCTCATGAAGGGCGGCCCACAACTCGGCGTGGCCCATCATAACCACGTCCAGCACGCGAAACTCTTCATAGGCGAATTGATCTTGGCGCAGCTTACCCAGACGCTCATTCACATCTAGGCTCACGTGGCCAGAGCTTGGATCTAGATCGCCACCCAAAATTTTCATGAAGGTAGACTTACCGCAGCCATTGGCGCCAATTAGGCCATAACGGTTACCGTCGCCAAATTTAACGGAGATGTTTTCAAACAGCGGCTTAGCGCCAAATTGCATGGTGATATTATTGGTGGAAATCAAGAAGCAAACTCACAATTAAAGAACGAAGAAGACAGGCGTTAACGCCAGAAGTGAGTAAGGATACCGACAGTCGAGGAAAAGTTCAAAGAATGGACGTATTTATCGCCTCACTTAACCCACGCGCATTCAACGCCGCCTAGCATGCCAGCTTGCTTACCCGCCGATTTTGATTAAATAGGCATAAGCTTAATTTTTTTATACTATATCGCTATATTTCAAGAGCCCGATGCAGGATGCCAATATTAATGATAAATCACCCTATTAATCGCCAGCTATTGAGCGAAGTGGAAGCCATAGCGCGTGCGGCCGGGGCCGCCATCATGGACATTTACAGCCGCCCGATTGCGGTGACTGAGAAAGCCGATCAGTCACCGCTCACCCAAGCTGATCACGCTGCTCATCATTTAATTGAGCAGCAACTGAGCCGCTTGTCCCCGTTGCTGCCGGTATTATCGGAAGAAGACACAGCCGCCTTTAGTGGTGCCGATGCCCAAAGCCGTTATTGGTTAATTGACCCGCTGGATGGCACCAAGGAATTTATTAAACGCAACGGCGAGTTTACCGTCAATATCGCGCTTATCGAGCACGGCAAGTCGGTATTAGGCGTGGTGTATGCGCCCGCCTTGGAAGTTTGCTATCGCGCGGCCATCAATCTTGGTGCCGAGAAAATTGATGCCCAAGGCCAAGTGACTCAGTTGCACGTTGCCACTCACCACCCAGGCAGTCCGTGGCGACTGGTGGGCAGCCGCTCTCACGGGGGAGACGCCATGCCGGCCTTACTTGCGCAGTTGGGCGAGCATGAATTAGTGCCCATGGGCAGCTCACTTAAGTTGTGCTTAGTGGCCGAAGGCAGTGCCGATGTCTATCCGCGCTTAGGCCCCACCTCCTTGTGGGATACGGCGGCGGCGCAATGTGTAGTGGAGCAAGCGGGTGGGAGTGTGGTGCAGTTGAATGGCGACACTCTCAGTTATGCCAGCACCGAGCAATTGCTAAACCCCTACTTCTTAGTGCTGGGTGATAATCAGCAAGATTGGCCTAGTCTATTTAGGGCTTCATAAACAAACGACGCCTCACGACGACTATAAAAACACCGAGTCTAAAAACTCGGTGTTTTTTCGTCTCACGTCTCACACACAAGATTATCTGGCGACTAATACATCACAGGGCAAGGTACTGAGAAAAGCGTTGGCCACGCTGCCGACCAATAAGCGGCTGAGGCCTTGTCGGCCGTGGGTGCCCAGCACTAACAATTGCGGTCTTTGTAACTCGCAGGCTTCCGTTAACTGATGCTGCGCATTGCCGGTCAGCACTTGACTTTGGATGCGACTTTGGTCGTCGTCGGCTAAAAAATACGTCATTTCGCGGGTGATTTCTTGGGTTAAACGCGTCTTTTTCTCCGCTAATAACTGGTCGAGATCCTCTTGTTCGTAGCGTACGAAGCTCATAAAAGGTGGATCGCAGACATGGACTAGCTGAAAAGTAGCATCGGGCGCCAGCCACAAGCCTGCTTGCAGCGCATGATGAGAGCTGCGTGAAAAATCGGTGGCCGCCATCACCTGTAAATATGGCTCAACCGGATCTGTGCTCACCATTAATAGCGGTATATCGCAGTGGCGCAGTAAACGCTCCACAGTGGTACCGACAAATAAGTCCCGCAGCGGCTCTATGTGATGGCGACCAACGATCAGTAAGTCGGCCTGCGACCAGCTACTGTATTTGGCCAATGCCTGATGCGGTTTACCCAACAGCACCTCACAACTACTGCGCGCCTGAAGATCCTCGGGCAACAAATTAAACAAAGCGTCCAATGCGGTTTCTGCGGCTTGTGTAAGCCGATGGCGCACCGAGATTTCCACCATGGGTTCATAGAGGGTGAGCGAGTCATCCACCACATGCACCAAATGCAATTTCGCGGCCAAACGCACTGCCAGCTCAGCCGCTCTTTTTACGACTAAGCTGGAGCCGGGTTCCAAATCAATTGCAGCTAGCAAGGTTTTCACATTTATCTTCCTTGTATTAAAAAAGTCCTGTGGCCGTTCATGATGGCTGTTAACGGCAACCGTTAACTCTGCTTATTAATGTCTGGTGAGTGAGTCAAGGTTCAGCATTCCCCGTTTTTAGTACAAAAGCAAATTCTCACTTAGCTCTCAAGGGGCGCTACTCGCATGGGCGGGCTAATAGCACCGGCTTTTTATTCTCCTGCTGCCTGCTTTGGTTTACACTAGCGACTCTTTACCTGCTTATAGTTTAGGAGTTTGAGTGTTAACAGCAGAAACCGCCATGCGTTGGCTTAGCGCCGGCTACATTGAACATTA
The DNA here is from genome assembly GCF_052119705.1 of Oceanisphaera sp. W20_SRM_FM3. Taxonomy (NCBI): domain Bacteria; kingdom Pseudomonadati; phylum Pseudomonadota; class Gammaproteobacteria; order Aeromonadales; family Aeromonadaceae; genus Oceanisphaera; species Oceanisphaera sp. W20_SRM_FM3. The sequence goes on along the minus strand of NZ_JBGQOP010000006.1, from coordinate 56,328 downwards.
CGTGTGTGAAAACTGCCACGGCATTCATTTATCTGAACTGCAAGAGCTGGAGGGCGTGCTGGAAAGTCGTTTGTTTGTCGAGCAAGAAGGTGCCCTGCTGACCAGTGAGATCGAAATCAGACCCACGGCGCTATTGGTGTTAGTGGCGGATCTCGGCCGTTTGAACATGAACTATCCCGGCCTTAAGGTGTTTGTCGATATCGTGGACGATAACCTGCCGCGATTAATCGTTGCCGATTACCTGCACACCCAAGCTGGTATAGATGAGACACAATTCATCTGGATAGTGCAACAGACTGTGATGGCCACCCAGCAGTTGTTATTCGAAATCGGTGAGCTGGGATTTTTAATGCAAGACGACGAACCTGGCAAGCACAGCGCCGCAGTGCACTAACTGCTCTGCCCCACAAAAATACCCCAATTACTAATACCCCAGTTACTAATACCCCAAGTACTGTGCGATGAGCTGTGAAGGTCGCACAGCTCACAACTTTTCCTCCATATCCGACGCTTAAAAAATCGCTATTTATTAAGTAATTGTTTAGTAAGCATTTTTGTATTTCGGCTTCAGAAGGGCTATGTTGATAGCTATGTGAGGCTTACCGCCCTTTTCGCATAAGCAATAAGGACAAGCTACACATGCAATTTTTCTCTCTGGCTACTGAGGCCGCTATCTGTGCTAATAAGCACGCCTAATGGCAGCTTGAATCTTGGAGGGTTAAACGTGAATGCAGTAGTAGGACTTGAATTCAATTTTGATGGCATTATTGAGGCGTTAGCAGGCCCTGGCATTGGCATTTTCCCTCACTTTATTGACAGCAATATTGTCGCCAGCTTACGTCATGACTTACTGACGTTGCCTGCAGGCGAGCTTACTCCAGCAGCCATAGGTCGTGAGCGAGACCAGCAAACTAATGAGCGCATTCGCAGTGATAAAACCCGCTGGTTAGAAGGCAATACGCCCATTCAGCTTTATTACCTGTCCTTGATGGCCCGTTTGCAGCAAGCACTCAATCGACAGCTATTTTTGGGACTCAAAGATTACGAGTGCCATTATGCGCTGTATCAAGCCGGTGATTTTTATAAGAAACATGTGGATGCCTTTCGCGGTCGCGGCAACCGGCGCATCACGACAGTGCTCTATCTCAATGATGACTGGCAAGCGAGTCAAGGCGGCGAATTACTGGTGTATAGCGATCAAGGCTCAAGTGTGTTGCACCGTATTTTGCCCGCTGCCGGCACCTTAGTGTGTTTTTTATCGGAAGATTTCCCCCATGAAGTGCTACCCGCCCAGCGGGATCGCATGAGTATTGCCGGTTGGTTTCGCATTGACGATCCTATCGCTCCCGCCGTAATGCTGTAATTGACCGGATCCTGAATTAACGAATACGTAAAAAATAACCTGCTATTTTATCTATTCACCTAAATAAACCACTATTAATGAGAAATTAAAAATATAGTGGCTTTATTTTTAATTTTTATCCATTTCGACTATCCATCCTGCTGTGACTCTGCCAACCTAAATTTATGATACGGAGCCACAAATTAAGGATGATGATATGTGTTCTATCTTAGGTATTCTCGATCTTAAGTCTGATGTTACGCCGCTGCGCACCCGCGCATTGGAGTTATCTAAGCTACTGCGCCATCGCGGCCCAGACTGGTCCGGCATTTATAGCGGTGAAAAAGCCATTTTGGTGCACGAACGGTTAGCCATTGTCGGCTTAGACAGCGGCGCTCAACCCCTGCTTAACCCAGCCAAAACCCATGCCCTAGCAGTGAATGGTGAAATCTATAACCACAAATTGCTGCAAGCCGGTCTTGAGGGTGATTTTAAATTTCAGACCCAATCGGACTGCGAAGTTATCCTCGCCTTATATCAGGAAAAAGGCCCTGATTTTCTGGACGAGCTCAATGGCATTTTTGCCTTCGTCCTCTACGACGAGGAGCAAGACACTTATTTGATTGCTCGGGATCACATGGGCATTGTTCCGCTTTATACCGGACACGACGAGCAAGGTAATTTTTATGTCGCCTCCGAGATGAAGGCGCTAACCCCTGTGTGCAAAACCATTAACGAGTTTCCACCCGGGCATTTGCTGTATAGCAAAGAAGGCGAGTTGCGCCGCTATTATCAACGCGACTGGGAAAACTACGTCAATGTGGAGCAACAAACCTCGAGCGTAGAAGAGCTGCGCGAGGCGCTAATGGCGGCCGTTAAACGCCAGCTCATGTGCGATGTGCCTTACGGGGTACTTTTGTCGGGTGGACTCGACTCGTCGGTGATTTCTGCCATTGCCGAAATCTATGCCGACCGACGAGTAGAAGATCAAGATAACAGCAAAGCTTGGTGGCCCCAGTTACACTCGTTTGCCGTAGGCCTAGAAAATGCTCCGGATCTGATTGCCGCACGCAAGGTCGCCGAACACTTAGGCACAGTGCATCACGAATTGCTGTACACGGTACAAGAAGGACTGGATGCCCTGCGTGAGGTCATCTATCACCTCGAAACTTATGACGTCACCACCATTCGAGCTTCGACCCCCATGTATTTGATGGCGCGGCGCATTAAAGCCATGGGCATCAAGATGGTGTTGTCCGGCGAAGGTTCAGACGAGCTATTTGGCGGTTACTTATATTTTCACAAGGCGCCCAACGCCCGCGAGTTTCACGAAGAAACCGTGCGCAAGCTGCAAGCTCTGCACATGTACGACTGCTTGCGCGCCAACAAGTCGATGGCCGCATGGGGTGTGGAGGCGCGGGTGCCCTTTCTCGACAAAGAGTTTATGGATGTGGCCATGCGCCTCAACCCAACCGACAAAATGTGTGGCCAAGGAAAAATGGAAAAGCACATACTGCGCCAAGCCTTCAGCGACCTGCTGCCCGATGAAGTAGTGTGGCGTCAGAAAGAGCAATTTTCGGACGGCGTTGGCTATTCGTGGATCGACAGCCTTAAAGCAATGGTGGAGCAAGAGGTCACCGACCAGATGATGGCGGCGGCAGGCTTTCGCTTTCCAGTGAATACGCCCATTAATAAAGAAGCCTATTATTATCGCGCGATTTTTGAAGGGCACTTCCCTCAGGAATCAGCCGCTCGCTGCGTGCCCTGTGGCCCTTCCGTGGCCTGCTCAACCCCCACGGCCATTGAATGGGATGAGCAATGGAAACTCATGGCCGACCCCTCGGGCCGCGCCATTAAAGGGGTACACAGCCAATCTTATTAAACTAGAGGTAACTGCGGATAGCGGTCACACGCCGACTATCCGCAGATTAGTGATACAAAAAGGGGCTAAACGATTTTTTATTAGCATAAATAATAATTTCTTTAAGTCCCTACTATTTTCACGGTATTTAGATCGGCTCTCGCAGTTGAATATGCTAGTGTGAGACATAAATTAGTTTCGATTGAGTTAAAGTGAAAGACCTTGATTCCAACGTTGCCGACCTGCCTGTAGAGCGCATCATGCACCGCGGCTTATTAAGCTGTGCCCCAAACACGCCTATTTATGCGGTGGCCGAGCGCATGGCCGAGCGCCGTTGCAGCTCTATGCTGGTCATAAAAAATGACCTCGCCATTGGTATTTGGACCGAGCACGATAGCTTGCGCCTCGACTTTAATGACCCTCAGTCTTTATCTCGCCCGATAAGCGACGTGATGAGCAGCCCCGTCAGCAGCGTCAACTGGAATGCGCGCGCCTCAGAAGTCGCGGCCCGTTTTAACAGCCAAGGGCTGCGCCATTTATTGGTCGTGGATAATCTCGGTCGCCCGCAAGGCATCATATCGCAAACCGACATCACGCTAAAACAAGGCCTGGAGCTGTATTTGAGCCTGCGCACCGTGAGCGAAGCCATGGATGCAGCACCGCTAGTGGTGGCCGGCACACTCACCTTGGGCCAGACTGCGCCCTTAATGCTGGCTCACCAGCAAGACGCGGCCGTGGTGCTGTGCACTGAAGATGAATACGGCATTATTACCGAGCGCGATATGGTGCGTTACGTGGCTCGCCACCCCGGCGACACGCCCGTGAGCGAGCTGGCCAGCCGACCCTTGCTCACCATAACGCCAGAAGGATCCTTGTTGCAGGCCCGCGACTTATTGATCGACAATAAGTTACGCCATTTAGCGGTTAAAGCGCCCGACAGCAACACCATTATTGGCTTGCTGGGCTTTCGTAATATTTTAAACGGCACCGATACCAGCCATACGACTGAGCTGCACCACGCTATGCTGCAGCGTGATTTCGCGCTGCAGCATCCGCATCTTAACTTACAGCTGGCCGAACGCGTGATTGCCGCCTCTCTCGAGGGCATTATGATCACTAATGCGCAGGGACTGATCGAGTTCGTTAATCCCGCCTTTACCCACACCACGGGTTTTACTGCCGAAGAAGTGATCGGTAAAAATCCGGCCCTGCTGTCTTCTGGTCGTCACGATCCGAATTTTTATCAATTGATGTGGCAAACCCTAAGCCAAAAAGGCTATTGGCGCGGTGAAATTTGGAACCGACGTAAGTCTGGGCAGCTGTATTTAGAGCTGTTAACCATTACCTGTATTCGTGATGAAGTTGGCGAAATCAGCCACTTTGCCGCCTTGTTTACCGACATTACCCATATTCGGGAAAACGAAGAGCAAGTACGTAAGCTCGCCTATTACGATGCCCTCACCCAACTGCCCAATCGGCGGTTATTAGAAGACAGATTGGATCATGCGCTGCGCCACGCCCACCGCAACCAGCAACGCTTGGCGGTGCTATTTATCGACTTGGATCATTTTAAACAGGTCAACGACAGCCTAGGTCATGCGTCAGGGGATGAGTTATTACTCGAAGTATCTAAGCGCATGGCGACGCACCTGCGTGAAGACGACACCCTGGCCCGCTTTGGCGGCGATGAATTTATTGTGTTGTTACCGGACGTCGCAGATGCGGATGCAATCACCGCCGTGGCGCGTCGGCTGCTCGACGCCGTGGGCCAGCCGGTATCCTTGAGCAATCAGCGATTTCGGGTGGGCTGCAGCTTAGGAATTAGCATATACCCCGATGATGCCAACAGTGCAGAGCAATTATTGCAGCACGCAGATGCGGCCATGTATAGAGCCAAGCAGGAAGGCCGCAATAGCTATCGCTTATATAGCACCTCATTAGATGCACGCGAGCACCGTTGGCTAGCCATGGAGACGGCTCTGCGCAACGCCATCGATACCGGTCATGGCTTAAACCTGCACTATCAGCCTCAAGTGGAACGAGATTCAGGACAATTAGTCAGCGTTGAAGCGCTAGCCCGTTGGCATGATCCCGAATTAGGTCAGATTTCGCCTGGGGATTTTATTCCCTTAGCCGAGCGAGCCGGCCTGATGCAACCTTTAGGCCGAGTGCTAATGCACAGTTTGGCCGCTCAATTACGTCGCTGGCTAGACGAAGGCTTAACGCCGGTGCCCGTGGCCATGAATTTGTCTGCGCAGCAGTTTTGGCAGCAAGACTTAATTAGCGACATTCAAGCCTTATATAAGCAATACCAACTGCCGGCTGGGCTGTTATATTTTGAGCTCACCGAGAGCATGTTATTGGATAAACAACAACAGGCCATCACCATTTTAACCGCCCTGCGCCAGCTCGGTTGTGACATCGCCATGGACGATTTTGGTACCGGTTATTCGTCTTTAAGCTATTTGCATCAGTTGCCGATCACTATCCTAAAAATTGATCAGAGCTTTATTCAACAACTGGGCGAAAATCTGGGCAGTGAAACCATCTTGGCCGCCATCACCGGCATGGCCCAAGGCTTAAAGTTGAAAGTGGTGGCAGAGGGGGTGGAAACCCAAGCACAACGCGAGGCACTGGCGCACTATAATGTCGATCTTATCCAAGGTTACTTAATCAGCAAACCGCTGCCGGCAGATGAGTTTAGCGCCCACTATCTGGTCTAGCACGGCGTGGGTGCGCCAACGCTACTCAGCGCGGCTTAAGTCCATGGCTTGCTCGGGTGGAATACGAGCAAAGCTGACCGGCAGTTGGCGCAGGCTATCTTTGCCGCGCACGGTTAAGTCAGACATAAATTTAAATTGTTGCCGCGGATCCATGGGGTAGGCCTTAATCCGATAATGAGTCCCCCAAGGTTGCTCGGCGGCCAACACCAATACCGGCTTAGTGAGTTTCAGATAAGGGCTAGATAAGGCTACGTCTTCCAATGCCCGACACACGTCACCGGCATTATGATCTGGCGCCAAATAAAAGTTCACCACGCACATTAAGCTGGCACCGCCATTATTTGCGTTGTGGATCAGGCCATCCCAGATCTTAAGATGCGGAATAAATATCACAGTATCATTGGGCGTGACTATTTCTACCACGCGCATGCCAATGCGCTTCACTTCGCCATATTGGCCTTCTACTTCAATCCAATCACCTGGTCGATAAGGCGTCTCATAGGCGGCCACTAGCCCTGCAATAATACTGCTCGCGTAATCTTTAAGGGCAAAGCCAAGGGCAAGACCTGTGACGCTTAAAATGGCGATGGTGTTCTGGACCGTGAGTTCAAAAAACAAGGGCACCAACCAAAAAATCACACCCAGCACAATCACCACGCGTATGGTCGGCACCAATGCCAGTACCCACAAGCGGCGCTTACTGTGAAGGCGGTTCGCCAGCCACGGCAGTACTCGCTGCGTGAGCCAAACCAGTGCGATGGCCAGCACTACCACCAGCCCCGCCTCAATTAACTCGGCGCTGCTAATGTCTCTAAATAAACCAACAAGTCGTTTTGAGTCCATCGGCATTTCCTATTTCGGCACTGCTATTAAAAAGACCTTGTGCAACACAAGCCGTTAAAAATCATCCAGTAGGTAATCTCGCCCCGCTAAAAACTCACGCACAACGCCGTAGGCGATGGCAGTGACTCGCCAGTGCTCAGACTCATAGATAATGATGCCTAGCTCAACCAATCGTAACAACTGCATCTTAAGCTCAGTGCCACTGACGTTAGATAACACAGCTTGTAGCTCAGCGCCGCTTAAGCCTCTGTGCAATAACAGTGTATAGAGAATAAAGGCCGTAGTGTCGTTAGCCGCGACTGGCAGACTCGGCACCGTCTGCTGCTGTAAGTATTTACACCGCCATAACGCCCATGCCACTCCGAGATTACCTCTTGCCTCGCCGCTTAAGTGCGCCAATTGTCGATGGGAGCCTGTAATGCCCACTTGTTGCAATAACGACGTCGAGGTAGGGGCAAGACAATGGCTGCTGGGCATTGTTAACGGCCAATCTCGCCGTAAAAAAGCAAACGCCCAGCTGTCACACACCACAAGCCCGGCGCCAAACTCTCCCGCCAGTACCCGAGCTCGCCAAACACGAATAAAAGCGAGGCCTTGTGGGGTACGCAAAAAATAACGCGCTAAATCATCAATTAACCAAGCCGTGCCCTGATAAGCTTGCTGTTGCCACCAAGTGTCCACCGCACATTGAGTAATTTGATCGGCCGTTGGCGGGCTTAACAACACTCGCCCCTGTTGCCAGGCCCAACTTCGTGCCATGGCAGCCGTGCCACTAAAAGGCGGGTCCACTAAAAAGTGCACCTCAGAATGCACCTGCTCCTGTTTAGCTAAATAACTCGCGAAAGCGCTTTGCGCCGCCAGAGAACTCACATCCGGAATTTCTGTGATGTCTTGTAGATCTTGGGCACTAAATTCATGCTGTTGCTTTACACCTAAGGTTTGTAGCCAGCGACGCCACAGTAACTGCAGCCATGTGACTGGTGCGGGCGTGGGGCATGTATACTTTTCAGTTTCCAGCAGTTGCCAGTGATTTTTATCCGTCATTATCCCTCCCCTAGCCTAGCGTAAGTCTAGTTACTCAATCATCTCCTTTACCATCCACAGCACAAGACTCATTCAAGTGAGTTTTAAGAGTATGGCAACCGCTATGATATGTAGGAGTATGGTCAGCCAGAGCAGGGTTTTGAAGGGTTGTTTTTGTGTTTTGTGATGCAATCTAGCTTGAGCAAATAAGGCGCCCGGCCAGCCGCCGAGCAGCGCCAACCAATGCAAGGTGTGTTCGGGTGTGCGTCTACGTTCAAGGCGCGCCGCCCGTTTATCCTTGGCATACATGACATAGGTCACCGCACTTAACAGCAAGATCCCGCTTAAGTAGCTGGCCATAAAACCAAAGAAATGCGCATTAAAGTAGCCGAAGGATAACCAAGCCAGCAGCGTAAATACCGCTACCAGCAATACATAAAAAAGCGAAAAATATTGAGTTGCTTTCATGATAACCTTTGATTTCAGTCTGTCATTAAAACAGTAAAAGTAAAAAACCTCTGCGCAGTCAACCCACAATGAGACTAATCTGTAATACGTTAGATTTATTAACCACCCCAAAAAAGAGTACAAATCAGCTGCTTGCGCCGGTCAATAATGCTCAGCCTCAATTCTATTACTGCGCCTGATTGAATAAAAACACGGCGCTAAGACAGTATTATTTTTTAGACATTGTTAGCACAAGGTTATTAAACATTGAATGTATGAAAAGCGGAAGCCGTTTAGGATTGGCATGGGGAGCTGTCTTTCATGCTTATTGTTGTAAAACAGGCAAGGCCCATTTTTTACAGGCTAATAAATAACCCAGCATGGCGGTGCGCCCTGCTTGTGTCATGACCCAAGGACGGTTAGAAAAAGGAGGCTGATAACGCACCGGCTGCAGATGGCCGCATTTAAGCTCGGCCACCCAAGGCTGTTCTTGATCTTGCTGAACGCATTCATCTTGTTGAAGCAAAGCGGCTTCTCGAAACCCCACGATCGGTTGTTTCATCAGCCAACGATTTAAATACCTAAGCTGTGCGGCAAACAACTTATGAATGGTGCTTAAAATTCACTCAACATGCTTTCTTGGTAATCGGCAATATTAAGCGTGACCTGATATTTTTCCGCCAAGCCCTCAAGCTCTGCTTGTTTAAGCGCCAATTCTTCCATAATGATAATATTGTCATCTAGCTGCCAAAGTTGGCGAGACCCCGCATAACTAAATTGCAGCGCTTGCATGGCATTAATATTACCCTGCTTGGCAGCCGCTTCTATTTTGCGCATCTTACGGGTAATTTTATTGAGCGAGCGCTTTAGCTCCCACACATACAGCACTTCAGCTAGGTAGCTATGGTGGCGATAATGACTCAAGCAAAAGCCCACTATGGCCGCCGCCACTAACACGCCGAGGGCATTCCAATGAAAATGGCTGCCGCTGGCATCGGGAAATAAGGCGATCAATATCTGAGAAAGCAGTAAACTCAGCGCGGCTAATGCCACGCCACTGCTAATAAATACCTGATTAAGACGGCGACGATAACGCGCTTTATCAATGTTTGTAAGTGTCATAAGTGGCTTATTATCAATAAAATAAGCGCTATTGTACCTTAATGGGTAAGGTTCCACTATGTGTTCTGCCCCACCGCTTAAGTGAGCATCCGCTATGGTTTTAGATACAAAGGTCTTAAATACAACGGTCTTAGAAAAAGTCACCCTGTTTGTCGACGTACAAAATGTGTATTACACCTGTCGTCAATCCTTTGGCCAACAATTTGATTACACCGCCTTCTGGGCACGAGTCACGGCAGGCCGCCAGGTGGTAGCCGCCTATGCCTATGCCATTGACCGAGGAGATGAAAAACAGCGTCAATTTCAGCACCGACTACAGACCCTAGGCTTTACCCTACGACTCAAGCCCTTTATTCAACGCATAGATGGTACAGCCAAAGGCGATTGGGATGTGGGCATTACTATTGACATGTTGGAGTCAGCCGCACAGGCCGACACCTTAGTGCTCGTCTCCGGGGACGGTGATTTTGCGATATTGGCCGAGCACTTGCGCCACCATTACGGTAAACGCGTAGCAGTCTATGGCATACCCGCTCTCACTGCCAAAGCCTTGATGGATGCCGCCGATTGCTTTATTCCCATTGATGGATCGCTGCTACTGGCGTCCAGATAAATAATACGGCCTAACCGACTGCAGTTGCGTGCTTTTTATAACCAAGGGCTTTAAGAGCATTTCGCCACGGAAGAACGCGGAAAAATAGTGACCAAATCTGAAAGTGACGATTAATGGTCAGAGCCAACACCGGCCTCGTCAGAAAGCAATTTCTAACCATTAAATATTTTTAGCCCTGTCACTCGTCGATCTTATCCGATCTTAATTTTTCCCTGAGTTCCGTGTTCTTCCGTGGCAAAGCTAGTATTTCTCTGTTCTTGAACTACAGCCACAAAAAAACCGCCCGAAGGCGGTTTTTTTAGTTTCAATCGCGATTATGCGCGGATGAAATCTAAGTGAGTCAGTTTAGGTTTGAAGGGATGACGCTGAACGTCTTTAACCTTTACTTTCACGTCTTTGCCGTCGATAACCAAAGTCAGCACTTCGCTGTAGAAGCTGTCATCAGCTTGCGCAAGAATGAGTTTCTTATGGTTTAATGCAATGGCGATTGGCGCAAGGTCTGCACCGTAAACAATGGCAGGAGTTTTATCTTCATGACGCAGGCGGCGGCTCGCACCTTTCCCCAGGTCTGAACGAACTTCTGCTTCAAATGTGAATGACATAATTTTCTCTCTATAAGGTTAGTGGCAAACGTTGCGACCGACATTCGCCTGTAAAATGCGCACGGATAGTAACATGCACCTATGCGCACCACAACACAAAGCAGGCTAAAGCCTATCGCTGTAAGTTTTACGCATTACGAAAAATATAAACACCGTCTTTATGTAGGGGAAAATTTATTCGGCCCGGTCTGATATTTTTGTTTTGCTTAGTGCTCGGGGCTCTATTTTTTGCCTCACCCCGTACGTTCGTGGTTCGAAGGCGTGGTCTTTTCTTTGACGTACAGCGTATGGCGTGCAGCTTTGTTCTCGCTTTACAAGCCATTAATCTGCTGCAGGATACGTTTCTCCGAAATCGGATAGGCGGTGCCTAAGGTCTGGGCAAACAAAGAGACCCGTAACTCTTCAATCATCCAGCGAATGGCGGCAACGTCTGGGCTCAACGGCTTACCTTTAGGCTGTTTGTTTAATAACGCCTGATAAGCCTGTTGCACTTGGCTAATTTTCAACAGTTGTAATCGGTCCCGTTGCGGATCGACGGGCAGTTTATCGAGGCGGCGCGACAAGGCTTCTAGATAGCGATTGATGTCGTTTAGCCGCTCACCGCTGGTTGCAGTCACAAAGCCTTTAAAGATCAAGCCGTTAAGCTGCGCTTGAATATCGGCCATGGCCATGGCTTGCGATAAGTCAATTTTGCCCTTTAGGCGTTTTTTCACTTCATGAGCACGGCTCAAGACTTCTTCCACCTGTAAGGCGATGGCTGCCACCGTCTGATTGAGCTCGCCGCCCACCTTATCTTTCAGCTGTGCAAATTGTGCAGGGCTCCAAGCCGGTGCTTGATAGCGGCGCATTAAGTCTTCCACGCCGGCCCGAATACAATCATCCACTAAGTCCAGCACGCGACCATAAGGATTAAAATACAGGCCGAGCTTGGCTTTATTGGGCAGCTTTTCATGTAGATATTTAATCGGTGACGGTAACTGCAGTAATAATAACCGGCTTTGGCCCTGCCACATGGTTTGCGCTTGGCTGACTTCATCTTCACACAAGGTCAGTGCCACGCTGTCGCCGTTATCCGCCAAGGCTGGATAGGCTTTTACCGCAAACCCAGCTCGCTTGGCCTCGTGAACTTTAGGTATTTCCCGCTCGGGGAACTGTTGCAGATCAGTTTGTTCGAAACGCTCATCATCCACCGCTTGGGTCAGTGCGGTTTGCACTTGGCCTTGCAGTGATAATTTAATGGCATCTAAGTCTCTTCCTGAGGCTAACACGCCGCCTTTGGCATCTTGTATACAAAAGCGCATCCGCAAATGGACGGCCAAGGCCGACCAGTCCCATTGCTCGCGCGGCACCGTCACGCCGGTCATGCGCCGTAAGTGCTTTTCTACTTGATCCAGTAATTCGCCTTCGTGCGGCATGGCCGCCAACAGCGCCTCGGCATAGTTGGGCGCCGGCACAAAATGCTTACGCATGGGTTTTGGCAACGACTTAATCAGGCCTATCAACAATTCACGGCGTAAGCCCGGCACTTGCCAAGCAAACGGCTCGGCCACCACTTGGTTTAATAACGGCAAGGGAATATTCACCGTTACGCCATCATCTTCAAGACCAGGCTCAAAGTGATATTCCAGTGCCAAGGTCACGCCATTTTGCTGCCAGCTATCCGGATAATCGGCGGCAGATATCTGATTGGCGCCGTCGTTAAGCAGCATCTGTTCGGTGAAGTGCAGTAACTCAGGCTGACTCTTTTGCAGCGGTTGCCACCACTTATCAAAGTGGCGAATGGAGACGATGTCGGCGGGCAATTTTTGGTCGTAAAAATGAAACAAGGTTTCATCGTCGATCACCACATCGCGGCGGCGGGATTTGTGCTCTAGCGTTTCCACTTGGTCGAGCAGCGCTTGATTATGATGAAAAAATTCATGGCGCGTGTGCAGCTCACCTTCCACAAGCGCATGGCGAATAAACAGCTCGCGGCACAAACTCGGGTCCACATGGCTGTAGTTCACCGAACGGCGCACCACCACCGGCAACCCAAACAGGCTTTGGCTTAAATAGCCCATCACGGCACCCTGCTTTTTTGACCAATAAGGCTCGCTGTAGCTGGACTTAATCAGGTGTGCCGCCTGACGCTCTAGCCATTCGGGTTCAATTTTGGCGGCGGTGCGTCCGTATAAGCGGTGGGTTTCGGTCAATTCGGCCACCATCAGCCAACGCGGCGGCTTTTTCGCCAGCTTGGAGTTGGGCGCCAACACGAAGCGGGCGTTACGCGCGCCCAGCAATTCTTTTTTATCGCCATCACGCATGCCCACTTGGCTGAGCATGCCGCTCAGCAGCGCCTGATGCAGGCTATCGCCCTTGGCCGGCTCGCTATTAATAGCAAAGCCTAATTCGCGCACCACCAGCCGCAACTGACTGTAAATATCTTGCCACTCGCGCAGCCGCAGGTAGTTTAAAAACTCCTTCTGGCACTGCTTGCGAAACTGATTATTACTAAGCTCAGTTTGCTGCTCTTTTAAGTATTGCCACAGATTAATGTAAGCCATGAAGTCAGAGTCATTATCGGCAAAACGATTATGCTGCTCGGCGGCGGCTTGCTGCTTGTCTTGCGGACGCTCACGGGGGTCTTGAATACTGAGCGCGGCCACTATCACCATCACCTCGGTCACACAGCCCAGATCGCGGGCCGCCAACACCATACGCGCCAATCGGGGGTCTACGGGCAAGCGCGCCAAGTCTCGGCCTAACGGGGTAAGCATGAGATCGGCTTGGTCTGGCACTACCGCCCCCAGCTCTTCTAACAGTCGAATGCCGTCATTGATGTGTTTGCGATCCGGCGCCTCCACAAACGGGAAAGCGCCAATGTCACCTAAACCTAACGCCAACATCTGCACTATCACAGACGCCAAGTTAGTGCGTAAAATTTCTGGATCGGTAAATTCGGGCCTATTATTAAAGTCGTCCTCGGCATAAAGGCGAATACAAATCCCCGCCTCTACACGGCCACAGCGACCCATACGCTGATTAGCACTGGCTTGGGAGATAGGCTCAATCGGCAAACGCTGCACCTTAGTGCGATACGAATAGCGGCTGATGCGCGCCGTGCCCGGATCGATGACATAGCGAATGCCGGGTACGGTCAGTGAGGTTTCGGCCACGTTGGTAGCCAGCACGATGCGCCGGCCGGTGTGCGACTCAAAAATCTTATTCTGTTCGGCATTAGACAGCCGTGAATAAAGCGGCACCACTTCGGTATGGCGCAACTCCAGCTTTTTCAAGGCGGCGGCGGTGTCGCGTATTTCGCGCTCACCGTTCATAAAGATCAAAATATCGCCATTGCCCGCTTGGCTCAGCTCTGTCACCGCATCAAAAATGCCCTGCTGCTGATCACGGTCTTGATCGCCTTCCAGTAGCGGGCGATAGCGCAGCTCCACCGGATAGGTACGCCCCGAGACGCTGATAATGGGGGCATCATTAAAGTGGGTGGAGAAACGCTCAGGGTCTATGGTGGCCGAGGTGATAATGACTTTTAAATCGGGGCGTTTTGGCAGTAGCTGCTTTAAATAGCCCATGATGAAGTCAATGTTCAAACTGCGCTCGTGGGCCTCATCAATAATAATGCAGTCATATTGGCGCAATTGGCGGTCTTGCTGGATTTCTGCCAGCAACATGCCGTCTGTCATCAACTTCACTTGGGTTTGCGCGCTAATACTGTCATTAAAGCGGATTTTATAACCCACTCGTTGACCCAGCTCGCATTGCAGCTCTTGGGCAAGGCGTGCCGCCACGCTGCGTGCCGCCAAACGTCGAGGTTGGGTATGGCCGATAGTGCCATCTATCCCTAAACCTAACTCCAAGCACATCTTAGGGATCTGCGTGGTTTTACCTGAGCCAGTTTCACCGGCGATGATCACCACTTGATGATTGGCGATGGTGCGTTTGATCAGCTCGCGTTGTTCGCTCACCGGCAATTGAGCCGGATAATGAATGGTTTGGCTTAACAATGCCTGCCGGCGGGCACGCTCATTGCAAGAGGTCATAATGTCGGCCGCTATTTTTTGCAGGGCCGCGGCGTGTTTTGCCGCCGGCAATTTTGCCAGCCCGCGTAATCGCCGCCCCAGCCGCCCACGCTCGGCGCCCCGACATTCTGTTAATTTTGCTTGCCACTGCTCCACCGACTGAGTCAACGCCCATTTCCTCTTAGGATCAAAAACTGGCGCGCAGTGTAGCAGAAAAGCCTTATTTTGGGATCTCCCCTATTAGCCTATTAGCCTATTAGCCTATTAGCCTATTAGCCTATTAGCCAAGTAGCCAAGTGGCCAAGTGGCTATTCAACAACCCGTACCTATTCCACAACCAGACAAGCGCTGGGGTACTTGTCCGCGTTACATATCAGATTAGACACTCGAGGTAACTCAATTACGCAGCCTTCACCATTAAATTGAGCTACAGCCTATTTGTCAGGTTTTGACGCCACTAAGCAGGTCAATTAACAATTACTGCTCATTTTATCACCCCAAAAGCTGACTCAACAACCAAGTCTCGACCAAGTCGGCCGTATAGAGCACTCACAATAGTGACCGGCTTAAAAATAACACTTTCAACACCAAGTAATTACCTCGCACACAAAGACAACATAAACGTTTGATTTTACTTAACTTAAATATACCACCACTCCTTTAGCGCCATATAAAAAACGTAATAAACCTCGAACACAACAAGCATTACTTATAAAAATAGAGCCTAGAGGCAATATCTCATCAATTCCACCCATAAATACAATTTAGCGTTTGAAAAGCCAACGAAAGAGGCGTATATTAGATTCACAGTCAATCAACGAGGAGGGTAAAAAAATGAAAGAGTTAATTATCACCATCATTTTTACAGTCGGCGCTGCGTTAGTCGCTATTTCTGCTCCTTCCTTGGCACAGATGTAATTGAGCCCAGGAAGACGGATCTGTAACAACATAGCAAATAGTAAAAATTGAAAAAAATAATAAAAAAGCACAGTGATAAAGTGTAGAAATACACATGTAACATCTTCACGACAAAAAGGCGCCTAAGGGCGCCTTTTTGGTTTACGTTATTAGCGCTCGCGGATATCCCATCAGCGAGCGGTTGCCGTGACGGCGCAGGCTGCCTTAGTTAGGCGCCACGCTTAAGTTACTGCCAGAGCCAATCAAACGCACGCGCTGGCCGGGTTGCCAAGTCCGGTCCGCCTTTTGCACCACGATTAGGTTTTCACCGCTGTCGGTGCGCACTTCTATTTCAAAGGCTTTCACTTGACTCAGTTTGTCTTCGGCACGTGAACCGACCATAGAGCCGCCTATCGCACCCACGGCCGTGGCTAACGCTTGACCAGCACCACCGCCTACTTGATGCCCTAGAATACCGCCTATGGCACCCCCGCCTAAAGTACCAATTAGATTCGGACTTTCATCGCCCGCTTGAATGAGCACCGGACGCACAGAGGTTACAGTGGCATAGGTCACAGTTTGTGCTTGTTTTGCAGCACGGCTGCCGTACACATCACCAGAATATACATCTGGATTAGCACAACCGGCCAAGCCAAGTGCGCCAGCCAGTGCTAACGCTGAATACGCTTTAAGTTTCATACTGAGCCCTCCAAGAAGGCGATGGGAGTAACAAGACATTCATAATACCTAACATACGCTTCACAAACAAAAATGCATACAGTGAACATAGTCCACTGTATGCATTGAACGCTAAAACAGAGTAAGTCGGGTGCAAGCTAGAATAACTAAATGGTGGTACCCACCGGCTTATCAGCTAAGATACGCATTAATAACAGCCACAGTGCCCAGCCGCTCACCAGCAAGATCACAAACAAGAATAAACCAGACTGAAATTTCTCCAGCATAATGCCGGCTATCATGGGCCCCGTTAAGGAGCCGATGCTGTAGGTAAACATCAGCTTTTGCGCCATTTTCACCAGCGCTCGCCCCTGCATCTTGCCGCAGGCATAAGACATGGTAGTGGGATAAAGCGTAAAGCCGCCTGCCCCCAACAAGGCGAACGCCAATAACAGTGCGCCTTTACCATCAAACTCCCACAACACCACGCAGCCCACCGCTATCATGGCAGTTTGCACCGCCATCATAGTGCGTTTTCCGATTTGGTCGGCCAAGCGGCCATTGGGCAGTTGAAACGCCATACCGCACAAAATAAGCCACGCCATGTAGAGGCCTACTTCGTCACCCAGCGCCAGCTGCTCCAACTGAATTGGCATGAGTGACGAAAGCGTGCCCAGCAGCATGCCCGCCACTAAGCACCCCACTAAGCCTAAGGCACGTTCGGCACGCGGCGGCGTGCTTGCGGCAAGCTCGCCGGTTGTTGATGCTTGTAAATCGGGCTTTATCGCCCAGCGTAACGGCACCATAGACAATAAGCACAAGCCGGCAGCAATGAAGAAGCCGATAGAGCCTGAAACGGGTATCCAGTCGATAAACAGCTGGCTAATGCCATAGCTAAAATAATAAATCAGCATATAGCGCGCCATGGCTGAAGAGCGTTTATGTAAAGGTGAAACACCCAGCACCCAGCTTTCTACTGCCACAAAGCCGATGGCCGCCGCCATGCCTGCCAGCATGCGCAGCACTAACCAAACAGGCAGCAAGGCTGTCCAGGTTAACGCCACCGCCGCCAGTGTTAACACTAGGCAGCACGCCAGCAGTGCTCGCACATGGCCGAGGCGTTGAATAAAGTGATCGGCAAAAAAACTTGCGCCCAGCATGCCTAAATAAAAAGCCGAACCTACCAAGCCAATTTGCGACGCCGGCGCGCCTTGGGCACTTAAATACACCGCCACTAAGGTCAACAAGAAAGCGTTGCCTAAAGTAAGCAAGATGAGGTGTAAATAAAGTGGGATTAATCGCATGGCGCCTCCGAATTTCGAGGCGCGCATGTTAGGAGTGTTACAGCTCAAGTACAACGAGAGAAATTAACTCAGTTGATGAGTTTTTTTGCAGTTTAAAAAATGTTAATTCGGCTCAGCTTGTTAACTGGCTAATAATGCCCTGCCCCAAGGTCAGTGCGCCTACGATTAACAAACTAGCAACCGCTAGCACAGGTGCCGAGGTGGCTTCTTTTCTAAATACAGGCCACAGCCAGACTAAAGCGCCCAGTAACACGGCTGTACATACTTGGCTAAACACCAAGACTAAGCTATCCAGATTAACGGCCTCGCCCGCCCACGCAGCTTGCCCTAACAACATCAAGATAAAGAGCAAGGCACAGCTCACGCCAACCAACGGTAATAACAGGTTAAACGCTTGCAATCTGTGCTTGGCGCGCACCATGATCAGCTGACCAAAAACGCAGCCACCGGCACCCAGCATAAAAAGACCGGCGGGCCCAACACGGATTAAGATCCACCCGCCTAATCCTGCCGCCAATATCAAAGCCGGTAGCTGCCAACTCAGACTTAGGCTGCGCTTGCCTGCAAGTCGCGCCTGATATACCAGCACGCCTATCCCCAGCGCCAGCGTCAGCCCGCCCCACCACAGCATAAGAGGTGGCGCTTGGGCTTCAACCGCCAACATCAAACTTAAGCCCAATACCGCCCATACCGACATTAAACCGTCGCTGATGCGCCGACGCTGGCCTGGACACAAGTCGCCTTTTGCTAATACCAAAATCAAAACCAATAAGGCACCGATGGCAGTGAGCGCCAAGGGCGCAAATAAGCGCGCGGCTAAAGGTTCTGTCATAACGTCTCCAAGATAAAAAATTGATTAAGTCACGCGGCAGTGGCCCACGGCCGTAAATGAGAAATGAATACCTTAAAGGGATGCTTCTCTTTAGCCGATGGCTTACCGTTTCAAGCATATGGCTGCCCGAAGGGTTCAGCGTTGACGACGAGAATTGGCCACCATGCGCGCAAACATGCGGCGAATTTCAATAGGCACCTTGTTTACACCTTGTAACTCTATGGCTTCGACCACAGATAAGGCCATGCCAGGCTTAGTACGTCGGCTGAGTGCGCGTTCGATAATGCGACCTGTAGGGGTGTGTTTATCATATATTTGCGCCTCTTGACGAAAAATCGCCTCCAAACCGTTATTAAACAAATAATGCTCTATGTCGACGCTGGGTAACACAGTCAACCTGTCTTCTTCACGCTCATCACGCAACTGACTACGCACCCCTTGGGCATATTTTTGCCCCGCTTCGTCACCGTCGGTCAACAAATGCCAGCCAATGCCAAAGTCACGGGCCACCTTAATCAGTGGGCTGTAACCGCATTGGGCAAATTCTATGATGCGGATGCCTTCCGCAGGCAACACATAACCACAAATGCGCGCTAACTCATTGAGTAACCAAATTTCGGTTTCCCCTTCCACCAGCAACCAATAGCGAGCAAATAAAGACATGGGTCTGTTAATGCGCACATGAAAGGCGATGCGGCGCATGTCTTCGCCATTGTATTTTTCATTACCAATTTGAAAGCTTTTGGTTTCATCTATATAGCGCACTAAACGGCGCAAATGGTGTAGCGGAAACGCCGACAACAAATCGCCAGAGTTAGTCGTAACCAACTTCTGCCCCGGAAAGCGATCCAACATGCCCCAAGTAACCGCCAACATGGTGGGATGCAAGCGACTTTCGGGATCTTCAATTAACAACAAGGGCCGCGCACCTACCTCGATAGGCCGCCCGCCTCGCGCTTGTAATATGGTGTGCGCCACCGCCGCCAGTGCCAGCGAAAGACCGCTGTCTTCGCCTTTGGGATGCCAACTATTCAATTTACCCAATTGGCTTAAGTTAACCGGGTGAATAGCGATGTCTCGCGCCCGACGCGGCGCCCGACTGGTGGCGCCTTGGGGCGTAAAATAGTGTTCTAATAATTGGCGCACCGCATCTAAGCCGGCCTTAATGTCCGCTTTCGTCAGCTCATCCTCGACGGCGAGCTGTTCACTGAGCTCGGTTAACAGCAGATCATAATCGCCATTTAAATTCACTATGGGTAAGTCTTGGGGAATGCCGCGCGAGTCACGCAAGCGAAACACCGGATTCATTTCAATTAATTGATGCACTAACAAAAGTGCTTGTTCACATTCGAGATCACCACCCACGCCATTTAAAAAGCCGTGATCGCTAACAATCCCAGCGTCCGTACGCTTTGCCCGCGCCCGATAGTGAATACGATGAAAACCGTCTTTATGCTTCACCCAAGCCGGCGCCAAGCGAGTCAGCCGTGAGGAGTGCTCACTGATACCAGGGCGGTACTCACGATAGGTGAGCGTTATCGATAACTCATTAATGGGCTCCTCGGATTCATGGCGGTAAAAGTCATCTTCTTCAAACTGATAACAACAACCACCTTGGCCCATTAAGCGAAACAAGGCGCGAAACAAACTGGTTTTTCCCCAGGCATTTTCGCCCATCAGTGCCGTACTCTGATTAAGCATCAGCGACAACTGATTAAGACCCATGAAATTGCGGATCTGGATATGCTCAAGATACATACTCGGCCCTTAATAAATGGCGCACATCAGGCCCCTTCTTATATAAGGTAAGTCGTGCTGAATGTCGGCTTCTGTGAAAACTAAGAGCGTGAAAAGAATTAGTTACGATAAAGCACTTTGATCAAATGATAACCAAAGCGGCTTTTTACCGGCCCCTGAATAGCTAATTCAGGGCCACTGAACACGGCTTTATCTACCGAGCCCACTAAATCGCCTTTCTTCACCTCGCCTAAGTCGCCGCCTCGCTTGCCAGACGGACAAGTAGAATGCTTCTTGGCCAATTGATGAAAATCGGCTCCTTTACTTAATTTCAGTTTCAGTGCAGCACATTCAGCTTCAGTATCCACCAAAATATGCACGGCGCAGGCACGCTTAGCCATAAAAAATCCACATCCTAAGAATAGGCCTGCAGTGTGCCAAAAATCGTCTTAACAGGGAAGCACGGCACTCAGCTTGGCCGCTAAGCTATTAAATAAAAATCCCTCGAAAATCGAGGGATGAGGTGAAAATGTTTGACGTCTATTGTCCGAACGTCACGGCGCGCAATAGCGGCTGTAATTACGCCACGGCTAAGGCCACGGTTTCGGCGTCGGTTTGCACCAACTCATCGTGCAAAGACACCACGGCTTGCTCGTAATATTCATCATCAACGATAAATTGCATTTCTACGGCGCGCAGCGACTGATGCACGGCGCGAACCGGCACGTGGGCTTTATTTAATGCCGCCACTGAGCGGGCCAGAAGTCCGGGAATACTCATGTCGCTGCCTACGGCGGATACCACAGATACCTTGTGAGTATTTATATCGGCATGCTCGAAGCGACGCTGCAATGCGCTGACTAAGGTGCGCACCGTCTTGCGGTTACCAGAAATATAATAGGTCAGCGTATTGGCATTCATGTCTTTAGACACTAGGTTCAAGCGCATGCTGTCCAGCTCATCGGTAAAGCATTCGGCATAATGGGAAACACGCCCCACCATATCTTGATCAAACAATTCGACGGCAAAGATATTACGGCGTCCGGCCACCATCTCCACACAGGGCGACGGGCTACGATAATCTGTGGTGATCAAGGTGCCTTCGTGATCCGGCTCAAAGGTGTTGCGCACGCGCAATGGAATGTCTTGTTGGCGCAAACCCTTCGCCGCCTGCGGATGAATCGCTTCCATGCCTAAGTTAGACAGCTGATCGGTCACATCATAGTTAGTGCGACCAATGGGGATCACTTTATCTTCACCGGCTAAACGGGGGTCGGCGCTGCTTAAATGAAATTCTTTATGAATAATGGCTTCACGCGCCCCACTCAATACCGCTAAGCGACTAAAGGTCATCTCGCTGTAACCTCGGTCAAAACGATTCATCAAGCCTTCTTTACAATGGGCGTAACCGGTCGCGACCGGTAGCTGGGTATTTAAGTCAAATCGCGCCAGCGTTTGGGTTAAAACCTCATCAAGCGGCAAGGACTCATCACTGCGCCAACCTGTTAAGTCCATTAACACCGCATTCACGCCACTTTGGCGTAAATACAACACCATGTTGTGGGCACTGTGTGCCTCACCCATGGCGGCCAATAATTCACGAATAGTCTGTAATTGCTCGGCTAACTGAAACTGCCCAAAGGCGCAGACTTGACGTAAATGATGCAAGCAATCACGAATGCCTATGATGCGTTCTTGTAAAAACGAGTCTGCCAAGGCGCGCTCAGGTGTGTGCCCAAACATGTCTTCATTAATTTTTGCCATGCGATTAAGCACGTTATCCAACGCTTGCTCCCAAGCACTGTCGTCTTCTGCATCTGCATAGGTGGCATACACGCCGGGCGCGCCGGTGCGCTTGCACTCCAGCAGGCCATCAGTCACGCCGCCAAACGCCGACACCACTAACAGGCGCTGGTAATATTGTTCTGGGGTACGATTATGCAAAATGATGTTATCGCGTACCGCCTGATACTGGCTCATGGAGGTACCGCCAATCTTTTCTACTGTGTGAGACACATTATTCCCTTAATCTTATTCAAGTAGGTTTTCACTGTGGTCGCACATTTTCATTGGGCCTGGATGTGAGTGCCTGGATGTGAGTGCCTGGATGTAAGCGCTTGGGTGAGGTTCTAAAGCTCAGCACCCTGCCCAGTGAAAATGTCCGTAAACGGGGGCGAACCCCCGCCTGCAGTACGTTCAACTATGGTGGGTCTATGCTTGTTCGGTGTCGAGTGCGTATACGCCATCGGCATCGTGCACTTCTTTCCCCGTTAATGGCGGATTAAACACACACGCCAGCTTCATATCTTCACTGCCACCCCGTAACAAATGGTTGTCGTGCTTATCCAATATATACAAGGTGCCAGGCTTAATGGGGTAAATTTTGCCATCGGCTAAGTCTTCAATTTCACCATCGCCACTCATGCAATACACAGACTCTAAGTGGTTCTGATAATGAATATGGGTTTCGGTATTGGCATAAATAGTGGTGATGTGAAAAGAAAAGCCCATGTTGTCATCTTTCAACAACATACGGGTGCTTTCCCACGTGCCCGTTTCTGCTTTAACGCAGCGCTCAGTTTGTTCACATTCGGCTAAAGTACGAACTATCATGCTATTTCCTTTCTTTAATGCTGTTATTAGTCAATCTTTTATCTTGCTGCCCCTCGGCAAGGTTTACCCTGCCGAGGGGCTAAACACTCGTCTTATGAGGCTTTACGCAGACGCTCACTATTGGTCTCGGCGGCCGCTTCTTCTAACCAATCTAAGCCTTGGTTTAATTCGGTCTCGGTAATGATTAAGGGGCATAAGCACTTCACCACTTCACCATCGGGTCCTGCGGTTTCAATGACCAAGCCACGCTCAAAACATTTACCTGTGATGATGCTGGCAATATCACCGTCGTAACAAGCAACACCTTGCATCATGCCGCGGCCTTTTACCTTAACGAACAGCTTTGGAAAACGGTCCACCAGCGCCTGCATGCGCTTAGTCAACAATTCGCCTTTGTTACGCACCTCGGCGGCAAAGGTGTCGTCTTTCCAGAACAATTCCAGTGCCTTGCGAGCAGTCACAAAGGCGTGGTTATTACCACGAAAAGTACCGTTATGCTCACCGGGCTCCCACTGATCTAATTCAGGGCGCAGCAGCACGATGGCGAATGGCAAGCCCATGCCACTCAATGATTTAGACAGGGTAATAATGTCGGGCTTAATGCCGGCTGGCTCAAAGCTAAAGAAGGTGCCGGTACGGCCACAACCCGCTTGAATATCATCGGCAATCATTAAGATATCGTGGGCACGGCAGATTTTTTCTAAACGTTGCAACCACTTAAAAGACGAGGCATTTAAGCCACCCTCACCTTGTACCACCTCAAATAACACGGCGGCCGGCTTATCTAGACCACTGGAATTATCATTAAGCATGGTTTCAAACAGCAACAAGCTATCTTCACCGGCGCCTATATAACCGTCGTAAGGTAAACGGCTTACATCAGCCATGGAGGTACCTGCACCCCCTCTGTGATGTTGGTTACCGGTGGCGGCCAATGCACCTAAACTCACGCCGTGGAAACCATTGGTAAAGGCCACAATATTGCTACGACCGGTGACTTTACGGGCCAGCTTCATGGCCGCCTCTACTGCGTTAGTACCGGTAGGGCCGGTAAATTGCGCCACATGGTCCATGCCACGGGGCTTTAAAATAATCTGTTGTAGTGCCGTTAAAAATGACGCCTTGGCGGTGGTGTGCATGTCTAGGCCGTGGGCAATACCATCTTGCTGAATGTATTCAATCAGCGCCTCTTTTAACTGCGGATGATTATGGCCGTAGTTCAGGGTGCCGGCACCGGCTAAAAAGTCTAAATAACGCTTGCCAGATTGATCGTGTAACCACACGCCTTGTGCCTTATTAAAGGTCACCGGAAAAGAGCGGGCGTAGGTTTGTACACTGGATTCCATTACATCAAAAATATTATTCACATTGATTCCTTAAAGCCTGGGCTAAATTAAAAGTAAAGATAAATTCATGGGGCGATCAGCAAAGAGAAGTTAGCCAAGCGTGATGCGAAACAGAATTTCGCTGGGGCTATCGCCGTTAAAGTGGCGCTGCTGATCAAAGAGTTGGTGGCGCGTGCCTGAGCCTGTGGCTTGACTACGGGCAACGCTTTCAAACAGTCCCCAAGAGGCCGCATTGTCGGCGGTGATCGAGGTTTCAAGATGGGTAACGCCGGCGCAGGCATCAGATGCTAATAAGGTGGTCAGCAAAGTGCGGGCTAAGCCCTCACCACGTGCGCGTTTATCTATGGCTACTTGCCAAACAAACAAGGTGTTTGGTTCGGTGGGTTTACGGTAGGCAGAGATAAACCCCAGTAGTGCGCCATCTTGCTGGTTTTCAGCCAGCATACAAGTGTCGGCAAAATGCAGGCACTGCAGAAGGTTACAATAGGTAGAGTTAGTATCTAGGG
The DNA here is from genome assembly GCF_052119705.1 of Oceanisphaera sp. W20_SRM_FM3. Taxonomy (NCBI): domain Bacteria; kingdom Pseudomonadati; phylum Pseudomonadota; class Gammaproteobacteria; order Aeromonadales; family Aeromonadaceae; genus Oceanisphaera; species Oceanisphaera sp. W20_SRM_FM3. The sequence goes on along the minus strand of NZ_JBGQOP010000006.1, from coordinate 31,823 downwards.
GTTTGCATCGGTCAATGAGGCGGTTTACTTGATAACCATCGGTTGACTGGGGGTGGCGCAACAAAAGTTGCAAGTCAATGTTAGTGTCCGTATCTGGGTCTGCATGAGTAGTATTCATTTATAGTCCTAAACTTATTTAGTTAGTGAGCTAAGTAATAATACGCTACTAACCTAACAAAAGATCAGGCTATTGCAAGCATTTATCTAAAAAATTAGTTAGGGCGGCATTCATTTAAGTGATAATTAACGAATGATATCTTATCTTAAATCCAGTTATACCCTCGCCCTTATCACGGCCCCAGCGCCCTATTTCTAGCAGACTTAGCGCCACTTCGCGCAGGTCTGAATAGAGCTGCTACTATCAAGATAGTGACAACACAGTGTTGCCACATTTCTAAACGACATCGGATACAGACTATGAGCGCAAGAGAATCAGGTACAGTGAAATGGTTTAACGAAGAAAAAGGCTTTGGATTCATTACTCGTGCATCCGGCCCAGATCTTTTTGTTCATTTTTCTTCCATACAAGGTGATGGTTTTAAAACCTTACCAGAAGGCCAAGCGGTCACTTTTATCGTGACCCAAGGTCAGAAAGGACCACAAGCCGAACAGGTAGAGCTGGCTTGATCTGCAATAAGGGCGGAGCTAAGGCTCCGCCCTAACATTATTTGAACACCAAGCATCCTAGGGTTACCCTCAGTCACAGCATCTTTATGCTTCATTCTTTGATTAGGTATCCCATGATAAAATTCTTCCTCGCTGCTTGTTTGTTACTCTGCTCTTTGCCGCTCCTTGCCCAGGACCCACCCGGTGATAGCGACGCTCAAGCTGAAACCGACGTCCGCACTCGACTCACGCCTTTTATGGAGCGTTATATGCTCGACGAGTTGAAGGCGTTGCGTACAGAAATGGCTAAATTTCAAGTTAAAGTGACCGACGACATCGTACAAAAAGAGCTAAACGTCGCCGATAAAGCAATTAGTTACGCCAACGTGACGGTAACTTACTTCTTTTATCTGTTAGCGGGTGTGGCATCGGTATTGGCCATCATAGGGTGGCAATCCTTAAAGGAGCTAAAGAAAACGGCGCGGGATTATGCAGAGACCGAGATGAAAAAGATCACCAACACTTACGAGCATAAACTCAAACAAATTGAACGAGAACTGCAACGTAAAACTAAGGTTATCGCGGAAAATTACCGAGAAATAGAGCGTTTTCAAGAAATACACGGCCTCTGGTTGCGCGCCAGCCAAGAACAAAGCCCACAAGCAAAAATCGATATTTATGACCAAATTCTCGACATTAAGCCCGGTGACTTGGATGCCATGACCCACAAGGCAGATGCAGCCTTAATGATGAACGAGCGTCAATGGGCTCTGAGCCTGTGTAATCGAGTGTTGCAAGTGGATCAGCAAAACGCCCATGCCTTGTATCAAAGAGCCTGTGCGCATGCCGGTATGGGCCATGAAGATCAAGCCTTGTCAGATTTAGAGTTAGCAGTAAAAAATAATGTGCATTTGGGTGAAGTGGCCGCAGAAGATGAAGAATTTGATCAGTTACGTCAGCATCCGCGCTTTATTGAGCTCACTCACGAGGGCACAGACACAGCGACGACAGGGCATTAATGGCTTATAAATTCATCACAATGCTCAGCATAAAAAAAATTTATCGTGACGTTAAAAATATTGATTTTGCATCCGCATGCTGAGTGCCATACTTTGCGCGAATCAAAGAGCCTTCCATTAAAGTGAGAAAGAACATGAGCTTTGAGTCAAACAAGCCATTTCAGGACTTCGCCCATTTCCCTCGCGGTTTACGTCGTTGTGGCGAATTTACGGTTCCAGAAGCCGCGCTTCTTGAAGAAGCCGGCCATGCCATGTTGGCTTTGTATAGCGAGCAAACGGCGCCCAACAGCAGTGAAGAGCAACGTTTCCTAGAACAAGTCAAAGAAGGCACGGCCACCGACAGCAAACATGCCAAGGTATGGTTAAAGTATTTAAAGGTGATAGGCCCTAAGCGCGTGCACCGTTTATGCTCACCCATGACCTCCGGCGGTGATGATGATTTTGAACCCGTAGAAGACAGTTCAGAATAATTTAAAAACAGCCTTGAGCTATCAGCAATAAACGGTAAGTGTAAAAACGCCGCCATGACTGCTGCAAAATACCGAGCTTGGGCTCGGTATTTTTTTGGTTAGTTTTTTAACTGCAGACTTTAAGCCCTTCCTAGGTAACAGTTAAAGCCAGATAGCAGCCCCAAAGGGCCTCGCCTCTTACCGCTGCTTTTGCTACATGTTACTCTTATGCCTACTCTTTGAATGGCCGGCACCGAGATAAGTCCGGGCCCACGGTAAAAAAGAAGCGAACCACCATGAGTCAGCCTGCAGTAGCACCCAGTTTTTTATTTCACGACTATGAGACGGCAGGCTTGCATCCGGCCTTTGACCGACCGATACAGTTTGCCGCTATTCGTACCGATGCAGATTTAAATGAAATTGGCGAGCCCATGATGTGGTATTGCCAGCTGCCTACCGATTATCTGCCCTCACCTGAGGCGACATTGATCACCGGTATTACCCCGCAAACCGCCCAGCAACAGGGCTTGTGTGAGGCACAGTTTATTGCCCGCATTCATGAACAGTTTAGCCAGCCGAATACCTGCATTTTGGGTTACAACAACATTCGTTTCGACGATGAAGTCACCCGTTACACTTTATATCGCAACTTTTATGATGCCTACGGCTACAGTTGGCAGCATGGCAACTCCCGTTGGGATTTGCTGGATGTAGCGCGCACCTTTTATGCACTGCGCCCTGAGGGCATTAACTGGCCAGAAGACGAAGACGGTAAGCCCAGCTTTAAGTTAGAACGCCTCACCCAAGCCAATGGCATTGAACACGCCAATGCCCACGATGCGCTGGCCGACGTGCGCGCCACCATCGCATTGGCTAAGTTATTACGTACGGCTCAACCTAAGTTATTCGATTATTTATATGGGTTGCGTAACAAACACAAAGCCAAAGCCCTGATCGATGTGATTAACGCCACCCCGCTCGTGCATGTGTCTGGCCAGTTTTCTGCTTGGCAAGGCTGCGCCACTTGGATTGCCCCTTTGGCCTGGCACCCAGACAACGCTAATGCGGTGATTTGTGTGAATTTAGCCATGGATCTTAGCCCGCTGCTCGAACTCAGCCCGGAGCAATTACAAGAGCGCCTCTACACAAAGCGTGCGGATCTCGGTGATTTACTGCCTGTGCCGGTAAAACTGGTGCACGTCAATAAATGCCCTTCATTGGCGAAAGCAGCCGCCCTTAGCGAGCAAAGAGCCGATGAGCTAGATATCAATCGTGCCCAGTGTCGACAAAGCCTCGACTTACTGCGCCGCCACCCCGACATTCGAGAAAAAGTGGTGGCCTTGTATCAACTGCCCAACCAATTTGGTCCCAGCAAAGATGTAGACGGCGCTCTCTATGAAGGCGGTTTCTTTGGCGAGGCAGATAAAGCTGCCATGGCCATGATCCACGCCAGCTCGCCCGAGGTACTGGCCACACTGCCGCTGCAATTTAATGACCCGCGTTTAAGCGAGCTGCTGTTTCGCTATCGCGCCCGCAACTATCCCAACACCTTAAGCGAGCAAGAATGGCAGCGCTGGCGCCAGCATTGCCAAGATAAACTCAGCCAACAAGCTGAGCCTTATATGCACAATCTTGAGCAACTGGTGCTTGCCCATCAAGAAGATGAAACCAAGCTGGCGCTGCTGCAGGCCGTGGCCCATTATGTACAAGCGCTTTAATAGCTTGCTCAACAGCGAGCCGTTCATCTTAGTGCGCGGCTTTAGCCTGTTATTAGCCTGTTTGCTACTGGGCAAAGCGATCGCCGGCTTATTACCCTTCGCCTTTCCGGGCAGTATTATTGGCCTGTTATTGTTATTTGGATTACTGACCAGCCAATTGTTGCCCTTAAGCTGGATACAGCAAAGTGCCCACCTGTTATTACGGCACATGGCGTTGTTATTTATTCCGGTCGCGGCAGGCTTGCTCGGCTACGTGGACGTGCTCAGTGAGGGCATAGGGTTGATTTTAAGTGCGGCATTAAGTGGACTGGTGTTGATCTTACTGGTGGTGGGCCGCTTATATCAGCGGATGCAAGCATGATGCTGTGGCTGGCGATTCCTCTCACTGCACTCTGCTATTTGGCGATTAAGAAGCTGGCACGTCGTTATAAGAGCCCGCTTATCAACACCATTATGTTGCCCGCTTTGCTTGTCATCGGCTTGCTGGTATTTACCGGCCAAGATAGCAGTGTTTATCAGGCGGGGACTAAGCCGCTCAATTTATTATTGGAGCTGGCGGTAGTGGCCTTCGCCCTGCCCTTATATCAACAAGCAGCGAAAATTCGCCAACAACTGTGGCCTATCATACTGTGCTGTAGCATTTCGGTGTTCATTTCGGTGGGCACCACCTTACTGCTCGGTGGCATTTTGCACGCCCAACCGCAGCTGCTGGCCTCTATCGCCACTAAGTCCATCACCACACCCTTGGCCATGAGCGTGAGTGCCGCCATGGGTGGCATTCCGGCCATAGCGGCAGGCCTAGTGATCATAGTGGGCATGATGGGCGCTATTATTGGCTTTCCACTGCTTAAAATAGCCGGTGTGACGCACCCCGAAGCCCAAGGCTTGGCCATGGGCGCAGGTGCCCACGCCATCGGCACCGGAGCTGCCGCCGAGGTGGGTCAGGTGCAAGGTGCATTTGCCTCTTTGGCCATGGTGGTGTGCGGCATTGCCACCGCCTTATTGGCGCCGCCCTTGTTTCATTTGTATCTTTGGTTGTTAGGGTAAGAGAAAAGGTGAGGGGTAAGGAGGGAGGCGTGAGGCAACACCAACGCTTTATACGGTAGGCCGTACGTTATACGTCAAAGAAAATACCCAACCTTCGAGCAATGAGCCTAATGCCTAAAAACAGGAGTTCAACAGTATGGATGATGTACTTAAACACACGCTCGACCAACATAGACTCAGCCAACTAACGCACTTTAGCCCAGAGCAAATCCAACTGCTGATGGACGCCAGTGAATTGGGCACAGGCGCGCTGGCCTCTGCCTTGTTACCGCTCGCCAAAGACAAAGCTCAGGCGTCTATCTCTAATTTTGCCGTGGGTGCCATCGCCATTGGCGGCTCGGGTCATTGGTATTTAGGCGCTAATGTAGAGTTTGTCGGTATGCCACTACCGCTGTCGGTACACGCTGAGCAAGCAGCCATTGGGCATGCGGCCTTATTTGATGAGCAATACATAGAAAGAGTGGTAGTGAGCGCCACCCCTTGTGGCCATTGTCGTCAATTTATGCAAGAGCTCAATCAAGACGACTTGCTACTGGCTTGGCCAGAACACCATTTTATGCTCAATGAAATACTGCCTCACGCTTTTGGTCCGACGGATCTTCAGCAAACCTACGGCCTGCTCAATAACCCCACCGCCAATTTAACGGCAAGTACGCAGAGCGCCGCGCAACATAAGCCCGATACGCTCACACTGGCGGCATGGGATCAAGCTAACGCCAGTTATGCGCCTTACAGTCATAACCGCGCTGGTGTGGCCCTATTACTAAACGATGGCCAGATTTGTCAGGGTCTCTATTTAGAAAATGCCGCTTTTAATCCAAGCCTTGGCCCGTTGCAATTAGCCTTAAGCCAGCTCTATTTACAAGGTTATACGCCTGCCGACATTAAACGCGCCGTATTGGTAGAAGCAGATGCTCAAGTACAACAAGCAGCCTACGCAGCACTGCTATTAGGCTCCTTGTGCGACACGGCGTTGGAAACGTTAGTGGTAAAAAGTGAGGCGTGAGGCGTATCCCTTTTACACCTCACCCTTCACGAATTAGCAAACTGATTGCGCCCCATAAAGGAGTGGCTCAAGGTGTTGCCGTCTACCAGCTCTAGCTCGCCACCAATGGGCACGCCGTGGGCGATGCGGCTTACGGACACCCCATGGTGGCTGGCAATATCGGCGATGTAATACGCGGTGGCCTCGCCTTCTACCGTGGGGTTGGTCGCCAAGATAAGTTCAGAGAATGACTCCCGCGCCAGCCAATTGGCGAGCTTATCTAACCCCAGCTCTTCTGGCCCCACGCCATCTAATGGCGAAAGATGCCCCATCAACACAAAATAGCGCCCTTGGTATTGACCGGTTTGCTCTATGGCCACTACATCGGCGGGACTTTCTACTATGCACAGCTGGCCGCTCACAGCGCGCTTAGGGTTAGCGCACAAAGGGCAAAGGTCTTCTTCGGTAAAGGTACGGCATTGACGGCAATGGCCAATTTTTTCCAGCGCGTCGTCCAACACATGAGCCAACCGACGGCCACCGGCACGTTGGCGCTCTAACAAGGCAAATGCCATACGCTGAGCGGACTTAGGGCCGACACCGGGCAAGATCTGCAAACTTTTGATTAACTCATCCAACAAGGGACTAAAACGCATAGTCAGACTCTTTAGTAATAACGAGAAAAGATAACGAGAAATGAATAGGATTGAGGAGTATCAGCTTGTCATTACCTGATTACTTATGAACCTCAGCCAGTGTGCTGCCTTATTTAGTTTTTTGTAGCTGCCACTTGTTTATAAACAGAAGGTTTCGGCAGGCCAGCTTTGCTGGCAATTTTTAAATAAAAACATAAAACCCTGGCGAAGTCCTCTTCGCCGAAGAGACGCCACGTTGTAACCCATTGAATCTATTGATGCTGAAGTCACTGAAACATAGCTGAACTTTGTGGGTAATCAGGTGCCATTAAGACAATTTAACGTAAACGAGGTGGGTTCACTCATCGAGCACACCGTAAACCTAACGTGTGCTCGATGGCGTAAACGCTGTCTTGCGAGGCGTATTAGAACGGCATTTTAAAGCCCGGTGGCAATTGCATGCCGCCGGTCACTTCACCCATGCGGGATTTGTTTTGCTCTTCTACGCGGCGCACGGCGTCATTGACGGCGGCGGCTAGCAAGTCTTCTAACAGCTCTTTGTCGTCTTGCAACAAGCTGTCGTCAATTTCCACGCGGCGTACCGAGTGGCTACCGGCCATGGTCACTTTAACCAAACCCGCACCTGACTCACCCACGACTTCTAACAGCGCCAGCTCTTCTTGCAGCTTCTGCATTTTTTCTTGCATCTGCTGGGCCTGCTTCATGATATTGCCCATTCCACCTTTACCAAACATATCTGCTCACTCTTTCTTAAGGGATAAAAATACGCCGCATTACTGCGCCATAGGTTCTATGCTGTCGCGATCTAATTCAGCCGCAAAGCGAGATATCAAAAATTGTACCGCATCATCGGCCTCTATTTCATCTTTTGCTTGGCTTATCGCATTTTGATAGAGCTGCTGCTCAATCTCAAACGGCGTTAGGCTACCCGACTGCTCACCCACTTGCACCTGCAAGCTAATGGCGGTTTGCTGCTGTTCGCTCAACAGGGCTGCCAGCTCATCACGGGCGCTATCATTTAATAAATGACGGTGCTCGGGCTTTAGCCACAATTGCCACTGATTAGCCGCTTGCTGCTCAAGGCTAGAGTGCATGGCTAATTGGCGTAATAAGCCCCCCAAAGGCAACTGTGCCACCAATGAAGTCCAGGCATCCGTGGCCTGAATCAGCAAGCTGCTGGGTTTTAAGGGCTCGGGATCGGTGGCCGTTTTTGACGGCGCCGGCCGCAAGCCGGTCGCGGTACCAAAATTAAGCGGCGCGCCAGTGGCTGTCGGATTCGTCGCTCCCGCTTCTGTGCGTGCAACCTGTACCTTGGGCTGCGCAGTCGTCGTTTTGGGCGAAGACGCTGCACGCAAGGGCGCGACCTGAGTCGCACCAAGCGCGCCGCTGGCAGCAGAAACATTGGGTTGCCAAGATGTGGGCTGGGATGGGCCGACACCTGCATCATCCAACCAAGGCGGCAGATCATCATCTTCTTGCTGGTTGGCCATGTCGTTATAGGCATCCAGTGGCGGCAACTCAACGCCTTGCTGGTTTAAGTTCTGGTCTAGGCTGCCACTCAACCCTGCTTGACTCGGGGTCGGCCTTGTCACTGGCGCCAGCCCTGATCTGGGCTCCCCAGTGTGTGCATCGGTAACCTGCTGACTCCCATTGGCCGGTGCTGCTGGCTTAGCTATGGGTGCTGTATAGCTGGGCTTAGCTTGGCGACTGGCATCGAGAGGTGCGGCTGAGTCGGTCGTATCTTGGCTACGCAACCGATTACGGGTTTGCAACAAGCTGCGAATCTTTGCCACGTTAGCCGCCGCCGGATCGGCAATATCTGGCGCCGCTGTGGTCGGTACCTCTGCCTGGGGAGGCGTAATAGCAGACGGCGGTGCCGCCTCAAACTCATCCTGCTCGCTAGCCGCAGACTCAACGGACACAGGCGCCATCACCGCCTTGGGTTCATAACCAAACTGAACGGCTTGCGCTAAAATGGTGTCTTGCTCGTGATAAAGCTGGGCCGCCAACTGCGCATCAGACTCAGGCTGCAAACCCGACTCTGAGTGCGTATCCAACTCAGGCATCAAGGCAGAAACCGCCTCATGAGTCACGGTTGCAGAGGTGGGCTCCGACGCGATTGAAGCGGGCATGATGCGCGGCGGCTCAGGCTTTTTTACAGCAGCCTCAGCCGTACTGGTAACTGGCGACTCGCCTGTGTTGACAGTATCGGCCGTGTTGGCAATAACAGTCGCAGACGCCGCACTCGGCGGCGACGCTAATGCCGCGTTAGGCTGAAACGCCAAGCTGCGCAGCAAGGTCATTTCTAATGCCGCGCGACCATCGGCGGCAAAGGGCAAGTCTTTACGCCCTTGTAAACAAATCTGGTAAAAAAGCTGGATGTGTTCCGGCGAAATTAATGGCGCCAAGCGATTTAGCTCACTGGCATAAGGCAGCAAAGGCTGGGCCGGCACGATTTGTGCCAAGGCTAATTGATGCCAAAAGCCCACCAGCTCTTTATGAATATGATCGTAATCAGGCCCCATGCTGGCCAGCTCACCCACTTGCGCCAGCATAGCGGCGCCATCGCCCGACAACAGCGCATTCACTAAGCTCATTAACTGGTTATGGTTAAGGTTGCCCAGCATAGCTTCCACTTGCACAAGCCTAATTTCGCCATTACCAAAGGCCAGTGCTTGATCCGTTAAGCTCAGGGCATCGCGCACGCTGCCATCTGCCGCGCGCGCCAAGGCCGCCGTGGCTTCTACCTCAAAGGGCAAGTGCTCTTGGCGCAAAATATGCTGCAGCTGGCCATCAATTAGCTCAGGGGCCAGACTTTTTAAATGAAATTGTAAGCAGCGCGATAAAATAGTGATCGGCAGTTTTTGTGGATCCGTGGTGGCCAGCAAAAACTTCACATGCGGTGGCGGCTCTTCCAAGGTTTTTAGCAAAGCGTTAAAGCTGTGGCGCGACAACATGTGTACTTCATCAATCAAGTATACCTTAAAGCGACCCCGTGCCGGCTGATATTGCACGTTATCGAGCAACTCACGGGTGTCTTCCACCTTAGTACGGCTGGCGGCGTCAATTTCTAATAAATCAACGAAGCGCCCTTGCTCGATTTCCACACAGCTGCTGCACACACCACAGGGCTCAGGGGTAATGCCCTTATCGCAGTTCAGCGCCTTGGCCAACAGCCGCGCAATCGAGGTCTTACCCACGCCACGGGTACCGCTAAATAAATAGGCGTGATGCAAACGCCCTTGCGAAAGCGCGTTGACGAGGGCCGTCAATACATGCTGTTGGCCAATAACATCGGTAAAACGCTGAGGGCGCCATTTTCTGGCGAGAACCTGATAATTCATCGGTAGTGAGTGACCATAGTTAGTGAATTATTGCCCATCAAACTGCACTAGGCTGTTCACGCGAATACCCATTTTATTGAGGCGTTGCAGGCCACCCAAGGCGGGCAGCGCTATCACAAAGGCCGCTTCTTGCACTTCTCCGCCGCAGCGGCGCACTAATTTTACCGCCGCTTCTACCGTGCCGCCCGTGGCCAGTAAGTCGTCGATGATCAGCACTTTTTCACCGGGTGCGATGGCATCCACATGAATTTGCAGCTTGTCTTGGCCGTATTCCAGATCGTAGGCCACTTCTATCACTTCACGGGGCAACTTATTGGGTTTGCGCGCCATAATAAAGCCTACCCCCAAGGCCGCGGCCACGGGTGCGCCAAAGATAAAGCCGCGCGCTTCTGTGCCCAATACTTTGTTAATGCCCGCATCACGATACAAGTCGACCAAGGCATCTATGCTGGCCTTAAAGGCGTCAGCGTCTTCTACTAGGCTGGTGATATCACGAAAAATCACCCCAGCTTTAGGATAGTCAGCAATGGAGGTAATGCTGTCGGCAATCAGTTTCAATGTTTCTTGTTTCATAGCGTCGATTTCATAATCAGAGGGTTCATGGTCAGAAGGTGCATAGAGAGAAGATTAACAGTGAGAAGTTTCATAATAAAACCGTCCCTATAGACACGAAAGAATAGCTGCGAAAAAGTGCCATCAAGCAGACTGACACCGCCAAATAGGCGGGCTGCTGTGGGCATGCCGGCTAGCTTAGGGCCTAGCTTGTTGCAATGCAATTTTGTTTATATGGGTGTACTACCGTTGGTTTTGTGAGAGTTTTGGTATCAGCCCCCTGATTATTTCAACACTACCTTCGATGGCCCGTCTATAACCGGCAACCGCAAAAACCAAATCACCACCAATAAAAAAACCAAGCCTAAGCCCACTCTCACCTGCCACAGCGGAATAACATACATCGAAAAGCAAAAGCTTATCGCCATCATCCAGAGTGCGCGACGGCGAATATGGGCTCGAACCCCTTTATGGGTTTGCCAGTCTTGGATCAAGGGGCCACACCAAGGGTGATTGACCAGCCAAGCATGAATCCGTGGCGAAGACTTACTAAAGAAAAACGCCGCTAGCAACACAAAGGGCGTAGTGGGCATCACCGGCAAAAACACGCCTATGAGACCTAACAACAACGCCAAGCCACCCAACAAAGCAAATAGGATGCGCATCTTCTCTCCTTTTTAACGCAGTACCTAGCATAACAAAAGCCGTGCTTTAGGGGCAGTCTAACCGCATCAATCATCAACCAGCCTGCTCATGAGTTCAAAAAAATACTATATTCAGCTGACTCACCCTCCGTAAGTTCAGCTCGATTAGGAGAAATATCATGAAGCTCTACAGCGCCCCCGGCTCTTGCTCTATGGCCGCTCATATCTGCTTGCTCGAAGCCGGTGTCGATTTTTCACTGGTTAAACTCAGCCTAGCCGGTAACCGCCAGCTGCCCGATGGTCGGCATTTATCTGATATTAACCCCAAAGGCTATGTGCCGGTATTAGAGCTGGATAACGGCGAATACCTCACCGAAAATATCGCTCTCTTACAATATATTGCCGACCAAAATCCAGCCGCTCAGTTGGCGCCAGCCAGCGGCACATTAGCGCGTTATCGCTTGCAAGAGTGGCTGGGCTTTATTAACTCAGAAGTGCATAAAACGTTAGGGCTCTTGTTTAATCCGGTGTTTGAACAACAGGTACGCGGTGCCATACAGGATAAGTTTTCGCCGCGCGCCGCCTATTTGGATAAGCACCTCAGTCAACATGACTACTTAATGGGCCAGCAGTTTACGGTGGCTGATGCCTATTTATATGTAGTATTGAGCTGGTGCCCGCATTTGGCCGTAGATCTTGCGCCCTACCCCGCACTGCAGGCTTATTTGGCCCACATCGCCACGCGTGACGCGGTAAAAAACGTACAGGGTGCCCACTAGCGTTAAAGACCATAAACTCAAGCGTCAAAAAATACATTCACTATGAATCATGCTAATTATACAGAAAGGGCCAAACTGTACTCAGTTTGGCCCTTTCTTTGCCCCTGCGCGCCATCTTGCTGACATTGAGTCGTCCGTTATCGTGTCACCTTAAGGCCCACAAAAGCCAGGCAGTGGTTTATCTTGTTTTTCCAGCATGCGACATTGACGATTATCTACACCATCCCCTGCCGACAAGGTTTGAATTACCACCGCTGAGTCTGTAAGGACTGTGTTTGACTGTGCTGGGATCAGCATAAGCGCAAACATGGCCGAAAACGCCAGAGATACCAAGGATTTCATGTGAGTTTTCATGTGAGCTTCCCCTTCTTATTCAAGCCGAGTTAACCGTTTTTACCGTAAAACTGCACTATTACTGCACCCTTGCTTCATTCTGCTGAGTGCCACTTACCCGTTTAGTGCCAGACGCCTCCTTGCTGATGTGTTTATCGCTCTCTATAAGAGTGGGGAAAGGAGGATTAAGTTACAAAAAATTAACACCTAGATGTAAAAAGAGATCAGACAGCCAGCTTGCTTTTTATACAATTTACGCTGCACCAACATGACTCTTATAAACTGTGCAATCGACCTTAGCTCAACGCCTCACTTAAAAAATCCAGTAGCAATCTTACCTTAGGCGACAGATGACGGTTATGGGGATAAAGCGCCCAAATGCCATCATCTGGCTCTTGAAATTCCGCTAATATCGCCACCAACGTGCCCGCAGCCAAGGCGGGTTGCACGTAGTAGTCCGGCAACTGTACTAGTCCTATACCCTTTAAGGCCGCATCCAGCAGCGCCCAACCGCTATTGCAGCGCATATTGCCTTTTACCCGCACATTACGCGCTTGACCCAGCTCTTGAAAACGCCAGTAATCTAAATTACCCAACAGGCAATTGTGGCCGTCCAGCTCGGCTAATAGCTGCGGCGCGCCATGGGCCGCTAAGTAGTCGGGCGAGGCGCACACATATTGAGTACGCGAGCCGAGTCGTTTGGCCATCATGCTGGAGTCATCAAGCTTACCCAAGCGCACCGCCAAGTCATAACCCTCGGCCACCAAGTCAAGTTTTTGATTGGTAAGCTGCATTTGCACTTCTAGCTTGGGGTAGCGCAGGAGAAAGTCATTCACCAGCGGCGCTATGGTTTTTTCCCCAAAGGTCACGGGCGCCGTTAACTTAAGTCGCCCTTGGGGGGCTTGTTGCAACTCCGTCAGGGTGCGCTCAGCTTCTTCCAGCCCATCAAGGGCTAAGCGGCAATGCTGATAATATTGTTGGCCCGCTTCGGTGACGGATACCTTACGGGTGGTGCGATAAAACAGCTTGATGGCCAAGCGCGCTTCTAGCGCACTCACTTGACGACTCACCTGTGCGGTAGAAATATTTAACCGTTTGGCCGCTTGCGTAAAACTTTCGAGCTCAGCTACGGCCACAAATTCAGTCACGCCTTCCCAGATAAACACATGCCTTCCTTATCTTCCATAAGCGTTAAGCTCATTGTTATAGGGGGTAACTTGGCGATCAAACCAACACATCACGCCTGAGCATAACAGACAGCACATAAGCTTGTTGCCCCTTGAAAACGCGCCACAAGCTTGATTTTTAGCTTATTACATTGGCTTTCGCTGCAGAATGTTTAAGATTACCTGATTACGTATGAACTTCAGCCATGATGCGCGTTGTTTTGGTTTGTCTTTTGTAGCAGCCAATTTATTCGGCTGGCCAGCTTTGCTGGCTGTTACTGAGGTTTAGATTTAGACCAAAACACCAAACCGGGCCGAATAAATTGGCCCCTACAAGGTCAAAACACCAAACTGAGCCTCATATTCTTTACCGAAGAGGCGGCACCTCCCTGTAACCTATTGAATTTATTGATACTGAACTCACTGATATATGGCTGAGCTTTGTGGGTAATCAGGTAAGATTATGTGCCAATGTATGACAGTAAGCTGGCCTTTAAATACGCTTTAGGCCGTCAAAAAACGGTTAATGGAGATGACGCCAGTTATGGAGTTAACGATATTTTGGCTGGCCACGGCCGTAACCAGCTTAGTGACTTTATTGCCTTTGTGGCAAAACCCAGCTTGGTGGGTACGAGGCTTAGACTTTCCAAGACTGCAGTTTATTAGCGCTATTAGCTTGCTCAGCTTGCTTGCTCTGTGGCGCCTAGACTTTAAGCAAGTTGCCAGTTGGTCACTGCTGTTGTTAAACCTCAGCTACTTGATCTATCACCTGTGGTGGATTTTGCCTTATACCCGCCTTTATCCTAAAGAAGTGAAAACTAACACTCACCCGCACGCTCACCTTACCTTAACGCTACTTAATGCCAACGTATTGGCCACCAATCGCCATGCAGACAGCCTACTGAGTTTGGTAAAAAAACATCAGCCGGACATCTTAGTTACGCTAGAGTCTAACCTTTGGTGGCAAGAACAGCTCTCATCGCTAGCCGCTGATTATCCGTACCAAATTCAATGCCCACTGGAAAACTTATATGGCATGCACGTTTACTCTCGACTGGCGCTAACAGATCAAACAATCCGTTACTTAGTAGAAGAAGATGTGCCTTCTATGCATTGCTTGATCACACTAAAAAGCGGTGATCAGGTACGCGCCCATTTTTTACATCCAGCGCCGCCCAGCCCGGCTGAAAATGACGAGTCAGCCCCCCGTGATGCAGAGCTATTGGCCGTAGGAAAGCGCGTGGCTGAGTGTGAGCTGCCGGTGATAGTGGCCGGCGACTTAAACGATGTGGCATGGTCATCCACCACCCGCTTGTTTAGAAAAGTCAGTGGCTTGCTCGATCCGCGAATTGGGCGTGGCATGTTTAATACCTTTAATGCCCAACACACATTTATTCGTTGGCCACTGGATCACTTGTTTCACAGCCATCACTTTAGGCTGGTCAGCATCAAGCGACTCTCCCTTAAAGGATCGGATCACTTCGCACTGTTCACCTCGCTCAGTTTGCACTTGCATCAGGATAATGGTCGAGCCCATTTGCATGCAAACGCCACCGATAAGCACTTGGCCGAGCAGAAGATGGCACAAGAAAACGTCAGTAAAAAAGACGTGCCTGTGCCGAAATAATACTCAAACTCACCTATGTTGCGCTAGCAGCTAACTGCGCCAGCGCCTGATAAATGCGCAAGCTCGCATAAGCGTCGTTGGCCGCATACCGTAATTGGCCTGAGCTTAATAGAGGATTTGCCCAATTAGACAGCGCTATGCGTTTGGACTTGGCCAAATATTGGCCCAGCAAGATGGCCACGGCTCCTTGCAGCCCAACCGGATGCTGATAGCCCAGCTGCTTCACGCGATTCGATAACTCATGGAGCCCCGCCAGCTCGATGCCGAGTTTACGCTGCAAAGGGCCACGGTCGGATTTTAAGCCAAAACCGACCTTTAGTATCTGCTCTGAGCTTAATAATTCGACCAATAATTGATTGCTCGCAGCATCGTTTAGCTGAAACAAATACCCCCGTTCACTGGAGGCTAATTGCACCAAGTGCGGCCCTATACTCAGCTCGCCCACCTGAAAGGTGGGCTTACTCTCGGTATCAAAGCCCAGCACTTGGCATTGGCTTAAGTGCTCACGCGCCACGGCGACGTCTTCCGGGCCTGCCAGCACATGAATTTGCGCCAATGTAAGGCCACTAAAAGCGGGAAGCTGCTGCATTTCACTGCGTGTCGGTCTGATCTTATAGGTACGGGCGTCTGTCATTCGAATACTCAGGATGGGTGCGCTAGAGATGGGGCGCTAGAAATGTGTGGGCTATAGGTGGGTGAGCAATAAATAGCAGCGCTATAAAAGCAGATACATACTTTAGCTGTCTCAGAATTAACAAACCACATTATTATTAGTCATGGCATCAGTTATCACGCCATTACCGCACCCATGACTAAAACGGACTAGGGCTGTGGCCATGCATCGGCTCGCCAGTGTGGGGATGCGTAAAATACAGGTCGCTGGCGTGTAACAGTAAGCGCTCGGCACACTGTTCGCTGCGGGCATTTTGATATAAGTCGCAGCCCAAAATGGGATGACCAACGCTTAGGCTGTGAATGCGCAATTGATGGGTACGCCCAGTGCGGGGCGTAAACTGCACCAAGGTGCGTTTAGGCGCGCTTAACCGCGCTAATACCTGATATTCACTGCATGATGCCTTGCCCGTAGAGCAAATTTTTACCCGCGGAAACAAAGCGGCATCTTTAGCGATCGGCGCGTTAATTTCTCCACTATCCGCCGCTACCCAACCTTCCAGCATGGCCAGATAGCGCTTTTGAATTCTGCCCGTTTGAAACTGCTTATTAAGATGTGTTGCGGAATTGGCGTTCAACGCCACCACCATAACGCCGGAGGTGCCTAAGTCTAGGCGATGCGGCAACTTAGCTTGGGCAAATGCTGGGCTGACGCCGACTTGCCCCTGTACTAGGCGCCCATGCACTAAGCGAAAGTGTACCGAATCCCAGTTCTGCGGGTTTTTACCCGATAAACTCAGCAATCCACTGGGCTTATTGATCAGCAGTATATGGTCATCTTGGTAGAGTATTTGTATCACTTCGTCACACTTTTGCGCGACAAAGTCATCAATTAGCGGCAGGCTTGGGGAGGTAAAACTAGACATGCAATGTTCTCTGTTCTGGGCGCTGCATCTGCGCTTATTACTGATAGCAATGAGTGCAATAGCAGAAACTCAACGGAGTGCAGCAAACAGTATTCATTTGATACACCCGTTAAGCTTTAAGCTGGCAAAATCATTTCCAGCTCATTTGTGCAATTAAAACCTTACTTTTAACAGTATGGTTAGCCGCAGCACTTCTTAAACTTTTTACCGCTGCCACAAGAACAAACGTCATTGCGCGCTGGCAATTTTTCTACCTTTACCGCGGCTTGCTTGCTCAGTTGCACGGTCAGCGCGCCAATCGACTCAACCGCACCCTCACGGGTGTCTAACTCTATCTCGGCATACAGTTCGGCTGCAGCCACTTGCGCGGCCACTTCCAGCTTGCGCGCTTCGCTGGTCACCACCAGCATTAACGGATATTTCTTGCTGCCGTTTCGCGGCTTAGCCTGAGTTTCGTAGCCATATTTAATATGACTTTGGCGTGCATCTTGGCGGCCTTTAAAGAAAAATTTATCTGACATTAATCGTATCCAACAAGCTAAAAGTGATCTGCAACCACACAAGGATTGCAGCAAAGGCGGCAGTTTAACACTTCACGGCGTTTTACACGCATTATTACGATGCTGAAGCTATGCGTTGTGCAAACTTCACCCAGCCACTCTGGTTATTGGCCGCCAAGAGTTATCGGTAAGATGCGCTTTGTGCCTCGGCAAGCTAGCTTAGGTATTTCAACACGCACCTTTAAAGTCATGACTCAGTTATTTAACGAGGTAACGAGATCGTACAAGTCTGTGCGTCTGTCTTTCAAGTTGGTCACCGAGCCCTCATTGCGCACTAGCGTCAGCTTTTCCAGATCCAAGTCCGAGAACATCATCATCTCGGAATTGGCCGTGGTTTCCGCCATCACCGCATCGTGGGGGAATGAAAAGTCTGACGGTGAAAATACCGAAGACTGGGCATATTGCACGTCTAAGTTTTGCACCTTAGGTAAGTTACCCACACTGCCGGTGATCACCACGTAACACTCGTTTTCAATGGCACGCGCTTGGGCACAATGGCGCACTCGCAGATAACTGTTTTTGGTGTCCGTCCAAAACGGCACGCAAATAATGTCTACCTCTTTGCTGGCGGCGATGCGCCCCAACTCAGGAAATTCAATGTCGTAGCAGATCAGAATGGCCACGCGGCCTGCGTCCGTTTCAAACACCTCAAACTGCTTACCGCCTTCAATCACCCAATCGCGGCGCTCATGAGGTGTAATGTGGATCTTGCGCTGCTCGTCGACCCGTCCATCGCGGTGGCACAAATACGAGACATTATACACACGGTCGTTTTCCAACAACGGCATAGAGCCGGTAATAATATTGATGTTATAGCTCACCGCCATTTCCGACATGCGGTCGCGAAACTGTTGGGTATATTGCGCCAAATAACGAATGGCGCGGGTTTGATCTAGCTGATCGGTTAAGCCCATCAAAGGCGCATTAAAAAACTCCGGAAACAGCGCAAAGTCACTCTTATAATCCGACAGCGCATCCACAAAATATTCCACTTGCTCTAATACTTCTTCCACCGAGCCAAACTCGCGCATTTGCCACTGCACGGCACCCATGCGCACTTGGGTTTTCTTTTCATTCAATATTGAGGACGGCGGCGTATAGAGAATATTGCGCCACTCCAACAAAGTCGCGTAACCAAGGGACTTTTTATCCTCAGGCAGATACTTACGCATCAGGCGCGTCACCTGAAAATCATTAGCCAGCTGAAAACTTAAAATAGGGTCGTAAATATCTTTACGCCCTACTCGCTCTATATATTGCGCCGGCGTATACAGCTCCGCATGCAGAGAATAACCCGGGATCCGGCCACCGGCTAAAATCGCCCGTAAATTCAGTGATCGGCACAGCTCTTTGCGCGCCTCGTATAAGCGTCGGCCTAAGCGAAAACCCCGATATTCCGGCTGAATAAACACATCTAAGCCATACAAAGAGTCGCCCTTGTCGCTGTGCCTGATTTGTTCATTCTTCAATATTAAATCGTCATAGGTATGGGGGTTACTAAAACGCTCGTATTTAACCGATACGGTCAGCGCCACCGCCACCAGCTGGTCGCCGTCTTCGATACAAATTTGCCCATCGGGGAATTGTTCAATCAGCGCGGCAATGGTGTCTTTTGGCCAAGCGCCGCCGATGTCGTCATACACACGATCCATCAGCACTTGCAGCTGGTCGTAGTCGTCGGCGTGTAGATTGCGCAGATTAAGATGGAGGTCTTCAGGTTGAGTCATGCAGCTAGCTCCAGTCGGGCAGTAACATGAATGTTAAGCCAGCTTATCAGAAGATGAAAGCCAAGGGGCAGGCTCTTACTCAGCTGAAATAATGGATGGCCGCCGCCCGCAGCTCCATTTAGGGTAGTCGCACCTGCTGGACCATATTTCTGAAGTGAATATTATCAGCTTGTGTCCTCGTTCTTCACGCCAAAGGGAATATGCACAGACGGCGCCACCGAACTGGTGGAGTCTAAATGACGCGTTTGATCATCAAAGAAAATATGCGGTTTAAGAATGCCTAATATGAGGCTTTTATCTACGCCACCCAGAAAAAAGGCATCATTGGTCATCACACCCCAACCTTTTAAGGTATTGAGCGCACGCTCGTGAGAAGGCGCATTACGAGCTGTCACAATGGATACTCGCAGTTTGTTTTTATAATCAGGTTCGGTGCGTTTCTTTTGCTCTTCCAGCCGTTGAATCGCTGATATTTTCACTAAAAACTCTTTTAATGGCCCGGGATTATGGGGCTGTAATACGTTTTTAGTTTCATGGTCATGAAACTGGTTAACATCATTGGTATTGTGCATCACGGTTTCAGACTCATCGTCGGCCAACACGCCATCAAAGTCGAAGGCAATCCTTAAGTCATCCCCCTCTTCATCGACCATTCTTGATGCCATCACATGACCGGCCGGATAACCCATGCCAATCGCTTTTCTCACATCAACCGCATTGGCAGATAAAAATAATGAAATATTTAAAGCAGGAATGTACTCATAAGGAGACTTGCCTTGCATAAAGATTGCTCGAGAAATAGGCAACTTATAATGCTCAATAGTCTTCATCACCCGCAACCCCGTATCGGGGTCATTACTCGACAATAACACCACTTCCACCAGCGGGTCTTCTTGATCAAGACTCAAGTGATTGAGAGACAGTAAGCGCTTGATAAAAGAAAAGGAAACACCTTTGCCCAGTGGGTTATCGATATTTGCTGCTTGATAAGCCCGATATTTTTCTTCGCCTTGAATACAAAAAACCGTATCCGACTCAGTTAAATCAAACATAGCGCTTGAAGCAACACCTATGACTAATCTGTTATTTAAATCGTAGGCCATAACAATCACTCCATTTTTATAAATAATAAGTATAAATAAAATATATTTTTATTGCCCTAACGATTAATAAATCTCTTTGCGGCAACCATAATGGTTCACATTTTATTTATAAAATACAAAAATATGGCTAAACATAAAAACATGGAAGTGATTATTCGTTATTTGCAGCCACAAAGGCCGTAACAGCAAAAAACATTAGTATCTATTGGCAGCCCTTAGGCCATACTAAGACCGTCACGTAAAAAATTGGACGGTTCAGGCAGAGTCCAATGCGTAATCCTGCCATTCACTGGCTTATTTGGCTTTAGGTTTAAAGGAACAGATCATGAGCAAAGGACAAGACAGTAAAAAAGACGTCAAGAAAAAACCGCTATTAACAGCCAAAGAGAAGAAAGCCCAAAAAGACGCTAAAAAGAACAAATAGCATTAAAAATCAATAAACTAAACGAGCGCCTTGGCAAAGCTAGGCGCTCGTAAAAAAATTTATAAAGTAATTTTGGTACCCAGTAGCGTTAGAAAACCCGCCAACCATGCTGGGTGCGCCGGCCAAGCAGGCGCCGTCACCAAGTTACCTTCAAGGTGCACACCGGTTACCTCAAGCTCCACATAACGCCCACCTGACATTTCTACGTCAGGGCCACAAGCAGGGTAAGCTGCACATTCACGCCCGTTCAACACGCCTGCCGCCGCTAGTAACTGTGGGCCATGACACACAGCCGCAATAGGCTTTTTCGCATCATCAAACGCTTGTACCAACTCCAACACAGTCACATTCAAACGCAAGTACTCGGGCGAGCGCCCACCGGGCACCACTAAGGCGTCATAATCCTCAGCCTTCACATCGGCAAAGTCGAAGTTCAGCACAAAATTGTGGCCCGGCTTTTCGCTATAGGTTTGATCACCTTCAAAATCGTGGATCGCCGTGCGTACAAAGTCACCCGCTTTCTTACCCGGGCAAACTGCGTGTACCGTATGGCCAACCATCTGCAACGCTTGAAAAGGCACCATCACTTCATAATCTTCAACGTAGTCGCCTACCAACATCAAAATATTTTTAGCCGCCATCAGATGTTCCTTATGTAATACATAAAAATTGAAATTAGGAAAATGAAGTACAACACTCAATCGCCTATAGAGCAAGCCCTGCTCGGCCAAATATAACATCACAAAAATAAAAATGAATATTTAACACAGCGCCATAGCCTAGTTATATGAAATTTTAATGAAAAAACCAGCTACCGATTAACCATTACGAATAAAAAATTACCGACATTACACTTTTAATTAGATATAAAAAAAGAGTCTAGGTATTCTAGACTCTTTAATAAGACAACTTAAAAATAGCTTAGCTATAAAAAGCTTCAACCGTACCCTTGACGGTAATCAGCAAGGGTTGGCCACGGCGATCTAGCGCTTTAGGTGAAGAAATTTTTACCCAGCCTTCACTGATGCAATACTCATCCACGTCGAAACGCTCTTTACCATTGAGGCGAATACCAATGTTGTGCTCAAAAATTTCTGCCACATGATGTGGGCTACGAGGGTTAGTCGACAGGCGATCCGGTAACTCTGGTAGCGATTTAGTATCGTTCATGATTGACCTAGCATATAGAGATAGAAAGTGCGCCATTGTAGACAAAATGAGCCTAACCCTCAACAGCTGCAATGGCTACTTAGGGCAAGCAATCTCAATGGTTGGCGTATAAATAAGCAACCTCTTGTACCGCTTGAAAGCTTGGCGTTTAAAGCAGGGCTTGAACCTTGTCATCTTATCCTCAAGCCCTTTACAGGGTCATTAACAATGGCAAATCCGCCAAGGCAATCCCTAGAGCAAGTGGTTTGTGGCCAACCACAGGTTCAATACCTCTAAGCATTAGCTATTTCTATCTCGTTAGCGCCGTATTGAGATACCCCTTACCACAAAAAGAATCGAGTGTTAGAATGCAAGTATTCAACATTAATAGGAACGATAATGAAATTTGTTATTTTGGCAGCAATAATTTTGATTGTGGCATTTTATGTTATTAGAAATTCAAACCATAAAAAGGCAGCACTTGAAAATATAACCATTGGCAAAGAATTTTTAGTAACCAACAAAAACAATGAAGGCGTAATAGAAACCGCTTCTGGCTTGCAATATCAAATATTAAATAAAGGTGAAGGCAATATTCACCCCACTGCCAGCTCTACCGTAAAAGTGCATTATCACGGCACATTATTAGACGGCACCGTATTTGATAGCTCAGTAGATCGCAATGAGCCTATTAGTTTCCCGTTAAATAGAGTTATAAGAGGCTGGACGGAAGGTGTGCAGCTAATGGTGGTGGGCGATAAATTTAAATTCTTTATCCCATCAAAACTCGCTTACGGCAACAGCCCTGCGGGGGCCATAGAGCCCGGCTCTTTACTTGTTTTTGAAGTAGAGCTGCTAGCTATTCAATAAACTGGTTTCAATATTCTATTCGGCTATATTTTAACCAAAGAGAAGCAAAAGCGATTAAACATAAAAATGCCCTGTTACCGTGCAACTAACGCACGTTAAAAGGGCATAAGTAATCACACATAACTTATGTGGTTGTATGCTACTGCCCAACTTGGCAAAGAAAAAACGAACACTTAAACCTATTTTTGCCACGCTTGTTTGTTGCGAGAGGCACAGAACCCACGGACGAAGAGCGACAAACCAACAGCATATCTCTTGTAAGGTCTTACCAAGTCAATGTTCGTTTTGGTCTTAATCTTAATTTTTCCGTGAGTTCAGTGCTTATCGTAGCAAAGAGACGTGGCGAAGAAGTCTTGAGTCTTTAAAAGCAAAATTTCGACAAAATCCACATTAGTTTCGAGGTATTACTTATATTAAGTAGCATTCACCGCAGAAAATCTATCAAGGAGTCGCTTTACCTACTCACTGCGATTTAGGCCTGCATCACGGCCACAATTGCAGCGATAAATCTTATAGCGAATAGAAAATTTAATAAAAATCTTGGTGATAAATATTATCCAGCCTCAGTAAAGCTAAAATAACCTCATAGGCCCCGCTAGCGTAAATACCATGAAGCGGGCTCTGCACTACGCACCTGTTCAATCTTACCGTGCTGCAACACATATTCAGCCGCAATGGAATGGCAGAGAAAAAAGGGCATACTTTCAGTAAATCCGTAGGCACCTGCAAAACCAAAGATTAATGAGTCATCAACGTCTACATCACAGGCGAGCGCCACTGTGCCCAATTTATCTAAACTGGTACAAAGTGGGCCATGAAGATCAAAATAACTAAGCTTTGCTAATGACGCTCTGAGCATAGCCACAGGAAAAGGCTGTTCGGTAATAGCTGGGCGCATTAAATGATTAATTCCGCCAGCGAGTACTAATTGTTGGTGCTGAAAATTCTCTTTACGATCCACCACAGAGGTCACGTAATAGCCCATTTCAGCGACGGCAAAACGCCCTAACTCTAACCAAAGCTCCCTCACCCCTGCTTGTGCTTTTATTATTGCTAAATCGGCGACAATGCTTGGCCAGCTTAATCCCTGCCCTGTTTGTAAATAATCCACCCCGAGCCCGCCGCCTAAATCTAATACCTCTAAGCTCATTGCTAGCTGTGTAGCCAGCGCCAGCAAGGGCGTAACCATTTGCGACCAGAGCTCAAACAGGCGCTCATTGCTGAGCATGTTTCCCCATTGGAAAATATGTAAACCATTGATATTTAGCGCAGGAAAGTCGCTGACTTTGACCGTTTGCCACGCTTGGCAAGATAAACCAAAAGGCGTCACTTCGTTGCCACCTAAAGGATTTTTTTCGCCCTCAGACCATTGCAACTGCACGCGTAGCAACACTTGCGGCCGGCAAGATAATTCATTCGCGGCTTGGTTAAGCCAGTACAACTGATTCACACTCTCCACCACAAAGGTGCGAACACCTTGGCTTAAAAAGGCTTTCATTTGCCGCTGTGACTTGGCAGGACCCGTATTAAGAATGCGCGCAGCGGGCACATCTTGTGCTAGCACTTGGCTGAGTTCGCCCTGACTCGCAACATCAAAATTAAACCCTTGCTGCGCTAATGTGCTTATTACCCGCGACAAGGGATTGGCTTTTACCGCAAACCACAGCTTAACCACATCTTGGCGCATCAGCATAGACGCGTGTTGCTGAAGAAAGTCTAAATCATAAAGAAAAAAGCCGGCTTCATCTGGATTAGTTTCAGCACTCTTTTTCAGCGCTTTATGGTGCGCTACCAGTGGTTCAAGTACCGCTTTTCTAAGCCAGCTTGGCCTAATTGTTGAATGTAACATGGCAGTCATTTTTTGCTCCTAGCGCAGTACAGCTTCCAACTCTAAAGCGGCATTACTGCTGTCATCGCGGTATTTCACAATTAACGCACACGCCATGTTAAGCCCTTGCAACTCAGCCCAAGCACCCGCAACAGGTCGGGTTCCGGGTACCACTACCGCATTTTCGGGAATATCGGCACCCTTCCCCAATACCAGCTGATTAACACAGTCATAAACCGGTACCGACGCAGACAACGACACCCCAGGTGCTATCACAGCGCCTTTTTTCACCACAACGCCTTCCACAATAATCACCCCAGCACCTAAGAAGGCATTATCTTCAATAATAACCGGCCTCGCGCCAATGGGCTCCAGCACACCACCAATTTGCACCGCGGCAGACACATGCACATGCTTGCCGATTTGTGCACAGGAACCAATCAGTGCATGGCTATCGATCAGGGTACCGCTATCAACAAAAGCGCCAATATTGATATAGGCTGGCGGCATAATAATCACGCCCGGCGCCACATAAGCACCCGCACGCACCGATGAACCGCCAGGCACCATTCTCACCTGATCGGCAAGGGTAAACTCACGCGCAGCTAAGGTATGTTTATCCACAAAGCCATGATATGCCCCCGTAAACTCAGTATTTTTTCCGGCTGCAAATGCCGCTAAAATGGCGCGCTTTACCGCCGTATTCACTTGCCAAATACCGCTGCTATTTTGTGCTGCGGCGCGCACTTTACCGGTTTCTAGATCTGCTAATGTTTGTTGCCACGTCATGAATTTACTTCTCGCAAGTTAGTGGAATCTAAAGAGTAGGTTGCTGCAGCATTAACAGTACAAACTCACATCATGACTTAACCCTAATCAGTCAGTTCTTCATCTATGTAACAACACAATACACCGAGAAAGCTAGCCAAGGCCGATAAGACAATCACCTAGCAAGAATGGCTGATGGGTTGTTACGTATCCCGCATTCATACATTAAGGTTATAATCATCGATTAGCGAATATCGACCCCACTTTTGAATTTTACATCTCGGGCCTATCACTGTGAGCACACTTTATTCAAGTAAACATTATCCAGCTAAGCCTGATCGCAAAGGCCTGCACCCGAGAAATCTACACCAGCAAGGCTATGATTTTCCCGCACTCAAAAAAAGTTACCCGCCACTGGCCCCTTATGTAAAAGCAAACGCTTACGGTAACCTTTCCATCGCCTTTGCCGACCCACTGGCAGTCACCGCTTTAAACGCCGCGCTATTAAAGTACCACTACCACATTAGCGATTGGAGTATTCCAGCAGGTGCGCTTTGTCCGCCAATCCCCGGCCGCGCCGACTACATCCATTATGTAGCAGAGTTACTTGGGGTGAGCGAGCCGACGATAGATCTGGTGAGTAGCCAACCTAGAATCACCTTACTCGATATAGGCACGGGGGCAAATGGCATATACCCGCTATTAGCCTGCCAACTCTACGGTTGGCATTGTGTGGGCAGTGATATTAATGCTCAGTCGCTTGAGAACGTGGCTTCGATTATCGCTCACAACCCCCAGCTAAAAGGCAGCTTCGCACTGCGCACCCAGCACGATAAAAATCATATTTTTAACGGTATCATTCAAGCGGGCGAACTCTTTGATATCAGCGTATGCAACCCACCCTTTCATGCTTCAGAAGATGAAGCACGCAAAGGCAGCCAGCTTAAAGTCAACAACCTTGCGCGTCATCGCGGTGAGCAAACATCCACAGCGCCCACGCTAAATTTTGGTGGTCAAGATGCAGAGCTATGGTGCAAGGGTGGCGAACGCATGTTCCTTAAAAAACTAATCAAAGAAAGCCAAACATTTGCTACTCAATGCCGCTGGTTTACCAGCTTGGTATCGAAAGTTGACAATGTAAAGCCTGCAAAAAAATTGATTAGTAAGCTTGGCGCCGTCGACATACGAGAAATAGAAATGAAACAGGGAAATAAAATTACCAGAATATTGGCTTGGACATTTATCTAAATATTTTTATCCAAAGAAATAGCCAGCGTTAAAGCCAAGTCGCGCATATTACTGGGCCCGAGGCTTTAGCGCCTTGTTAGAAGATCTGTCGACTTAAGTAATAACTCATAACTTCTTTGGAGTTTTATGGTTAGTTTGCTCTTTAAAAACGAAAGACTTTTTTGCCACTGAATCCACTGAAAAATAGTGATCAGATCTGAAAGTAGCTCTTATCCATCAAAGGCTTTTGGGCTCTTGTCGCACGTGAACTGCGTCCGTGAGTTCCGTGTTCTTCCGTGGCAAAAAAATATTTTTTTCATTTCCACATCTGTTATACCGATCTACTTACTCTAAAATTAAGGTTTGAATTTCGTGAAATAAAATATCAATAATTATATTGATTAAGAAAATCGATGGCTTTATGTTCGGCATCCCAGCCAAAGAGAAACATAGCAAAATGTCCCCACAATGGATGTAGGTATAACTCAGCGGGTACGCCAGCCTTACGCAAAGCGTGGTAGTAATTTATAGACTGTTCTTTTTCGACTAATTGGTCGAGCTTGCCATGATATAAAAATACCGGAGGATCGTCCGATGAAACATGAGTAATAGGTGACGCTTCTTTATATAGCTGAGGGTTTTCATCGCGTTTAACGCCCAAAAAAGGAACCACAATAGGACTATTACTATATTGACTCAAGTCTGCAGGAATACCGCCAGCAACAACCGCTCGAATTTTTGGCAGAGGCGGCGAAAAATCAAGTGTTTGGGCTTCTCCTGGCTTGACGCTAGCTAATTGGGTAACTAAATGTGAACCAGATGAATAACCCCAAGCATTCACTCTTTCCAAATCAAGCTGATACTTTTTGGCATTATTTTGTAGCCAAAGCAGTGCTAGTTGTAAATCCTGAACGGGTGCTGGATAAATAAATTCAGGGGTAAATCGATAACTCACATTAAAAACGGCATAGCCTTTCTTCGCTAGCTTTTTTGATGTCGAGTCCATATCGCTGCGATCACGCCCAGACCAGCCACCGCCATGCACCATCAATACCACAGGCCAATTATTTTTTTCTGGTGATAAAATTTTAGGTAAATAAAAGTCTGCCGCCAATGACTGCGGCCAGTCAGTAATTGAATAATTAATATCTTTGATAACAGTAAAATCTACCGAATTGCCATTATTAACGTTATAAGCATGTCTGAAACCTTGCGAATAACTATCATTTTGTTGATAGCTTGTGCACGATGTAACTGCCATTACCGCCCCAAAACAACACAATATTGAGATTACCTTTGCATACATAGCGTGACCTAAGAGTTAGATAAATTTTAAAGAGTTCATCCTGATTCGACCGGTTACTTAGCTTTAATCAAAACAACAGGCTATTAGTACGTGTCTTCGTAAAAAAAGAGGTAAACATTACAGAGTTCGGTTAAGTTTATTTTCATACGCTTTTTACTTTATAACTTTGTTTGATAAACCAATAACAACCTCCTAGAGCGAGAATAATCACACCCAAACCTATTATCGCTAAGGGGTCGTATTTTTCTAGATCAAGTAAAATCACCTTACGAGAAACAGCTATAACTGCCACCAATAAGACCACTTCTGCATGTATGACATTTTCTTTAAAATACATTTCCACTGTCTCTACAAGCTCAAATCCAATTAGGATAATGAAAAAGAAGCCAAATATTTTAAACAACTCATCTATTTCAAGAAAAAGAACATCATCAGTAGCATCAAATATATCTAAATAAAGAATTATGCCAAGCTCTACAATCGCAATTGAAACAATTATGGTCATCAATACAAGTACGATAAACGACATCCATTTTTTTACTTTATGAACAAAAGAAACGGCTGTATCTATGCTTTTACTCATTGAGAATAAACTCCTATTTTAGTATGGCGCTTCAAGAAGAGGCGCGCTGTAAGCACGTCCTTCTTGCTTGAATTTTTAGGTAACTCTTAGCGCCTGTCAGTTTATTTCCAGCCATGAGTCCAGTTATTTTCATCTTTCAGATCACGCCAATCTATCGAAATTGAGCGTTTTGACATGACAGCCTCGATGCAACATGAAACAACAACACCCTCTTCATCAAATTCAACTTCAGAGACTAAAAAGTGTTTTTCCTTTTTCGCTGGGCTCACTGCTGTCCATTTACTATTGAGTAATTTCTTTGGATTAATTTTATTCATTCGAGATCCCTATTAGGCACCTAACGCTTAAATTAAACCGCTCTACCGGAGTGCAGCTCAGAGAGAGCCCGCGGCCACAACCCATTGGCTCATTAGAATCGGCGCTTAATTGCTCATGTTAGGGGTCGCAACCGGCACCAAAATTTCGTTACGCCGAAGAAACCAAGGCATGAATGGAGGGTTGTATCTTGCCCAGATTGGCTGTCCGTTCGGTGCTAGGGCATTTTTTTTAATCCATTCATTCAACTTAGCCAAGTTGCGGCGGTAGGCCTTTTCATTCCAGAACCCCGAGTAACGTACAGCGGCAATGTAGCGTGCTGGAACCTGCCGTATAGATACCGCCGAGTCTTTGGGCTCTGGAATTGTCTCCAGCGTGAAGGAGGCTGGCATCATAAAGCTAACAATCCATTTACCCTCTTGTTTTTGTTGACCCACAGGTGATGTCATCTCAATCTTCTGGCTCAAAGGAACCTGCCCAACTGGCGAAGTCATGGCCACCTTCTGTTGCTGCTGGTTGTCTCCTGAGATGTACTTGAACAAGCGACCAAACGCCTCATTTCCCGCATCTTCAAAATCGCCATCTACTGTAGTCTCTGCGAGGAGGTGTGATTCGTATTTTCGAAGCTCGAATTGGTCGGCTTCAACACTACGGTGTATTTCGCTTCCTCCACCGCCATAGCATTTCCCATGAACACCAATGTGATAAGTGTGCCCCAAAAAGCCCGCGCTAATTTCAACATGCTCGTAATTTCCTGTTCTGGTTCGTCCCACCGACAATGGCTCTAAAAGGATAGCCCTTGCCTGAAGGTCTGGCACATCGCATTGGTCTTGATGCCTAACGCCCCGCTCACCGGAGAAGTAATATTGGCGACGTTGCAAATTAACAAGCCAAATTAACAGAGCTTCAATAGCACACGATAAACCACCCATGTTAAGAAAGCTTCTATAGAAGCCATTGGCATGAAAGTTATGCGCCATTACTTAACGCCGCCAACAAAAGGGAGCGTTAGCGAGTCCAGCCAGCTTGCTGGCGATTGTGATTGGCCTTGTTAGTTGCCTGGTGCTAACATTTGTGCACACGCAACAAGTTGGATGCTCTTATGGATACTAGAATTCAGTTTCGAGTCGATGAAGAAACCAAGCGCCTAGCCCAACAAATGGCTGAAAGCCAAGGCCGTACCCTCAGTGAGGCTTGCAGGGACCTGACAGAACAATTGGCAGATCAACAACGTAAAGTCTTATCTCATGATGCTTGGCTAAGTGAGCAGGTAAACTTCGCTTTTGACAAATTAGATGCCGGCAGGTCTACTTTTATTGAGCATGACCAAGCTAAATCCATAATGGCAGAGCGCAAAGCTAAGATCCGCAGCCGGAGTGTTAATCAGTGATCTTATGGGAAGAAGGATCTCTGAACGACCGAGAAAAAATTTTTGAATTTCTTTATGACTTTAATCCTGCGGCTGCAGATAAAGCAGATAAGGTCATTGAAGATAAAGTAGAAAACCTACTTCGGCACCCATTAATGGGCGTGCAACGAGATCATATAAAAGGTCGATTACTCATAATCCCTGAGATATCAATGATCGTTTCCTATTCAGTTGATGGCTCTGTCATTCGTATCATGAGAGTATTACATCAGAAACAAAAATTTCCGACGTAGTAAATAGAACGGTATAACTGATGTGGAACAGAACTTTTTTTGCAACGAAAAAGAGCACTCTTTGTTTACCAGAGTCACGGCAGATAAGGTTCTAGTTTTTAAAGGCAAATTGACTGAAAATTCCACAGAAGTTATGAGCTATTACTGAGGCCTACTAACGTTTTCCAATAATCATAAAGACCATCGATATTTGAAGAACACATTAAGCTCATAGCTCCCTTAACTTGTTCATCACTCCATTCCCACCACTTCATTTCTAACAACTGAGATATCTCAGCCTCTGTGAACCTGTAACGTATATGTTTGGCTGGGTTTGAGCCGACTATTGAATACGGAGCTACATCCTTGGTAACGACTGCGCGGCTTGCGATAATTGCACCATCTCCGACAGATACACCACTCATAATCATGGCTTCAGTGCCAATCCATACATCATTACCAATAACTGTGTCACCCGAACGCTCAAAACCATTTTTAGCATCCGAAAAAATTTCATTGTCTTGATAGAAAAATGGAAATGTACTGACCCAGTTATTTTGATGTCCTTGATTCCCAGCCATCATAAACACAGCACCAGAACCAATTGAGCAGTAACTTCCAATAATTAACTTATCAATATCAGTTCTATCCGGCAGCAAGTAACGAGCACAATCATCGAAACTATGATTATGATAATAACCAGAATAGTAACTGTGCTCACCCACAATGATATTTGGGTTCGTGACTTGTTCTTTCAACGATTTACCCACAAAAGGGCTTTCAAAATAGTTGTTCAACTTGATTCCTCTTGGAAGCTTATAACGCCAAGCGCAACTTCGTAGCGAACTGGCAGGCTTTTTGGAACAAAAAACGTGACAGTTTGCGGAGTCAGATTGAAACGTCTTGTTATGCGAAACTTAGTGATAGCGCCCAACTTCACTCCCCACTAAATCAATGAGTTCCTTTCCAGAAAATGGTTCAAAGTGACCACCAAATATAGTTGATACCGGATATTGACAAAGACGTTTCAAACCGTCTTCGTAAAGTTGCACATCTTTAGGTGGAAAATCATTTAGATATGGGTCGACAAACAAAGTTTCGCCACCAAATAAGTAGCCAGTTTTCTCTTCCCAAAATACTAGACTTCCCGGAGTGCGTCCTGGAATGTGGAGAACTTCGATACTCCGATTACCCAAATCGAAGATGAAGCCGTCGCTGAGTAAGTCAGTGGGTATTGCACTGATAGGATGATATGCCCCCAATTTGAACTCTTTGTTTGGCAACCCGGAAAATACAGCAAATTGATTAAAGTTGCCTGCGCCCATGTCGTTTGTGGAATCAGAAATAACTGCGGCATCAAGAGGGTGACTGCATCGCCGGTCGAAATAGTGAAGACCTCCTGCATGATCATAATAATGGCAAGATGCGGCCGCTATTAATGGTGTATTCGTAATCGATTCAATTATTGGAATAGGAGATACGATCCCAGTCCCGGTATCGACAATCAAGCTGGCTTCAGAGCCCTTAATCACCCAAATATTACCTGACCAGTAAGGATCGATATATTTTTCAGAAATTCTGGTGACGTTGTCTGGATAGGACTTGGTGTCATACCACTCATTTACGATGGGGAGGTTGAAGTTAGACATTTCTACTCGTTATCTGTGGTTAGGAATTATTCGCATAACGCCAACACAGGCGAACGTACCGAGTTCAGCCAGCTTGCTGGCGTGTGTGATTGGCCTTGTTATGAGTTATGAGTTATGAGTTTTGAGTAAGAGCAATGGAATGGCCCGACTAAAGTAGACACCAGTTTAAGCAGCATTAAGTTGCTGCGCATATGCGTTGGGGGTTAATCC
>NZ_JBGQOP010000005.1:0-162007 GCF_052119705.1 Oceanisphaera sp. W20_SRM_FM3 | reverse complement strand
ACTAAATTTACGCTTGGTTCGGTATTGCATACACTTCCTCACTCTGAAGAAGTGTCTACTTATTCGGGGCCATTCCAGTAAAACCTAAGAAAAAGCCCCAGTGCTCGTCAGCACTGGGGCTTTTTCATGCCATTGGCTGGCTCAAACAAGAAAACGTGATGGAAGATCGTGAGGTGGGCAAATGAAACGCCGATCCGGTACTAACTCAAGAAGGCGATATAACATATCCCACTCATAATGAGTAATGTGAGCGCATCTGCTATAAACGATAACGACTCATCTTAACTCTTACTCGCTAAAGGAAAATCCCATGACCATACCTGCTCGTTGGCTATTCGCCTCTTTAATGGCGCTGTTGTTAAGTGGCTGTGGCTATAACCAGATTCAGACCTTAGATGAAGACGTAAAAGCCACTTGGTCACAAGCCTTAAACCAGTATGAGCGGCGCGCCGACTTGGTCCCTAAGCTGGTGAGCTCAGTAAATGCTTATATGAGTCAGGAGCGCACCGTACTAATCGATGTCACCGAGGCGCGCGCTAAGGTGGGGCAAATAAATATCAGCGTGAATGACTTAGACGATCCGGCCTTGATGCAACGCTTTAACCAAGCACAGGGTGAATTGTCTTCGGCACTATCACGCTTAATGGCGGTGTCTGAAAATTATCCTGATCTTAAAAGTGACGGCGTAGTGCGGGATTTAATGACCCAACTTGAGGGCACAGAGAATCGTATCGCCACCGAGCGCGGTCGCTTCGTGCAAGCGGTACAAGCCTATAACCAGTTTATTCGCCAATTCCCTGCCGTGATCACAGCCAAGGTGATGGGTTATAAAGTGAAGGACAACTACGGCGTAGAGCGTCAGTCTGAGATTATGAAAAACCCAGAAGTGCGCTTCGATATACCAAGCAGCAAGGCAAATTAACACCGAGTTAATTAAAAAAGGAGCCGCCATGATTTTTCAGCATTCGCTTCATCTTTTGCACCTCAAGCCCAATCGCTGGTTGAGCGGCTGGCGAATATTGGCCGTCACACTGGCGCTGGCTTTATGTTTGGCACGGCCTGTTGTTGCACAAAGTGTGGCCATTCCTCAGCTGGACAGTTGGCTGGTAGATACCACAGGCACTTTTAGCGACGCACAAAAAGCGGCCTTGACGGCTAAGCTGCAAACTTTTGAGCAAAGCAAAGGCGCACAGATTTTTGTACTCGTCGTGCCCACCACAGGTGAAGATGGCATAGACCAATATGCCCGCCGCGTTTATGACCAATGGCAGCTGGGCCGTAAAAAAATTGATGATGGCGTGCTGTTAGTGGTGGCTAAAGACGACAGACGGTTGCGCATCGAAGTGGGCTATGGCCTAGAAGGCGCGGTCACCGACTTGCAGGCTGGGCGCATCATACGGGAATTTATCACTCCTTATTTTAAACAGGATGATTACGTAGGTGGCATTAACGAAGGCGTAGATAAAATCATGACCTTAGTGGCGGGAGAAGATTTACCGCCCCCAGCAAAACAGCCAGACACAGATGAAGAAGACTCGTTAGGCCTGCTCTTGCCTTTGGCTTTTTTCGCCTTTGTATTACCGCCGCTGGCTGCTGCATTACTGATTGGTGTGTTCTCTTTCTTTATCTTTGGCAGCCTGCCTATTTCTATCGTGGCGGGAGCTATTGCGCTGATCTTATCTTTATTGGGTAGAGCCTTTGGTGCCGGTGGTAAAGGCAATTCAGGCCTCGCCTCACGCAGAGGCGGCTTGTTGGGCGGCCTAGGTGGCGGTTTGGGTGGTGGTTTTGGTCGCGGCGGCAGAGGTGGTGGCGGTGGTTTTAGCGGCGGCGGTGGCGGCAGCAGTGGTGGCGGCGGTGCCTCTGGTGGCTGGTAAAATCTGGTGGCTGGTAAAAAGCTGCCTAGTGGCGAGTGATTGGGGATTGGGAGCAAACATGCAAAATAAATTCAAACAGTTAACCGGCATAGCGGCGCTAGAAGGCCAGTGGTTACGCAGACGACACTTTGATGAGTCTGTACTAGCACAAGTGGCCGAGCGGATCCGCCAAAGTGAATCGGAGCACAGCGGAGAATTAGTGGTGGCAGTAGAAGCCATGATGCCGAGCCATGAGAAAGATGCTCATCTGCGCGCGCTTGAAGTTTATGGCCGCTTGAGGGTGTGGGATACGCCGTTAAACAGCGGCGTGCTGTTATATCTGGCACTCGATAAACGGGCCATAGAAATTATTGCCGACCGAGGTATAGATGCCAGCAGTGCTCAGTGGCAGCAAGTGTGTGCAGACTTGCAGACCCGGTTAGCTAAAGGTGAGTATGTTGAGGGGCTGATGGCGGCGGTGGATGCCATACAAACCATCTTAAAAACTCACGCGCCGCACAGCCCAGACCACCAGACTAATGCCTTACCTGATATGCCGGTTGTTTTATAAGCATCGACTTGCCTCTGTAATTTAAGCACCGGCTTTTTTACATAATAAAATCTTGCCCTCACCACTGAGACTCAGCTATGACACCCGCCATCTTGTTCTTAGAAACACAACACGCGACTTTTACCCTGCATCAATATGACTGCACCGCCCATGACGACTTTGGTGCCCACGCGGCAGCACAGCTACAAGTGCCGTTAGCTCAGGTATTCAAGACACTGTTAACCGAAGGTGAGCAAGGCGCGGTAGTGGCGCTGGTGCCCGCATCAAACAAAGTAAATTTAAAACGCTTAGCCAAAGCGGCAGGCATGAAAAAGCTGGAAATGATGGCACCCGCCAAGGCTGAACGCCTCACCGGCTACAAAGTGGGCGGCATTAGCCCGTTCGCACAAAAGAAGCGCTTGCCGACCGTGGTCGATGCCTCCGCGCTGCAACATAGCGAAATATTGGTGTCCGGCGGCAAGCGTGGCCTGTCATTGGGCGTGAGTGCTGCCGTTTTGCAACGGCTACTTGGCGCCGTGATTGCAGAGATTGCTGAGTAAAAGAACGCTGTACGCCTTACGTTAAAGACAAACACCGCGTGGTTTTGACTTATAGCGTACTGCGTAAAGCGTACAGTTCACCTTTCAGACGTATCGCAGCCGGAAAAGCTAACCATGGGCGCTCACACGCAGTTTTGGAGTGTAGCTTTAACAATAAATTGACACTAATTCTCTTTTCTCATAGCGTGCAAATGAGTCGCACTTTTTAGTTTATAGACTATTGTTTATACTACAGCTTCGTATGAAGCCTACATTTTTCACATTTAAGCACCACACTCAAATGTAATGAAATATTAGCCAACCTTAAGGAAGGGGTCAGTCAGTATGAAAAAGAACATTATTTTATTAAGTATGGTTGCCACTTTTGGCCTAACGGCCTGCGATAACCCCGCCACCACGGCCAGCACAGATACCGTAGGCGAAGCTAAAAAAGTTTATACAGTTGGCGTAGATAACACCTATCCTCCCTTTGAATTTACTCAAGATGGCAAGTTAATCGGCATAGATGTGGACTTGATTACCGCCATCGCCAAAGATCAAGGTTTCGATATTAAGATCGAACAAATGGACTTCTCGGGCATCATTCCCGCCATGCAAGCTGGCATGCTGGATATCGGCATGGGTGGCATGAGCATTACTGATAAGCGTAAAGAAACCGTAGACTTTTCTGATCCTTATTTTTCTGCCGGCGTATCCTTAGTAGTGCCTGATACTAACCAAACTATTACTAGCCTCAACGACTTATCGGGCAAGAAAGTGGTCGTTAAAAACGGCACAGTGGGCGCCTCTTTTGCCGATAAAAACACCGAAGAATACGGCTATAGCATCATCCAAGTCAGCGACAGCGCATCCATGTTTCAAGAAGTGACCAATGGCACAGCCGATGCACTCATGGAAGACTACCCAGTGATCAGTTATGCCATCGCCAACGGCGGCTTAAAGCTGAAAACCGTGGGCGAGCGCCTGACCGGTGATAACTACGGGATCTCGGTATTAAAAGGTAAAAACGACGAACTACTGGATATGGTTAATACGGGTCTGAACAACCTTAAAGAAAACGGCGAGTACGATAAAATCATCAATCACTACTTAGAATAAGCCCAGCACTAAGATCGCTAGCAGGGCCTAGATCATCGTCTTAGCTAGCGATTTTTTTACACGGACTTTTTATAAGGACCTTGCACAAGGATCCCATTATGGATGTGGTCATTCAATCTCTGCCCTACTTATGGCAAGGCCTACAAGTCACCTTAAAAGTGTTTGTTATCGCCATTATCTTGGGCTTTGGCATTGGCTTGGTACTTGCCCTGCTGCGCCTGTCGCCGTTCAAACCTTTCACTTGGCTGGCGAAAATATTTGTCGATATCATTCGCGGCACCCCCATTTTAGTGCAGCTATTTTTTATCTACTTTGGCTTAAATTCATTAGGCTTTTTTAGTCTCGACCGCGAGTCGGCTGGCATCTTCACCGTAGCCATTAATGCCGGTGCTTATTATGCGGAAATTATCCGCGCCGGTATTCAATCACTGGATAAAGGCCAAAACGAGGCGGCGCGATCGTTAGGCTTAACCAGCAGCCAAAGTATGCGCTACGTTATTTTGCCGCAGTCTTTTCGGCGCATGTTACCGGCCTTCACCAATCAGGCCATCATCAGCTTAAAAGACACCTCTTTGCTGTCGGTGATCGGCATTGCGGACCTCACTCAAAAAGGACAGGTGCAAATTGCCGCCACCTTTAAAGCCTTTGAAATTTGGATCGCCGTAGGCGCCATGTACTTTGTGGTGATTTACATGCTTTCTTTATTGTCTAGCTACCTAGAACGGAGATGTCGACTGCCATGAACATCATCCAAGTACACAGCTTAAAAAAATCCTTTGGCGCCAACGAAGTGCTTAAAGATATTTCGATTAACATTGCCGCCCGCGAAGTGGTGTGTGTGATTGGCGCCTCAGGCTCCGGCAAGAGCACCTTCTTGCGCTGCTTAAATAGACTGGACGAAATTACCTCGGGCCAAGTGCTTATTGATGGCCAAGACATTACCGCGCCCAGCACCAACATTAATAAAATTCGCCAAGAAGTGGGCATGGTGTTTCAGCATTTTAATTTATTCCCCCACAAAAGTGTGTTGGATAACATCATTTTAGCGCCCATCAAGGCCAGAGGCGTGCCTAAGGCGGTGGCTAAAAAAGCGGCGCTGGAATTATTAAACAAAGTGGGCTTGTCCGATAAAGCCTATGCCTATCCGGGCGAATTATCCGGCGGTCAAAAACAACGCGTGGCCATAGCACGGGCGCTGGCCATGAATCCAAAAATCATGTTGTTTGATGAGCCCACCTCGGCGCTGGATCCAGAAATGGTCGGTGAAGTATTAGCCGTAATGAAACAATTAGCACTAGAGGGCATGACCATGGTGGTGGTAACCCACGAAATGGGTTTTGCCCGCGAAGTGAGCGACCGCGTGGTGTTTATTCATGAGGGACGTATTTTAGAGCAAAATAATCCCGTTGCTTTATTTGATCACCCTCAAGAGCCCAGAACCCAAGAGTTTTTAAGTAAAATCCTTTAAGGGATAGCGATAAGCGATCAACTAAAGATCTGAGCATTAACTTATGCCATACGCTGTACGCCATAAGTTAAAGATAAACACCGCTTGGTTTTTACGTATGGCGTACGACGTAAAGCGTACGGCCTCTCCCTTAGCCGTACGTTAAAGACCCACAGCGTCTTTTTTAACTTACGGCGTACCGTGTAAGGCGCTCCACTCACCACTATATTTCCTCTTTTCGCCTTGCCCTCATTCGACTAATTATTTGTTGCGACCCTTTGCCTAAAACCGCTACACTCCCCACCCTGAACACAAACGATTCTCAAACTCATACTCGACCGCATGCGGTTGTTACCTGCAAAAAGGATGCTCGAATGCCTTATCCTAAATTAGTGTTGGCCGCTGCCATTGGTGCCCTGCTTAGTGGTTGCGCCAATACTAAAACCGCTGACATTACTCAAAGCCAAGTCGTTGAGCATTATGCGGATATCGCTCATGCGGTATACGGCGACGCGTTAACTACCGCCCAGCAATTAGATGTGGCCATCAAGCGTTTGTTAGCCAATCCGAGCGAACAAACGCTAGCCCAAGCGCGCACCGCCTGGATTGCGGCCCGGGTGCCTTATCAGCAATCCGAAGTGTTTCGTTTCGGAAACCCAGTGGTCGACGAGTGGGAAGGCCAGCTCAACGCCTGGCCGCTGGATGAAGGGCTGATCGACTATGTGGCCGCCGGCTATCAGCACGAGCTGGGTAACGACGGCGCCGCCGCCAATATCGTCGCTAAC
Organism: Oceanisphaera sp. W20_SRM_FM3; assembly: GCF_052119705.1. Taxonomy (NCBI): domain Bacteria; kingdom Pseudomonadati; phylum Pseudomonadota; class Gammaproteobacteria; order Aeromonadales; family Aeromonadaceae; genus Oceanisphaera; species Oceanisphaera sp. W20_SRM_FM3. Next base: position 155,714 of record NZ_JBGQOP010000005.1, on the reverse strand, counting down.
ACAACACTGCAGGTTGGTGGCGAACGGCTGGATGTCAGCAACATCACTCCCGAGCTGCTGGCCAGCCTCAATGAACTGGCCGGCTCAGAAGCCAACGTGGCCTCAGGTTATCACGCCATCGAGTTTCTGCTTTGGGGGCAGGATCTGCATGGCACCAACGCCGGTGCTGGCGAACGCCCCTACACCGACTATGCAGTGGGCGAAGCCTGCACCAACGGTAACTGCGACCGCCGTCGGGATTACCTGCAGGCCGCCAGTCAGCTGCTGGTCAGCGATCTCGGCTGGATGAGCAACCAGTGGCAAGCCGACCAAAGCGACAACTATCGCGCCGAACTGACCGCCCTGCCCACCGAAGACGGTCTGCGCCGCATGCTGTTTGGCATGGGTTCCCTGTCGCTGGGCGAGCTGGCCGGTCAACGGATGAAAGTGGCACTGGTGGCCAACTCGGTGGAAGACGAGCACGACTGCTTCTCCGACAATACCCATAACGCCAACTATTACAACGAGAAAGGCATCGTTAACCTGATGTTCGGCGAGTACCAGCGCATCGACGGCAGCACCCTGCAGGGTCCCTCGCTGCTGCAGCTGGTAGCGCAACAAGACAGCGGCGCCGCCAAACAGATTGGCGTGCAGATGCGCGCGAGCGAACAGGGTGTCTACCAACTGGTTGCCTCTGCCGAGCTAAACAAAGTGCATTTTGATCAGCTGATTGCCGCCGACAACCCGGCCGGTAACCAGTTGGTGATGGATGCCATCGACGGCCTGGTCGAGCAGACCCGTGCCATCGAGCTTGCCGCCAACGCCATCGGCATTAACAACCTGAACCAAGACATCGCCGATCTCGAGCCTTAGGCTCATCTTGTAAAGGGTGAAGGGTAAAAAGTGAAGGGGGCGAAAATCACACCCAGGCCACAGAAAGTACAGCGTATCTAAAGACGGTGTACTTTCCTCTTTACTCATCTCTCTTCGCTCTTCACCGTTTTTTATTCTGGATTCAATATGTTGTTTCGACTTTCAAGCGCACTGCTCGGCGCCACCCTAGTCTTAAATGCACAAGCCAACCCGGCCAAGCCCGGTGGCGACACCACCACCGACAAAACCGGTGCCAACGCCTATTCCATGGCCGCCGCCAACCTCAGCTTTGAAAAGCGTCTGGACTTCTCGGTCGGCAACAGCTTCTTTCGCAACCCCTGGGTGATGGCTCCGGCCACCACCGATGCCCGCGACGGCTTGGGTCCGCTGTTCAACACCAACGCCTGTCAGAGCTGTCACGTCAAGGACGGCCGTGGCCACCCGCCGCAGTTTGCCGACGACAACGCGGTCAGCATGCTGGTGCGCCTGTCGATTCCGACCGACGGCAGCCCGAAGCAACAGGAATGGTTACGGGTGCATGGTGTGCTCAACGAACCCAGCTATGGCGGCCAGCTGCAGGATATGGCCATTCCCGGCGTTCGCCCGGAAGGCAAGGTACAGATCGACTACCAGACCCATGTCGTGAGCCTGAAAGACGGCACCAAGGTGGAACTGCGCCAGCCACAACTGACGGTGGCCGATCCCAGCTACGGCGCCCTGCATCCGGACACCCTGTTCTCGTCCCGCATCGCCCCGCCCATGATTGGCCTGGGGCTGCTGGAAGCCATCGATGAAACCGACCTACTGGTACGAGAAGATCCACAAGATCAGAATCACGATGGCATCAGCGGTCGCGCCAACCGGGTGTGGGGCATTGCCGCAGAGCAGACCGCCATCGGTCGTTTCGGCTGGAAAGCCGGCCAGCCTAACCTGCGCCAGCAAAATGCCAGTGCCTTTGCCGGCGACATGGGCCTGACCTCGAGCATGGTCACTGCCGACGATTGCACCCCGGCGCAACATTGCGAACAGTATCCCGATGGTGGCCAGATCGAAGTCAGCGATGACATTCTGGACTCGGTCACCTTCTACAGCCAACATCTGGCCGTTCCCGCCCGCCGCAACCTGGATCATCCCAACGTGGCCGCCGGCGAACAGCTGTTTCTGGCGTTGGGCTGCAGCAGTTGCCATACCCCCTCGTATACCACAGGCGAGCATGACAGTGCTGCTCTGAGCCACCAGCAAATCTACCCCTATACCGATCTGCTGCTGCACGACATGGGCGACGGACTGGCCGACAACCGACCCGAGTTTCAGGCCAACGGGCATGAATGGCGCACCCCGCCACTCTGGGGCCTGGGCTATGCCGGTGAAGTGGCCGGCAGCCATGCCTATTACCTGCATGATGGCCGCGCCCGCACCCTGCTGGAGGCCATTCTCTGGCACGGCGGCGAAGCCGAGGCCGCCAAACAAAGCGTCATCGCCATGAGCACCGACGAACGCACTCAACTCATCGCCTTTCTGGAGTCCTTATGAAAAAAACGCTGTTGCTGCTCGCCACCCTTGGCACCCTCACTGCCTGCCAGAGCCGGCCACCGGTTGATCCCGCCCTGCAGGCGTTAACCAACTACCATCTGACCTTTATGCGCTCGCAGGCCGACCAACTGGCCGATGAACTGCAGCAGCTGCAACAGGCTGGCAGCGATTATTGCCAAGCGTCATCATCTGCCACACAAGCCGCGCGGCTAACCGCACTGCAGCAACACTGGCGCAGCAGCTTTGCCGCTTGGAGCGCCCATCAGGGCCAGAGCGATGGCCCGTTGGATGCCGAAGGCCTGAGCTTTGCCTTTCAATTCTGGCCCGACAAGAAAGACACCACCGGCAAGCAACTGCAACGCCAGCTGACCGCCGCCGAGCAGGGCCAATCCGTGCGACAGCAAGGCATCACCGGTACTCTGGGCGCCATGGAATACCTGCTGCAAAACGACTTCACTCCTCGGCAACGCTGCCTGCTACTGCCCGGCATCGCTGCCGAACTGACCGCCAATGGCCAACGACTGAACGCAGCTTGGCACGATGCCGACGGCTACCAGCAACAGCTGAACCAAATGCAGCAACAGGGTGGCAGCACCGCCCTGCTAACCCAGATCCTGGGTCAGCTTGCTCATCGTTACGAGCGCATCGAAAAGAAGCTGGTGTTGCCGCTCAACACCGTCGAGCATCCGCGGCCGCTGTTTGCCGAGGCCTGGCGCAGCGGTCAGTCGCTGCATTTTCTGCGTACCAGCCTGATCTCTCTGGAGCAGGAATACCGCAATGGCGGTATCCGCACCTATCTGCAAGGTTCGCAACAACAAGACCAGGATCACGCCGCCGTTATCGCGGCGCTAGACCACGCCTTTGCCGACACCCTCAAACACTTGCCCGCAGGCGACAGCCTGGGCTACTGGCTGGAAGGGGATCGCTACGCCGCCCTGCTGCGCTTCAAGCTGTCGTTCGATAAACTGGGTTACCAGCTGAAACAGCGCCTGCCCGACGAGCTGGGACTGAACCTCGGCTTCAACTCCTCGGACGGTGACTGATGCAACGGCGCCAGTTTCTAAAAGGCCTGTCGGCCGCCGGCGTCTTGTGCAGCCTGGGGCTGGCCGGTTGCGCCCTGCCCCGCAGCCCGCAACGCTATCTGATTGGCGGCGGACGCCGTAAACAAGGGCGCTATGTGGTGCAGGCGCTCAACCTGGATGGCAGCCTGCGCTATGAGCTGCCGCTGCCCGATCGAGGCCACGGCATGGCGGTGCATCCTCACCAGCCGCTGGCGGTATGTCATGCCCGTCGTCCGGGCGGCTTTCTCTGTCTGTTCGACCATGCCGAAGGCCGCCTGTTGCAGGTACGCCAAGCCGACCCCCAGCGTCACTATTACGGCCACGGCGTGTTCAGCGCCGACGGTCGACGCCTGTTTACCACCGAAGGTGTCAGCGACAGCAGCGAAGGCATCATCGGCGTTTACGAACTGATCGCGGGCAGGCTGGAAAAAATGGCGGAATATCGAGGCTTCGGCATAGGTCCGCACGAAATACGTCTGCTGCCAAGCGGCAATCTAGTGGTGGGGGTCGGCGGCGTGCATACCTATGGCCGTGAGCCGCTCAACCTGAACAGCATGGCCCCCAGTCTGAGCTATCTCGATGCCGCCACTGGCGAACTGCTGGAACAGGCTACGCTGGCAAACAAGCACCAGTCGATTCGTCATCTGGCGGTCACCCATGACGGCGAAGTGTTCACCGGTCAGCAATACCGGGGCGAGCCGGACGACTACCCGCCGCTGATTGTCCGCCATCGGCCCGGCCAGCCGTTGCAGGCACTGGGCGGCACCACGCTCGACTGGGCGCGCTTTAATCACTACATCGCCAGCATCGCCGTCACCGACACCCTGATTGCCGCCACCTCACCGCCGGGCAACTGCTATGGCTTGTGGCATCGCCACAGTGGCGAGCTGCTGCGCATTGCACCGCTGCCCGATGCCTCCGGCGCCGCAGAGCAAGACGGCAACATCTGGCTGGGGAGCGGCCAGGGTGGCATCCGCCTGCTCGACAGCAGTGGTCGCGAGCAGCGCTTCTATTCGTCCTATGAGTGGGATAATCACTGGGCTCTCATTGACGCCTAACGATATAACGGCAAAACTAACCGCCGTAAACTGTGAAGGGTGAAGGGTGAGGAGTGAAGGGGAAAAACCAACACTCAGATTCGATGCTTTCTCTGTAGTATTAGTGTTATCTCGTCCTCTTCACCCTTCACGCTTCACCCTTAACAAAACTCGCGCTGAGCGCTATGTCTTACTTATATCAGGAGTTAGGTAATGGGAATTTTAAGTTGGATTGTATTTGGTCTGATCGCCGGTGTGGTAGCCAAGTGGCTAATGCCCGGCCGTGACGGCGGCGGCTTTATCATGACCATTTTACTGGGTGTGGCTGGTGCCTTCGTCGGCGGCTGGATTGGTACCCAACTGGGCTTTGGCGTGGTCACCGGCTTTAACCTCGGCAGTTTCTTCACCGCTATTGTCGGTGCACTCGCCTTGCTGTTCGTATATCGATTGCTTAAGAAGTGATATCAGCGCCGAGCTGCGCTAAGGTAAAGCCTTATTTGTATCTTTAGGAGCACAGATGGCGTTGTTAGCGCAGAATAATCAACAACCTAGCAATCCAAAGCCAAAAGTCGGCGTGATTGCCATCGTTTGGCAGCAAGAGCAGGTATTGTTGGTGAAGCGTAAATTTGCGCCCCATGCGGGCCATTGGGGTTTTCCGGGTGGTAAGTTGGAATGGGGCGAAACCATGGCCCAAGGTGCGGCCCGGGAGTTGCTAGAAGAAACCACCATTCATGCAAACATGGACTCACCCTTCGCCTGTTTCGATGTGTTAGAGAACGGTAATGACGATCAATTAGCCCATCATTATGTAATGGTGGCGGTGCGCGGCCATTATGTGAGTGGAGAAGCACAAGCCTTGGATGATGCAGAAGCCGTGGGTTGGTTTTCACCCCAAGCGCTGCCCTGCCCCTTATGTCCAGATTTAGCCGCCATCATTGAGCGCTCGCGCTTAGGTTAAAAATTGCCACATTCCTGCGAGACTGACTAGTCATTCAGTCTCGCGGGGAATTTACGCTTAGGTTTTTAGCTGTGTTTGAGTCAAAAGTGTGGGTCGAAAGTTTGGGGAAAAACTTGCTCTCATTCACCCAGCCGGCCCGCCTACGGCCTTTTATGCACTGAGCCATAAAAATAGAAAAAACCACCAAATCCAATGAATATCTCGCACTAGACACTAGGAAAGCCGCCGCCATTTCGCTATCTTTACTGGCGTTTCACCTTGTTTAGGCCTTGTTCAGGTCTTTTAGCATGCTTGAAACAGCAATCGTTAGTCGCAAAGCTCTCTGTCTTGTCATGTGAATAGCTATGCGAAAAAAATGCAAACTTATAGTTTCTCAGGCTCGATCGGCCTCCTCATCTAGATTTGAGCCCTTGCCTTCCCATCAAACGGATGCCAATAGCTTTGATTGCTGAGCCTGTTCTGCACCTAGCCGTCATCGGCGCTATTTTACTTACCTAACCTCTAAAGGGACTTATGAATATCGACTTCGCTACTGAACCCCCCCAAAGCCAGACTCAAACTCGCATCGAACACGACTTACTCGGCAGTCAAGCCGTACCCGCTACTGCCCTTTATGGCATACAGACGCAACGCGCAAAGCAAAACTTCGATATCACCGGCATGCCCATCAGCCACTTCCCTGAACTGGTTAAAGCACTGGCCATGGTGAAAGCCGCCGCCGCCCGCGCTAACCATAAGCACGGTTTATTGACCGACGACAAAAATAACGCCATTCAAGCCGCCTGTGCCGAGCTGATTAATGGTGAACATCATGCAGAATTTATCGTCGACTTAATTCAAGGCGGCGCCGGCACCTCGACCAACATGAATGCCAACGAAGTGATCGCCAACATCGGCTTGAAAAAGCTCGGCTTCGAATACGGTCAATACGCGCACTTGCACCCGAACAACGATGTAAATCGCTCACAGTCTACTAACGACGTTTACCCCACTTCTGCACGCTTGGCCATCGTCTTCGCCGCCCAAGAATTGATGGTGACGGTCGCGAATTTAAAAGAAAGCTTGGCCGCTAAAGGCACAGAGTTTGCTGATATCTTGAAAATGGGTCGTACCCAGATGCAAGATGCGGTCCCCATGACCTTGGGCCAAGAATTCGATGCCTTTGCCGCAGATCTGGCCGCAGAAAACGCCAGCATCAGTGAAGCCTGCCTGCAGTTATGTGAAGTGAATTTAGGCGGCACAGCCATTGGTACCGGCATTAACGCGCCAGCCGGTTATGCCCGCTTAGCGGTGAGTGAACTGGCCGAGATCAGTAGTTTGCCGGTCTGTTTGGCGCCCAACTTGATTGCCGCCAGCTCCGACATGGGGGCCTTCGTCACTTTCTCTGGTACCTTAAAGCGCTTAGCCGTTAAATTATCTAAGTTGAGCAATGACTTACGTTTATTGTCCAGTGGCCCACGCACAGGTTTTTCTGAGATAAACCTGCCTGCCATGCAGCCTGGCTCTTCCATTATGCCCGGCAAGGTGAACCCGGTTATTCCTGAAGCCATGAACCAAACCGCGTTTCAGGTGATGGGCACCGACATGACGATTACCATGGCCGCCGAAGCCGCGCAGCTGCAGTTAAACGCCATGGAGCCGCTGATCATCTACAACCTGCTGAATAACTGCCGTATCTTGCGCAAGTCCATTCATATGCTGGATGAGCTGTGCATTCGTGGCATTACCGCCAACGAAGATCGTTGCGCCTTCTTTGTTGAAAACAGCATCGGCATAGTCACCGCCTTGGTTCCGCATATCGGTTACGATAACGCCAGCCGCATCGCCGGTCAGGCGCTGTTGAGCGGTTTAGGCGTGGCGGAATTGGTGCGCAAAGAAGGTCTGCTCACCGATGAGCAGCTGGCGGAAATTTTATCGCCCAACGCCATGACCCACTGTGGCTAATTAAAGGTAAAGCGTGAAGGGTGAAGGGTGAAGGGTGAAGGGTGAAGTGGACGAAATAACATCAAGACGCCAGAAAGTGCATCCTGTCTGAAAATTAGATATTGCTCTTAACCATTCCTGATTACCCACAAAGCTCAGCCATATATCAGTGAGTTCAGTATCAATAAATTCAATAGGTTACAGGGAGGTGCCGCCTCTTCGGTAAAGAATATGAGGCTCAGTTTGGTGTTTTGACCTTGTAGGGGCCAATTTATTCGGCCCGGTTTGGTGTTTTGGTCTAAATCTAAACCTCAGTAACAGCCAGCAAAGCTGGCCAGCCGAAGTCCTCTTTATTAAAGAGACGGGCTGCTACAAAGAACAAACCAAAACAACGCGCATCATGGCTGAAGTTCATACGTAATCAGGTAACCATTAACCCTTTACTCTTCACCCGTATATAAAAAAGGCTCCTATCTAGGAGCCTTTTTTATATACGGGTGCATTTTGTACATCAGAACCTGTTACACAGGTTTTAGCGGCTAAAGCACGCTACTACAAGCACATACCTACAGTAGACACCGGCTTGGTGCTGGGCGCTGTTCTTCACCCCTCACTATTCACTCCTCACAGTTTTTCCAGCAATTGCCATAAGTCGGCTTGCATGGCGCCGGCTGTCACTTCACGGCCCGCGCCTGGCCCTTGAATAACCAAGGGGTTTTGGCGGTAATGAGTGGTTTCGATGGCGAACACATTATCGCCGGGCCGTACGTGGGCGAAGGCGTGATCGCGGCTCACCACTTCTAGCCCCACTTCGGCCTTACCCGTAGCGCCGTCGAAGCGCGCCACATGGCGTAACACGCCCTCCACTTCCTCGGCCTTAGCCAGCTCGTCGACCATAAACCCATCCAGCTCGTTTAAGCGGTCGAAGAAGGCTTCTTTATCGAGCGACAGCAAAGATTCGGGCACCAGATTCTGTACTTTTACCTTAGCCGGATCTATGTCGAAGCCCGCTTCGCGAGCTAAGATCACCAGCTTACGCTGTACGTCTTGGCCGTTGAGATCTTCGCGCGGATCGGGTTCGGTTAAGCCTTGTTGCCAAGCTTGTAGCACTAGCTCAGAAAATGGCTCGCTGCCATCAAAATACTGAAATAACCAGCTCAAGGTACCGGAGAAAATACCACTGATGCTGCGCACCATTTCGCCCGAGTGTTGCAGTTGCTTAATGCTGCTTTGCACCGGCAAACCCGCACCAACTGTCGCATTGCTTAAAAACTGCACGTTGTGCTCAAGCAAGCTTTGTTTCAGCGGCAAATACATAGCTTGCGGTGCCGCGCCGGCCAGTTTGTTGGCGGCAATCAAATGAATACGCTGCGCCACGAGTGCCGGATAATGCGTCACTAAGGCGCTCGAAGCAGTAAAATCGAGCGCTATCAGCTGATCAAAACCATGCTCGGCAACCTCTTCTAGCCAGTGAGGCCAGGCCACAGGTTCTGGTTGAAAATCATTCAGCACTTGATCCACGGTTAAGCCTTGGCTAGATAACATTCCACCTTGGGAGTTAAAGGCACCAAACAAAGTCAGTTGTACATTGAGTTGCTGCTCAAGCTCAGCTTGTTGCGCTTGATATAACTTCAGCCAAGCTTGGCCAATGTTACCGCGACCAAACAAGATCAGCCCAATGCGCTTAGGCCGGCTGAACAAGCTGTTATGCAGGCGCAATAGCAGCGGCTCCAACACCATCTTACGCACCACACTCACTAGGCTGAGGCCGTTTTTCGCCGGCTGAATAAATTCCAGCGGCTGCTCGTTTAACGCATGGTAAAAATGCAAACATTGCTCAGGCTGAGCGGTCACGCCCTTACCCACCAAGGCCACTAACGAAAAGCCTTCGCGCTGCTGCAAGTCTTCAAAGCCGCCGGCCGGTTGATGGTCGCGCAACAGAGAAAACGCCTGCTGTGCTTGCTCTGGGGTAAAGGCTATTTGCCATAACTTGCGCTCGGGGCGACGCTTACAAGCCAAGGGCACCAGCTCACGGCGAGTCAGCCAATCGGTAAGCGCATTCACCCGCTCTTGATAGCGATCCGAGATGTTCATCTCAATCAAGATCACATCGTCCACCGAGGTAACGATGCGCGCACCCGGATCTCGTGGATCATGGCGCAAGATACGGGTATGACCATCACCTGGGTGATAACTGCTGCGCAGCATCAACTGCTGGCGGCTCTCGGCCACCGGCCCCAAGGTGCGGCTATGCAAGACGCTAGAGCCTAAACGCGCCAATTCAGCGGCCTCAGCTAATGATAAGCGCGGCAATAATTGCGCTTCAGATACGCGTCTTGGGTCGGCGCTAAACACGCCCGACACATCACTCCAAATAGTAGTGTGTGAGCTGTCGGCCAGTGCGGCCAACAAGGTCGCGCTAAAATCCGAGCCATTACGGCCCAATAAACGGGTGCGACCTTGATGGTCGCCGGCAATAAAGCCGGTGACCACTAAGATACGCTCGCTTTGCTCGTTTAAAATAGTCGCCAATAATTGGCGAGAGGCTGCATCGTCCACCTGTACCGGCGAACCGCTGACCCGTAAAAAATCCCGAGCATCCAAGGTAGCCGCAGCCACACCTTGGCTGCAAAGTAAGGCACTCAACAGCCGAGCTGACCACTGCTCACCAAAGGCTTGAATAAAGTTGCGCTGATAATCATCGAGCCGCTGACTTTCTAGCACATGGGCTATGGTGTTGATGTCTGTATCCAGCAAAGCTTGCAACAGTTCAGCCTCGGTCTCAGGGAGCGTGTTGGCGATAAGCGCCTGCTGATAGCTGTATATACCTTCCAGCGTGGTGGCCGCGGCGCTGTCGCCGCTATCAAACAGATTAAGCAGCTCAATGAGGCGATTGGTGGTTTTTCCGGAGGCCGACACCACTATCAATGCATCCGCTTGGCCCTCATTGCGAATAATATCGGCCACGCGCAGCAAACCCGCGGCATCGGCTAAACTGCTGCCGCCAAATTTATGGACCGCGCGCTGAGTGTTAAGCGCCTCATTTTGGCTGTGCTGAGTCATTACTTGTTTAACACCTTAAATGCATTGTCTAAATCGGCGATTAAGTCCTGCACATCTTCGATGCCGACCGATAAGCGCAGCAGTTGGTCGGTAATACCGGCGGTCAAACGGTCCGCTTCTGGCATGGCCGCATGGGTCATAGTGGCAGGGTGGGCAATTAAACTTTCTACGCCGCCCAACGACTCTGCCAAGCAAAATAGCTGCAATTCGCCCAAGAAGGCACGCATGCCCGCTTCCTCTACGTTCAGCTCGAAGCTGAGCATGGCACCAAAGCCTTTCTGCTGGCGGGCCGCGACTGCATGGCCTGGGCTATGGGGCAGACTAGGATGATAAATGGCGTTAACCTCGGGGCGAGTCTGCAGATAGGCCAAGATGGCATCCGCATTTTCGCAGTGTTGGCGCATACGCACCCCAAGCGTGCGCAGGCCACGCAGCGTTTGATAGTTATCAAACGCCGGCCCGGTTACGCCTAAGCAGTTAGCCCACCAGCGCAGCTCTTCCGCCAAAGTCGCATCGGCGGCAATCACGGCCCCACCCAGCGCATCCGAATGGCCATTAATGTACTTAGTGGTGGAGTGCACCACTAAGTCGGCGCCCAAGGTCAGTGGCTGCTGTAAAATCGGCGATAAGAAGGTGTTATCTACCACGCTGAGTGCGCCTACTTTTTTGGCCGCCGCACACAAGGCGGCAATGTCGACCACCCGCAACAAAGGGTTAGACGGCGTTTCAATCCACAGCATCTTCGGTTTTTTCGCCATGGCCGCGGCTAACGCGACTTCGTCGGTTTGATCGACGTATTCCACCTTAAAGTGGCCTTTTTTGGCGAAGGCATTAAACAGACGATGGGTGCCGCCGTAGCAGTCGTGGGGCGCAATCAGTAAATCATCGGCGTTTAATTGCGAGGTCACGATCAGGTTGATGGTGCCAGTGCCGCTGGCCGTTACCGCACCGCCGGCGCCTTTTTCTAATTTGGTGAGCGCATCAATTAAGGTTTGGCGGGTCGGGTTGCCCGAGCGGGCGTAATCGAAACGACGTTGTTTGCCAAAGTCTTCAAAGGAGAAGGTGCTGGTCAGGTAAATAGGGGGAACCACGGCACCATGCTGGGTGTCCGTATCAATGCCGGTGCGAACCGCATTAGTTTGAGTCTGGTATTCTGGCATATCCTCTCCTTTGCCCACTGGCAGCCTTATTTTTAAATATGTTTTTAAATCTATCGTTTTCAGTATTTTGTGATTAGATTTGCTATTGCTTACGCGCACAGTAACTCAGCACGAACAGGCCGTCAAGCCACCTAGACGGCTAGAGACTTAAGCCGTTGGATTGCCAACATAAGGTGTAGGGGTTACAATCTCGCGGTAATCTTTACTTTTGATAACTTGATGCAGATAGATAATGGATGCGGGTAGATAATGAAAACTGAATGGAACGGCGACTATATCAGCCCTTACGCCGAACACGGCAAAAAAAATGAACAGGTAAAAAAGATTACCGTGTCCATACCTCTCAAGGTATTAAAAATATTAACCGATGAGCGCACACGGCGGCAGGTGAACAATTTGCGCCATGCCACCAACAGCGAGCTGCTGTGTGAAGCATTCTTACATGCTTATACCGGCCAGCCTTTGCCACAAGATGATGACTTGCGTAAAGACGTGTCCGATCAGATCCCTACTCGGGCGCGCGATATCATGGCAAGCCTTGGCATTGAGATTGAAGACTTCGACGTCGACGACGCAGAATAAACCACGTAAAAAAACCGCAGTTAGCTTAATGCTGACTGCGGTTTTTTTGTGTCTAATTTTTAGCGCCATAGGCGCTACGCTGTCCTTATCGCCATCACTTGTTTATCAACAGAGAGTTGCGACGGGCACGACAATATCTGTGTTTAACTGTTCGCTGACGGCTTACCGCTGCCGCAAGGCTACTATTTATCCCCATTACCCTGCGGATTACACAAGATTTCGGGCCAGTTCAGTTCAGGATCGCCCATGGTGATAAAGTTGGGGTTAATCAGGGTGTCACGCTGGTTATAACTTAAAGGCTGTAAGTAAAGATCCACGATACGCCCGCCCGCCTCTTCGACTATGCACTGGGTCGCGCCCGTGTCCCACTCACCGGTAGGGCCAATGCGCATGTAAATATCGGCGCCGCCTTCGGCGACTAAGCAAGACTTAAGCGAGCTCGAACCCAGCGGCACTAGCTCATATTCTAAATCCGTGATCAGACGCGCGCGCACCCAGTCAACATTTTGCCGACGACTCACGGTAATGCGCAGCGCTCGCAGCGGTTGACTCGCATCATAATGGCTGGCGCTGATGCGCTGCGTTTGCCCATTAGCTTCTTTAAAGGCGCCATGGCCGCTCACCGCGTAATACAAAAGATTGTTCACCGGACCGAAGACCACGCCCAGCACCGGCTTGCCGTGCTCAATTAAGGCTATCATGGTCGAAAAGTCACCGCTGCCGGCAATAAACTCCTGAGTGCCATCCAATGGATCTACCAGCCAATAGCGCGGCCAGCTGTTGCGCTCAGCCAATGAAACTTCACAGCCTTCTTCTGACAACACAGGAATATCGGCAATCTCTCGCAGCGCCTGCTTTAAAAACAGGTGTGCAGCCAAGTCTGCATCCGTGACTGGGCTGTTATCGTCTTTATTCTGTGCTTGATAGTCGCCGCTATGGTAGAGCGATAAAATTAACGCCCCCGACTCACGGGCGGCCAAAATCACGCTGGGCAACAAGGCAGAAACATCCATATTTACTCCTTTTTATTGAGCCAATTTTGCAGCAAGTAGACTCCACAAATGCTGCGCGCTTCACTGAAGTCAGGCCTTGCCATCAACGCATCCAGTTGATCTAACTGCCAAGGCACCACATCAAGTGGCTCCGGCTCATCCCCTTCTCTTTGCTCAGGATACAGATCCCGTGCCAATAAGATATCCATGCGGCTACCAAAATAGCCCGGCGCCAGCGTAACTTGCTTTAACGGGATAAGTTGCTTGGCGCCATACCCTACCTCTTCCATCAACTCTCTGTTACCGGCTTCAAAGGCATTTTCGCCGGGATCTATCAGCCCCTTAGGAAAACCCAGCTCGTAACTGTCGGTGCCGGCGGCGTATTCTCGGATCAATAAGATGGTGCTTTCATCCAGCATAGGGATCAGCATAACGGCGCCACGGCCGCCGCTTTTCATGCGTTCATAGAAGCGCTCAGCACCATTACTAAATCTAAGATGTACCGACTCCACCTTGAATAAGCGGCTCTCTGCCACCAGCTCCGTATGTAGAATTTGAGGTTTTTGCTTGTTATCCGCCACGTTACTTCCATCTTTTGGCTAAGCCTACCCAGAGATTATCGTAACTTAGCCTAAACGTCTGCCTACAATATGCGCCTGCAAGTCGCTTAACTACTCCCTACTCAGCCGAATAGCATAGCTTCTGGTATCATTATTTTTTAAGCATGACTCATGCATCGTCTGTTTTTATAAAGACACGTTTTTATAAAAACAAACAGCTAACGACAAAAGAGCGAGCCTATGAAAGCAGTAAACGCCGGTGTGCGATTGGATAAATGGTTATGGGCCGCCCGTTTTTATAAGACGCGCAGTCTTGCTCGCACCATGATTGAAGGCGGCAAGGTGCATTATAATGATCAGCGTAGCAAGCCGAGTAAAGTGGTAGAAGTAGGCAGCTTAATAAAACTACGCCAAGGCACAGACGAGCGAGAAGTCTTAGTGCTGGAAGTATCTGAGCACAGAGGCAAAGCCGAACAAGCCCAAGCTTTGTATGAAGAAACGGCGGCCAGTATTCAAAAATGTGAAAAAAATGCCGAGGCACGTAAACTCAATATTCAGTTTGCGCCCAGCCCAGAGCGGCGGCCCGATAAAAAAGAGCGCCGCTCTTTGCTAAAGATTAAACACGGGCAAGAATAACGCCCTTCGGGCAGCGGTAAGCTTGAAGCCGTAAGCTAAACAAAGACAGAGCCAAGTCCAAGACTGGCCCTTGTTAGTCGCCAGCTTGCCCCCATATTTAAGATGACACAGCTTTAGTAGCAAACCCTTAGCACTCAACCTTTTAGTATCGCCCCCAGGGCCCAAGGCCAGACAGGATTTTTATGACTCACATCGACACACTGCATCGCTATTTGTTCGACAACTATCAAGTACGCGGCGAACTGGTACAACTGCAGCACAGTTATCAGCAAGTACTCGCCTCGCAACAATATCCGGCTCCGGTGCAGCGCCTGCTCGGTGAATTACTTACCGCCACCAGCCTGCTAACCGCTACCTTGAAATTTGAAGGCCACATTACCGTGCAACTGCAAGGCGATGGCCCGGTATCCTTGGTGGTGATCAACGGCGATAACCTGCAGCAGTTACGCGGTGTGGCCCGCTGGGAAGGCGAAGTGCCTAATAGCGACCAGCTGTCAGATATTGTTGGCAAAGGTTATTTAGCGATAACCATTACCCCAAATGAAGGCGAACGCTATCAAGGCATAGTGGAATTAGGCGAGCGTTCGTTAAGTGAAAGCTTAGAGAATTACTTCGCTCAATCCGAGCAGCTCACCACGCGCATTTGGTTATTTACCGACTTAAGCCACGCTACACCGCGCTGTGCTGGCATGCTGTTACAAGCACTGCCGGATGGCCAAGGCGACGACTTCTCGCACCTTGAAGCGCTCACCCAGACCATTAAGGCTGAGGAGCTGCTCCACTTAGACGCCCATGAAGTCTTGTATCGCTTATATCACCAAGATGCGGTGCGGGTATTTGATCCACAAACCGTCAGCTTTCAGTGCACCTGCTCCCGTGAAAAATGCGAACACGCCTTGTTGCAGATAGGCGAAGTCGAAGCGCTCGATGTGATAGCAGAGCAAGGTAAAATTGAGATGAATTGCGACTATTGCGGCCAAGAATATACTTTCGAAGAAGCAGACATTAAAACTCTGTTTAATGAGCCGCCCACCTTGCACTAAGCGACCCCACTCATTAGATATGAACAAACTGGGCCTAGTGGCCCTTTTAAACGGCGACGCCTAAAACTTGAACTAAATCCGCTAATTAACACTCTTTTACTATTAATTTCCGCCATAAATAACAGCTGTGCCTATGCTTATCGAATCTCTTTTCGATAGGAAGTTCTTATGATCTCTCACGCTTCGCAGTTAGACCTTTCCCCCTACGGTATCCATGATGTCTCCGACATCTTGCATAATCCAACCTATGAACAGCTCTTTATTGAAGAAACTCGCAGCGATTTAAGCGGTTACGAACAAGGCGTGGAAACGCATTTAGGCGCCGTCGCCGTGAACACCGGCATCTTTACCGGCCGTTCCCCAAAAGATAAATACCTTGTGCGTGACGACATCACGCGTAACACCGTGTGGTGGGCCGATCAGGGTAAAAACGACAATAAGCCCATCGGCCAGCAAACGTGGCGTGAGCTAAAAAGTCTGGTCAGCAACCAGCTCTCTGGCAAACGGTTATTTGTAGTTGATACCTTTTGCGGCGCCAACCCCGATACTCGGCTGGCCGTACGCTTTATTACCGAAGTCGCTTGGCAGGCGCACTTCGTGAAAAACATGTTTATCCGCCCAACCAAAGCCGAGCTTGCCAACTTTGTGCCCGATTTTGTGGTACTGAACGGCGCTAAATGCACCAATCCTCATTGGCAGGTACAGGGCTTAAACAGCGAAAATTTCGTGGCATTTAATCTCACCGAACGCATGCAGCTGATTGGCGGCACCTGGTATGGCGGAGAAATGAAAAAAGGCATGTTCTCCATGATGAACTACCTATTGCCGCTAAAAGGCATAGCAGCCATGCATTGCTCGGCCAACGTAGGTAAAGACGGTGACGTCGCCATCTTCTTTGGTTTGAGTGGCACGGGTAAAACCACCCTCTCTACCGATGCGGCACGTGCCTTGATCGGCGATGACGAGCACGGCTGGGATGACGATGGCGTGTTCAACTTTGAAGGTGGCTGTTATGCCAAAACCATTAAGCTGAGCGCCGAACAAGAGCCAGAGATTTACGCCGCCATTCGCCGCGATGCGCTATTAGAAAACGTCACCGTTTTGGCCGACGGCAGTATCGACTTTAACGATGGTAGCAAGACCGAAAATACCCGAGTGTCTTATCCTATCCACCATATCGATAATATTATTAAGCCCATATCTCGGGCGGGCCACGCCAAGAAAGTGATCTTCTTAACTGCCGATGCCTTTGGCGTACTGCCGCCGGTGAGCAAGCTGACCCGAGAGCAAGCGCAGTATCATTTTTTATCGGGTTTTACCGCTAAATTAGCCGGCACAGAGCGCGGCGTTACCGAGCCTACACCCACTTTTTCTAGCTGCTTTGGCGCCGCCTTTTTAAGCCTACACCCCACAACATATGCCGAGGTGTTAGCCAAACGCATGGATGCGGCCGGGGCAGAAGCCTACTTGGTGAATACCGGCTGGAACGGCAGTGGCCAACGCATTTCCATTAAGGCCACTCGCGCCATTATTAATGCCATCTTAGATGGCTCCATTAGCGATGCGGACTTTATCGAGCTGCCCTATTTTAAGTTGGCCATCCCGACTCAGTTAGCGGGTATGACAAACCACGACATCTTAGACCCGCGCAATACCTATAAAAATAGCCGCGAATGGCAGGAAAAGGCACACACATTGGCGACGCTGTTCATCAACAACTTTGAGAAGTTTACCGACACCCAACAAGGCCAAGCCTTGGTTGCCGCTGGGCCACAGTTGTAGGGGTGAGGGGGGAGGGGGGAGGAGAAAATAACGCGCCCAGCACCAAGCGCCGAGACAAACAACCCACCAGCGGCATCTGTCTGGGCAAGGTATACAAATGTAGTAACGTGCTTTAGCCGCTAAAACCTGCGTAGCAGGTTCTGATGCCACACCGCCTCGAGCGGTGTTTATTTTTAATGTGAGCCATTGAGGTTGAAAAATTGTCTTTTCACGCCTCACATGACTCAGCGGCCTTGATGCTGATTACTGTTCCAGCTTGTTAACCAGTCACCGACTTGAGCGGCGGGCATGGGCTGTGAAATACCGTAACCTTGCACTTGAGTGCAGCCTAATTGCAGTAAACGTTGCCCTTGCTCCACCTCTTCTACGCCTTCTGCCATCACGTTTAGCTTTAAGGTGGCAGCCAACTGGATCACGCTGGTGACCATGCTTAAGTCATGGGCATTGGATAATAAGTCACTGATAAAACTGCGATCGATTTTAATGGTGTCGATAGGCAACTGATTTAAATGGCTTAACGACGAATAGCCAGTACCAAAATTATCTAAAGAGACGCTAATGCCCAAGGCGCGACAACGCTGCAACACGGCCACTGCGTTATTAATATCAGCCTGCACGGCTGTCTCTTGAAATTCCATCTCTAACATTTGTGCGAAAGAGGCGGGATAAGCAGCCAGTGACTTAGCTAGCTGTTCGGTAAAGTCTGCATGCAGCAATTGTCCGGCACTGACATTAAAGCTCACCTTAAAGGTCAGGCCCTGCTCATGCCAGATCTGAATCTGCTGCAATACTTGTTCAATAACCCATAGCCCCAGCTCCAACTCTAAGACGCTGCCCTCAACTATGGGTAAAAAATCTGACGGTGCTAATAAGCCACGCTCGGGATCTTGCCAACGCAATAACGCTTCTAGGCGCACCACATTTTGGGTCTGTAAATCTACCGCCGGTTGGTAATACAACAGCAGCTCGCCACGCTTAAAGCCTTGGCTCACCAAGGCTAATTGCTGTTGTCGGCTGTGCTCTTGGTGAGGCAAGGTGGCATCAAAGAAGACATAACCGTCTTTGCCCTGTTTTTTAGCCTGATACATAGCCTGATCTGCATAGCGTAGCAGCAGCTCTGCTTCATCTGCGTCTTGTGGATACAAGGCGACACCGATACTGGCAGAAATGCGCACGATTTCGCCATCCAGATCTACTGGCTCGTGAATGATTTTTTGTACTCGTTTAATAATTTCATCACATTCTAAACTGGAATGTAGACCGGTAAAGAGCAGCGCAAATTCATCGCCGCCCAAGCGCGACATGGCATCACAGCTGCGGGTAATTAAGCCCAACCGACGACTCACTTCAATCAAGAGTTTATCACCCGCCGCGTGGCCCAAGTTGTCATTCACTGCTTTAAAGCCATCGAGATCCAGATAACACACCGCCAGCTGGCCTTCATTACGCTCGGCGCCGGCAATCGCCCGCTCTAACAATTCACCAAATAGCAGTCGATTGGGCACGTCCGTTAGCGCATCGTGAAACGCTTGATGCCGCAACTGCGCCTCATGTCGCTTTAAGTATGTAATGTCCGACAGTACAGACACATGATTAAGCACTTGGCCGGCCTCATCTTTTACAACCGTAATCGCTAACAACAGCGAATAACTCTCGCCATTCTTTCTTAGGCTAGTGATCTCTCCTTGCCAATCATCGTGAGTTTTAAAGTGCTCGCATAACTCAAAATATAATTTTCGTTCGGCGGGTAAGTGCTGTAATAAATCCGGATAACGCCCCACCACCTCATCGAGGCGGTAGCCAGTAATACGCGTAAACGCCGGATTAATATGGGTAATACAATGATCCGCATCCGTAACCATGATGCCATCATAGCTTGACTCAAATACATTGGTGGCGAGACGTTGTATGTGCACCATCTCTTTTTGGGCACTGATATCATGCCCTACACACAAAGTATCGCCGTTGGGCAACTTGATATGAGCCCACAACATGGTAAGCAGCTGACCATTGCGATGGCGCGGCTGCCACTCTTGAAACTCAGAATTATTGGCACCATTAAACGCCGCTATTACTTGCTGTTGGTCATGAAGTCCCGGATAAAACAACTGCAGCGGCGCTGGGTGTGCCTCAATTTCCACCTTGCTCCAACCCAACACTTGTTCACAGGCTTGATTCCATAATAAACAACGCCCTTGTGCGTTAAAGGCATTAATAGGGATCGGCACATCGTTAAATAACTTTGTTAGACGTTTGAGTAAACGGCGCGAGGTCTGCTCTCGCTGGCGCTGACTCGGAAAAATTTTATGTTCTTGCCCTAACTCTACAAATGGAGCGGCCGGCCATGGCGGCTCTTGCCAGAGTTTTTCTTGCCACAGCAATGCCGCGTGCGCCGCTAGGGTATCCAACAGCAGACGCTGAGTTTGGTTCAGCAAAGGCGCCTGAGCTTGATACTTAAGCAACAATAAGCCCTTCACCTCACGACGACCAATAGGCACGGCTATCAAGCTGTGAGCATGAGAGTCGGGACCTGTGATGGGTTTATAGAAGGCTTTTTTCTGCCAAATTTTTTGGTAGTCGGCGAGCGTCCATTTAGGTGATAAGGGCCAATCTCGCCCCATCACCAACAAGGGCGTTGGCTCAAGATCAGAAAAAAATACCAAGCAAGTACTTAACGCCTCACCACTGTGGCACGCTTGTTGGCACAATTGCTGCCAGTCTGTATTTTCTTTCGCTATTAGCTTGGTCAAAGCGTGCAGCGAATCATCCTGATTATGTTGCAGTCGCATATCCATGCTCATTGTCTTGGTCACTATACTTAGTTAGCTCAGCCGCGAGTCTTAAGGGCTGGCGGTATATACCTCGAGATGAAGTTATAATCATAGAACAGCTCAGAAAATTATGGTGGGGCTGACCACTATTCTTTTCCACTCGCTAAACGACTACTGGCTAAACGCATGACCAGTTAGCCCACCGTTATTAGTGTCGAGGCTGAGTAATTTGCATCTATACAGCCACAGTTTGCATAAACCATGGTGATATTTAACTTTTCATCCTCTTCACCAAACTGACTCGAATCTTGCTTGCGCTTGATCTAGGCTGGTACATTCTAGGTATAACAATTTGCCTAGCGCTAACTTGCCTAACACTCATTTGCCTAACACTAGGAGTTATTATGAAGCATGCATTATTCACTACCGCCCTCTTAGCCACCGCCATTAGCAGCACGGCACTGGCTAATGACATCAGCATTACAGTGCATCAAGTCAATGAACAAGGTACGGCTCAAGCGCTCGGCAATATTAAGGTGACGGAAACCCCTTATGGTTTGTTATTTAGCCCTGATTTATCCAATTTAGCAGCGGGTATTCATGGGTTTCATCTTCACGAAAACTCAGACTGCGGCACGAAAAAAGGCGATGACGGAAAAATAGTCCCCGCGGGTGCGGCGGGCGGCCATTTTGACCCGGAGAAAACCAGCAAGCACTTAGGGCCTTATGACGATCAAGGCCATTTAGGTGATTTGCCCGCCCTGTATGTGGATGCAGACGGCCATGCTAAATACCCAGTATTGGCCCCGAGACTGAAGACACTCAGCCAAATTGAAGGCCACGCCATTATGATCCACGCCGGTGGTGACAACTTTAGTGACAGCCCAGCGGCCTTGGGTGGCGGCGGCGTACGCATGGCGTGTGGTGTGATTAAGTAACTTACACGTGAAGGGTGAAGGGAAAGTTTAGTGTTTGGTTACACCTCACCATTTACACCTCACCTTCACATTTATATTTTTCACGCATAAAAAAAGAGCACCTTGAGTGCTCTTTTTTTATCGGCCTAGCCGCTACGATTATCTACTATTGCCGTGGGCTTATGGCCCGGCTCTCAGCCTAACATTCTCTTAAAATGCGGCCTAGTGGCGCTTACCGATAGGGTTTATCGACTTGCAACAGGCTCCGCGAGTAGCGGTCTGTTTGTCTCCAGCAGATGCAAATAGAATAGCGCGCATCTCAGGGGGAGTGGTTGCAAAGTTAAGGCTAAATTGCCCTTACCACGCAATGATTATCTCTTTATAATGCAAAATATGAATAGTCATAGCGCAGAGTAAATAAATTGAGCAATCTAGTGCAACTCGACAGAACAGACCGCCGTATTTTAGAGCTGATGCAAGCCAACGGTCGCATTAGCAATCTTGAGTTGGCCGAGCGCATCGGCTTATCACCCTCACCCTGCTCCCGGCGCGTAAAAGCGCTGGAGGATGCAGGTTTAATCGCCAGCCACGTCACCTTGTTGAACGCCAATAAGCTGGGCTTAAGCTTACAGGCCTACATTCATATCTCACTGGATCGCCATACCCCCGAGCGCTTCGAATCGTTTGATGCGGCCATTAAGGATTTCTCTGAAGTACTAGAATGCGATTTGGTTACGGGCACTGAAGCCGACTACCAGTTAAAAGTAGTAGTGCGCGACATGGAGCATTATCAGCAGTTTTTACTGGGCAAACTCACCCGCGTCAGTGGCGTTACCGGCGTACGTTCTAGCTTTGTGCTGCGCCGTATTAAACACGAAACCGCCTTGCCGCTGGATCATTTGGGTTAGCTTAGTTAAAACTTAAGCGTAAGAGCTTAAGCACCGAGCATATGGCGGATAAGGAGCAAGATGATGATGAACTGTGAACAGCACGACTATATCGAAATTGCCTGCCTGTATCGTTATCCCGTGATCTTAACGCTCAATTCGGGCGACGTGATTAATGGCATCGCCATAGATACCACTCGCGATCACAACCGACAAGAGTGCATCCAAGTGCTGGTGGAGCACAGAACCATATTGGTGCCCTTAGCCGAACTGATTAGCATGAAAAGTGCCGCATTTAACCCCCATTTTGACTACATTGCCTTTAACTAATATCAGATTGGGTAATATAAGCGCATCTTTGAGCTTCTGCTCGGAGGCAACAGAGCCATCTGCCAGCATACCAAATCCAATATTTCTAGAGATACACTATGGCCACGGACATGCTGGTGTTAGTCATGGCTGGCGTAAATGTCAACTTTGCAGAATATTGGTTCGCCTTGGCATTTCAGCGTCGTAAAGCTCACATTACCTACCTTTATTAAGCACCCCGTTCTATTCCGATTCCTGTTTTACTTTATGATTCCAATGAATCTGTTATCTTTGCGTCCGGCGACAGAAGCTGTCTCAACTCTAGTTCTTAAATAAGAACGCACAAAAAACACGCAAGGTGTCAAATAATGAAAAAACAATATTAGTCGCAGTACTTTCTGCTATTACTCTCTCAGCTTGTACTGTTCGAGTAGCAGATATGACTGTTGGTAGTACTAAAAACTACAATATTAATGCCGCAAAATTTGTAAAAGGTAAGCGAGTTACAGGTGAGGATACCTATCCAGTCATTCTTTTTCCTCTCGGCATACCTAACGTTAAAACAGCGATGGACAGAGCAATTGAAACAGATAAATGCGCCGTTGGTTTAACTGATGTAGTAGTTACACAACTAAACCATTCCTTTATAGTTGGTTCAATGGGTTTCAGAGTTGAAGGTGACCAAATCATCGATACAACAATGCCTGACTGTAATAGAGGCTAAAATAAAAACCCGCCGATTAGCGGGTTTTTATTTTAGCTTCTTCAGAATGTAGTTCAGGGAAAGTCAAAAGAGCTATAGCTAAGTAACACCTCGAAACTAATGTGGATTTTGTCGAAGTTTTGCTTTTAAAGACTCAAGATTTTTTCGCCACTGAACCCACGGAAAAATTAAGATTAAGACCAAAGCGAACATTGACTTGGTAAGACCTTACAAGAGATATGCTCTTGGTTTGTCGCTCTTCG
The DNA here is from genome assembly GCF_052119705.1 of Oceanisphaera sp. W20_SRM_FM3. Lineage (NCBI taxonomy): Bacteria > Pseudomonadati > Pseudomonadota > Gammaproteobacteria > Aeromonadales > Aeromonadaceae > Oceanisphaera > Oceanisphaera sp. W20_SRM_FM3. Next base: position 132,682 of record NZ_JBGQOP010000005.1, on the reverse strand, counting down.
TCCGTGGGTTCCGTGGCAAAAATAGATTTAAGTGTTCGTTTTTTCTTTGCCAAGTTGGGCAGTAGCATACAACCACATAAGTTATGCGTGATTACTTATGTTCACTTATCTCTCTTTTTTACTCCGCCATATCCAAAGATAAAAACAAGCGCCGTTCGCCTATTGGTACCGGCGGAGATCTATGCCATAAACCTCGGCCTATATTATCTTGCCAGCCCTCGCCTTTTAATAACGCCACCTCACCCACCGCTAATTGCTGCCAATGTTGCGGCTCTTGGCGCTTGCCTTTAATGTCGTCTTTAATCTCGGCTTCACCAATCAAAGGTTGGCGCTGGGCGGCGTTTAACCAATGGGTGCCCGGCCCGTGATAGGTGGTCACTAACCGACACGGCACCTGATCCACATGAAAGCTGGGGCACATGGCAGTGTCTAAGCTAGCCAAGCGTAATCCTAGATAATTAAGCTCAAATAAACAGCCAAACATGTCGGCTAACTGCTGCACATCGGCGACAAAATCTTCATGGCCCGCCAGTTTTGGCAATACTGCACTCAGCGCCTCAGTCACGGCAGACACCGGCAGTAACTGGCGCACATTAATATGCTGGCGGTGCTGCATTAGACCGCGAATATACACGCCCGCCTCACAGGGCACGGGTCTTTGCCAAAGGGCAACCTGACATTCAGGCTGATAAATCTGCGCCAAAATAGCCGGCGCTTGGGCCGAGCAAAGATGGTGGTTAGAGATGGCGTCTAGGCCAAGCTGAATAGTACAGAATGAGGTGGTCTCGGACTGAGCGGTATTGCAAGGGTCAAGTGGCGTGGCAAGCGTCATAAGTGAACATCCTAGTTCTGAGTTAAGAAACAGTGATTGTGGCTACTATTCTTACATCAACTGTTATGTTATAACAAAGCCATATTTTCTATCTAACCTCGGAATTAACCATGTTTAACCCTCATGCCTCTGATGACGCTCGCCTGCCCGTTACCGTGTTATCGGGTTTTCTCGGTGCCGGTAAAACCACAGTGCTCAACCATGTGCTGAATAATCGCCAAGGCTTGCGCGTGGCGGTGATCGTCAATGACATGAGCGAAGTGAACATAGATGCGGCCACCATTAACCGCGAGGTTAGCCTACATCGTGGCGAAGAGCAGTTAATCGAGCTGAGCAATGGCTGCATTTGCTGTACCTTGCGCGAAGATTTATTGCTGGAAGTGACGCGCCTCGCCAAAGAAGGCCGCTTCGATTATCTATTAATTGAGTCCACGGGCATTGCCGAGCCCTTGCCGGTGGCAGAAACCTTTATTTTTAGTGATGAAGACGGCGTGAGCCTCAGTGCAATCGCGCGGCTAGATACCATGGTCACTGTGGTGGATGCGGTGAACTTTTTAGCGGACTTTAACGCCGCCGATAACCTGCACGACAGAGGCGAAAGCTTAGGCGAGGACGATGAGCGCAGCGTGACCGACTTGTTGATCGATCAGGTAGAGTTTTGTGATGTGTTGCTGCTCAGCAAAACCGATTTAGTCTCGCCCAGCCAGCTGAGTGAGCTGCGGGCGATTTTAAGTAGCTTAAACCCAGCGGCAGAAATCATTGCCATCAGCCAAGGCCAAGTGGATATTCATCAAGTCTTAAATACCGGTCGTTTTTGTTTTGAACGCGCCGCCAATGCTCCCGGCTGGATGCAAACCCTGCGCGGTGAACATACCGCAGAAACAGAAGAATATGGCATTAGCAGCACGGTTTATCGGGCGCGCACGCCTTTTCATCCCCAGCGTTTCTATAACTGGCTGCAACAACCGGAACAAGCCGGCAAGCTGCTGCGCTCCAAGGGCTTTTTCTGGCTAGCCAGCCGACCCGACTATATCGGCCAATGGCATCAAGCTGGCGGCATCGCCTATCACGGCGGAGCCGGCCTGTTCTGGCACGCCATTCCCGCAGCAGACTGGCCGGACGAAGAAGAAAGCCGCGCCCATATTCTGGCCAGCTGGCAGGAGCCCTACGGCGACAAGCGCCAGGAACTGGTGTTTATCGGCCAGGGCCTGAATCAGGCCGAATTATGCCGCCAGCTGGACACCTGCCTGCTTAGCGAGCAGGAAATGGCTCAGGGCGAACATTACTGGCAGCAACTACCCGATCCATTTCCTGCCTGGGAATAAAACAATCGCCTTCCTCGACCATATTAATGGAAAATAAAAAATAAATATCACTATAGGCTATTAAATATTCATTAATAGCCATACCAAAGGAATGGACTATTTACCATCCTTTGTATAATATCCATGCGCCATTTATTGGCAGGCAGTACCGTATAACAAGAAAAATAGACCGTTAAAATACTTAACCTTTCGTATTTTTTGTACATTAGTACAGCCTAACCGAACAACGATAGCATTTTATTTCAAGTTTCGGATTAAACTCGATATAAAAATAACTTTTAGGGATGAAAGAATGAAAATAAAAACTTTATTAATGCTCGCCCTGGTTACTTCACTGACAACCGGCTGCGCCTCAGGACTTAACTCCGTGCAAAAGCGGGAGTATCAAGCCTTTAAAAATGACAATGTATTGGTGGAAGAGAAGAACCCGTCAACAGGCGCGGCTCTGGGAATCCTGCCGGGCGGTGGTTCTTTTTATGCTCGCGAGCCAGGTCTGGGTATCGTTAATTTGCTGCTGTGGCCAATTTCGGTTTTATGGGATCCTATCAGCGGATACCAGGGTGCCATGGAAATCAACTACGACATCACCAAGCAAAAGCTCCAGAGTGACAAGAGAAAAGAAATGTCTAAACTCGATGACAAGTTAGCTACCGGTGAACTGAATACCACCGAATACGTCATGAACAAAAGAAAAGTAGAAGAAAAATACAGCTACGAATAAAGATATAAGGCAGATGCCAGTTAAAGGTGCCTGTCATGCATGGCAAATCCATGTATGACACTGGCACCTTTAATCTTTACACGCTTGATTAATGCCCCTTTCATTACACCAATACATTAGACTCGTTAATATTATTAAATATAGTGATTTATAATATTACATGACGAGTTACTTGGTGCTTTCCTCCCAAATAAGACTAAGTGACAACAGCTAAGACTGACCAACCCCTTTAGCATATCCGTATAAAAACCAACCTAATCACTTGTACCGGCTTGCACCGGCGCCAGCACGGAAAGAAACGCACAAAAAATTAACATTAAACTGGAATTTAATTTACTTACACTGGGTCTTTTCTGTCTCGTTTGATTATCAGATAAAGGAAGATCATGAAGAAACCCGTACTGTGTTTGGCTGTCGCAGCACTGTGTACCGGCTACACACTCAGCGTCAATGCCGAAGCCACCCCCAATCAAATCGTGTCGACACTGGAAAACAAGTTCGGCATCTACCCGGGTGAACGCCGCAATCACACCAAGGGCATTTGCTTCAGTGGCGAGTTTCAGGCCTCGGCAGAAGCCGCTGCTCTGAGCCGAAGTCTGCTGTTCCAGGGCGATGCCATTCCCGTTATCGGTCGTTTTTCCCAGGCAGGTGGCAACCTGCATGCCCCCGACAACAAACCCAATGCCCACGGCATGGCGCTGCGCTTTACCCTGCCCGATGGCCAGCTACACCAGATGGCCATGCTCGATATTCCCTTCTTCGATGTGGCGACGCCCGAAGGCTTCCTGCAAAAGCAGCTGGCCACCACCCCGGATCCGGCCACCGGCAAACCGGACCCCGCCAAGATACAGGCTTTTGAACAGGCCTTTCCCGAAACCCAGCGACTCAAACAGGCTCTGGCGGGCCAGTCCCGTATCCCTGCCGGTTATCACCGGCTGAGCTACAACAGCATCAATACCTTTATTCTGGAAACTGCCGACGGCAAGAGTACGCCGGTACGCTGGGCCTTTATACCGATAGAAGACAAGCCCGCCTATCTGAATACCGAGCAGGCTGAATCGCTCGGCACCGACTATCTGCAGGAACGATTGCAGTCGACGCTCGACTCAGATGACATTCGCTGGCGGATGGAACTCACCCTGGCCAACGAGGATGACCAACTGACCGACCCCAGCCAGCCCTGGACCGGACCCCATCAGGTAATAAGTGCCGGCACCCTGCGACTGCAAACCGTGGACACCGAGGCCGATGCCGACTGCCGATCAATCAACTTCGACCCGTTGCGGCTGTCGAACGGCGTTAAGCCCTCGGACGATCCCATACTGCAGGCCCGCTCTCCCGCCTATGCGATCTCCTTTGGTAAACGCAGCCAGGAAGCAGCACAGCAAAATTAAAAAGCTGAAAAGCGCGCTAGAAACCTCATCCGCATAACCATAATCAAAGCCCTCGGCCCCGCCAGGGGCTTTCTTCTTATGTGACGCTGGGACACAATAGCCGACACTTGCCGAGCCATTGAGCATATCCGTATGAAAACCAACCTGATCACCCGTGCCGGCTGGCACAAGCTGGACGAAGAACTCAAACAGCTGTGGAAGGTAGAGCGCCCCGCCGTCACCCAGTCGGTGTCGGAAGCCGCCGCCCTCGGCGATCGTAGTGAGAACGCTGAATATATCTACGGCAAGAAGCGGCTGCGGGAAATAGACCGCCGGGTACGCTTTTTGATGAAGCGGCTGGAAGATCTGAAAATCGTCGATTACGATCCGCGCCAGGATGGCAAGGTATTCTTCGGTGCCTGGGTGGAGCTGGAAAACGATGACGGCGACATAGTGCGTTATCGCATCGTGGGCAGTGATGAAATGGATCCCAGGAATAATTACATCACCATCAACTCGCCCATGGCCCGCGCCCTGATCGGCAAGCAGGTAGACGACGAAGTGCAGGTACAAACTCCGTCCGGCATCAAAGAGTGGTATATCAACAAGATCCAGTACCAGCCCTTCGAAACAAAGCCGTAAGCGGTCAGCCCTAAGCCGTCAGTTAAGAGCATTCTTGCTAACGCAGCATCGGCAGCTAAAGCGCCAAACTATAAGATATGGCGTGTATTGTATTTTTGCCGTCTTCCTGATGAACATCAGGAAAACGGTGTCGTTATTAATGCTCACCCTTTAGTATGCTCGTCTGTTGTAGTGTGCCAACTTGTTCGGCACGGTTTTGGGGTTTGAAGAGTGTCTGGCTAATAACTATTTTCCTTTCATTCAACATTAATAATTAAGTATTCATCATTTCTGCAGCGCTACTTGTCGCGGCTATTTACCCTTCTCTTCTTTGCAGCCCCCATCTGCTTCATAATAGGGCTCTCGGCTCACTCATCGCCTAAGGGCTATTTCTCAAATCTTGAGCCGAACGAGTTTTCATTCAGCCAGCCCCGCACTATTCATCTGCACTGGGACTGGCTTTAAGCACATCGCCTTTCATTATTGGTCGTGGGCATCTCGCCGGCGACTTGGAGTAGTAAAGATGTCCAATATCAATCAAGCCTTGGCCACTGAGCTGAGTGTCGCTAAATCTCAAGTGGATGCCGCCGTTAAGCTGTTGGATGAAGGCGCCACCGTGCCTTTTATTTCTCGTTATCGAAAAGAGGCCACCGGCGGTCTTGATGATACCCAATTGCGTAACCTCGACAGCCGACTGGGATATTTGCGGGAGCTGGAAGACAGACGCGGCGTGATCCTCAACTCCATTACCGAACAGGGCAAACTGACCGACGCGCTGCAGAAAGAGCTGCTGGCGGCCGACACCAAAACCCGACTGGAAGATCTCTATCTGCCCTACAAACCCAAGCGCCGTACCAAGGGGCAGATTGCCATTGAGGCCGGCTTGCAACCGCTGGCCGACACCCTGTTTGACAATCCTGACCAGGATCCCCAGCAAACGGCGGCCCGCTTCATTAACGCCGAGGCCGGAATAGCCGATGAAAAAGCCGCGCTGGATGGCGCCAAATACATTTTGATGGAGCGCTTCGCCGAGCAGGCCGATCTGCTGGAGGCGGTGCGCCAATACCTGCAGCAGCAGGGTCAATTACAGGCGCGGGTAGTGGCAGGCCAGGAACAAAGCGGTGCCAAATTCAAAGACTATTTCGAACATCAGGAGCCGATAAGCCGCGTCCCCTCCCACCGGCTGCTGGCCATGCTCCGTGGGCGTAACGAAGGGGTGTTGAGCTTGTCGCTCGCCGTGGAAACTGAAACCAACGCCCATCCCTGCGAAGCCATTATCGCCCGCTTTGTCGGCTGGAAAGCGCAAGGCCGTGCCGCCGATTCCTGGCTGGCCAGTGTGATCAGCTGGACCTGGCGGGTGAAATTGTCGCTGCAGATGGAAACCGAGCTGCTGGGCCAGGCTCGGGAGCAGGCCGAAGTAGAAGCCATCAAGGTCTTCGCCCTGAATATGCAAGATCTGCTGATGGCCGCTCCCGCAGGCGCCCGCGTTACCATGGGCCTGGATCCGGGCATTCGCACCGGGGTCAAGGTAGTGGTGGTCGATGGCACCGGCAAGCTGCTGGCGCAAGATACGGTTTACCCGTTTGAACCCTTCAAGAAGGTCGAACAGAGCCTACGTACCCTGGATGACTTGTGCCGCCGCCATAACGTCAGTTTAGTGAGCATCGGCAACGGCACCGCCTCGCGTGAAACCGAACGTCTGGTAGAGCAACTGATCAAGCAAAGTCCGGAGCTGAAGCTGCAAAAAGTGGTGGTCAGCGAAGCCGGTGCCTCGGTTTATTCCGCCTCCGAGCTGGCGGCCAACGAATTTCCGGATCTGGATGTATCGCTGCGTGGCGCCGTGTCCATCGCCCGTCGCCTGCAGGATCCGCTGGCCGAATTGGTAAAAATAGACCCAAAAAGCATTGGCGTGGGTCAATATCAGCACGATGTATCACAAACCCAGCTGGCCCGTAACCTGGATGCGGTAGTGGAAGACTGCGTGAACGCCGTGGGCGTGGACGTCAACATGGCCTCGGCGCCGCTGCTGACTCGAGTCTCGGGTCTCACGCCGACTCTGGCGCAGAATATCGTCGCCTATCGTGACGAACTGGGGGTATTTACCGATCGCAAGCAACTGCTCAAGGTGCCGCGCCTAGGCCCCAAGGCGTTTGAACAGTGCGCCGGCTTTCTGCGTATTCGCGACGGCAAGAACCCGCTCGATGCCTCGTCGGTGCACCCGGAAGCCTATCCGGTAGTAAAGCGCATTCTGGAGGGGCTGCAACAGCCGGTACACAGCCTGATCGGCAACGCCAGCCTGCTGAACACCCTGAACCCGAAAGACTACACCGACCAGCACTTCGGTCTGCCCACGGTGCAGGACATTCTGAAAGAGCTGGAAAAACCGGGCCGGGATCCGCGCCCCGAATTCAAGGCCGCCCGCTTTATGGAAGGGGTAGAAAAGCCCTCGGATCTGATCCCGGATATGGTGCTGGAAGGCGTGGTGACCAACGTCACCAACTTCGGTGCCTTCGTGGATATTGGCGTGCATCAGGACGGTCTGGTACATATCTCGGCGCTGACCGATCGTTTCATCAAGGATCCGCGCGAAGTGGTGAAAGCCGGCGATATCGTCAAGGTCAAGGTGATGGAAGTGGATTTGCAGCGCAAGCGCATCGCGCTCACCATGAGACTGGAACAGAACGCCGCCGATCATGGCAGCGCTAATCAGGCCGGTCAGCGACGGGAAGAACGCAAGCCAGCGGCGAATCGCAGTACTGCCGGTAACGGCGGCAAGAGCCAGAACACCCCTCGCCCTGCCCTCAAGGAACAAAGCGCCCCGCAAGGTGCCATGGGCGCAGCCCTGGCCGCCGCCTTGCAGAAGAAAAAGTAAGTTAGACGTAATTGGCAGGCCCGGCGTATTGCGGGCCTGTCTGCATCAAGTGCAGGATTAGGCTGTAACCAGGCCGGAGTTAACTCGGCCAAAGGGATCTCAGTTACATATACGATCTATGCAAAATAAAATATCAAAGATATAAAAGTCACATAGGCATCAGCGCAAGGCTTCAAAATTTGCCGCCGCCGCTTCCAGTACAGTACGCGCCGATTCGGCGTCTTCAAAACCCAAGCCTTCCATGCCGCCATCTGGCCCTTTGTAATGCGCAAACCACAGGTCAATAATCTGGCTGACCGCGGGGAATTCTGCATCCAGCTGCGCCATGCTGTCGACATGCGCAAACGGGGAGTCTTTGGTCAGCACGGCAATCAGTTTGTCATCCTGCTCGCCATCATCCAGCATCTTCAACACGCCGATCACCCGTACATCAACCACCTCACCCCGTGGCACCGCCTGCCCCAACACAATCACATCGAGCGGATCACCGTCGCCGCCCAGTTCTTTCGGCAAGGCGGTACCCGGAATGGCACCGTAGTTACCCGGATAGCCAAGATAATTGACGACTCGCGGCTGGCCCTGCTTGTATTCCCAGTAGACCGCTTTCGGGTCTTCTTTGCTGACTTCCCACTTGGCTGAGGTTCCGGTCGGTATTTCGACAATCGCCCGCACTGTGCCATCCTGGTTGAGGGCCTTCATCTCCATCAGGTTTTTCGTACCCACGACCGTGAAATTGTCCTTGGGTGTCATGGCGACGGTATGAGGCGTCGTGTCCGAGAAGGCCAGGCCGCCCAATGCATCGGCACTGGCCGTGTTAGCCAATACCGCCAGGCAGCTGGCTGCGGTCAGTGTGAGAATTTTTTGCATGATGTTCCACTTCCTTGAATGATGAGTGAACCAGTATGCGAATGAACAATGACGGCCGAATGACAAACGCCAAGCACGCGATAACGAGCAAAAGAAATCCGGGTGGCGCGCGACACTTTTATCGCTCACGTCATATAGTGAACCCATACCCACAAATAAGGACATGGCCATGACACCACTACAAGACAGAGCCGCCGGCTCGCTGATGGGCGCCTTTATCGGTGAGGCGCTGGGCGTGGGCCCGCACTGGTATTACGACCTAGATGCCCTGCACCGGGATCACGGCCCCTGGATTAGCGACTACACCACACCACGGGCCGGTCGCTATCACCAGGGGCTGCAGGCCGGAGACTCCTCCCAGCCCGGCTTTATTCTCAAACTGACCCTGAACTCACTGGTTGAATGCCAGGGCTACAACCACATCGACTTCTGCCGCCGAATGGACGAAGCGCTGCTACCGCTGCTGGACGGCACGCCCAACGCCGGCCCCGGTGGTTACACCAGCCAGTCGATACGCGACGCCTGGCATAAAAGAGTGGCGCAGCAGCGGCCCTGGAACGAGTGCGGCGGCCATGCCGATACCACAGAAGCCATAGAGCGCATCCTGGCGTTGGCGGTACGCTACGCCACCCAGCCCACCCGATTGGCAGAGACAGTGGCCGCCAATACGGTACTAACCCAGAACGACGACAGCATAGTCGCCATGACGGTGGCCTTTGCCGCCGTGTTGGGGCAACTGGTGCAGGGCCAGCCGCTGGATGAGCAACTTTCGGGCCGCTTGATGCAGCTGGTTGAACGCGGCGAACTGCCCTTTCATGCGGTTACTCGGCATCAGTTGCAACCACCGGCGGCAGGAGCCGAGCCCTCTCGAGCCGGTCGTTTCGCCTCACCCGACGCCCTGCTCACCCCATCCTATATGGCGCAGGCGGTGGCCGATGCCGGCGTGCGCATCGAGCCGGCCTGGAAGGTATCGCTGGTGTACGGCATGCCTTGTGCCGCCTATCACCTGCTGCCTGCCGTCTATTATCTGGCGGCGCGTTTTAGCGATGACTTCGAGTCTGGTGTACTGCACGCCATCAACGGTGGCGGCCAAAACCAGGCCAGAGCCATGCTCACCGGCGCGCTGCTCGGCGCACACGTCGGGCTTTCCGGCATCCCCGCACGCTTTATTGACGGACTGAGCGACGCCGCCGAGCTGCGTCGGCTGGCCAGAGAGCTCGCCTTGCAACTGGTGCCGGGACAAGCCGCTGCCACTGGGCCATCTTAGGTGTAACATACCCCTTTTCTCTCACGTTCAAGGATCCCGCATGACCGTTAATATCGTTGCCTTCACCCCCAAATATCAGTCCTTCATTCGCGCCATTCGCGAGTCGGTATTCATACAAGAGCAAGCCGTGCCCGTTGAGCTGGAATTCGACGGCCTGGATGAAGGCGCCATGCAGGTGTTGGTGGCAGCAGACGGCCAATACGTGGGCACCGGTCGTATGCTGGACGATGGTCATATTGGACGCATCGCGATTTTAAAGGAGTTTAGAGGCTTGGGGCTGGGCGCCAAGGTGGTGCAGGCCTTGGTCGATGAGGCGGCACGCTTAGGCTATCCGCGGGTATATTTAGGCGCACAAACTCAAGCGCTCGGTTTTTATGCCAAGCTCGGTTTTACACCTTATGGTGACGAATTTATGGATGCGGGCATTCCGCATTTGTCGATGGAGTACACAGTGAAGAGTGAAGAGTGAAGGAAAGTGCTCTGTTTCAGCAGCAGTGTTTTTTTCTATTATTTTGGGACTGGCTGGTCCCCTTTATCCTTTACACTTCACCCAATACAGTCCTAAAATTTTAAGATCAAAAAGTATACTGCATGCCCACGCCATATAAAGGGTCTTTGTTTTCTATTTGGTTTAATAATACTTCTGCATATAGTTTAGCTTGCGGAATTAAATAGTATTCACCTGCCAGTATCACTTCACTAGTCCAAGTTTCTGTTGCTGGCTTTTGTAAACTGAGTCGGTTGTAACCCAAACCTAAGGCAAACTTTTTGAAACTATAAGAGGCGACCGATTCCCAAGCTGAGAATTCACGCACATCCCATGCCGCTTGATAATAATTACGATTATGGGTAACCGCGGCATAAAAACCATTATTATTGATATAACTAACACCGACAGCGACTGAATTAACATCACTCTTTTTATCGTGAGACGCCTTATTATCTAACGCTATGACCATGCCTAAGCCATTGTTAGCACGATAACCGACCGAAATTCCAGCTTGGGCTTTGGTATTGTAATTATTAGTCTGTGCATCATGGTCACTCATGGCGTATGCCACTCGCACATCTAGATTATTATAATAGTAACTGGTTTTAACTTGATCATCTAAGATGAGATCTTGATAACGATAGCCTTGGCCGCCAAAGATATTAAATACATCAGTTAAGTCTGTCACTTGGGTAAAAGGACTTTCGCTGCGGCCCACCGTTAAGTCCAATCGGTCGTAAAATCGCGCGCCTAACCAGACTTGATCCGCATACAGCTGGGATGTGTCCGCGTGAGTCAACACATCCCAACTCATTTCGCCGATCAAGGTCACGGCCTCATTGAGCTTACTACTACCGGCTAAGCCCAGAGAAAGCTGATCGGCTCCGCCCACCGCTTGCGCCTTATCAGGCTCTGCCCATTGATAGCCGAGCGCACCCAATTGGTATTTGAATTTGGCGTTAACTGCTAAGGTATCATTTTGATCGGCCGAGCTAAATGTTAGGGCCATCGCAGGGCTAGTGATTAACAAAGCACATATTGTGAACACTTTCATATCTGAGCTCTTATGAATTCGCAGTAAATTATTACTCATAAAAAAGGGCGCTAAATTAGCGCCCTTTTTATTACCAGCTACTTATACTAGATAAATATTAACGCTTAAAGTTTTTAGTATAAGAGTGTTGCTGACCATTAACGTTTTTGTTAACAGTAACGCTGCCATCAGGGCCGCGTTGAATATCTTTACTAATGGTAATAGTTTCGCCATTGGCTTTAGTGATGGTCTTGTCGAAAGATACACCACCATTAGGGCCGGCAGTCACATCTTTGCTAACTTCAACATTAGCATAGCCATTGTTGTAGCTGTGGTTGTAAGAATGATTGCCACCAAAACCTGCATTAGCAGAAGCGGCAAGAACAAGAGCAGCTGCAGAAATAACCCATGTAGATTTATTCATTTTTATTTTCCTTTTTATATTTTTATAAGGGCGCAACGAATATTTAAATTACCTAATTCGTTGCCTTGTTACAGGGTCTGATAATTAATCAATCCGCTGGAACGAAATAAAGCTTACTCTTCGTTTTTAATGGGTACAATAATTTATTTGTTTGTATACAAACTGTAAACGTAATCATATTTTGCGACATTAGGCGGCTCCACAGAGCTTAAAGGGTCTCAAAAGCGACCAAGCAGCACAAAAAACCTGACCAATAAATCAGGTAAGTGGATTGTGCTGAATAACTTTCTTTAAAAAACATGAAAATAATGTCTAAAGTTAACTTTATTAACCTACAAATGGTTATTTTTCATACCAAAAATAGCATAAAAAGGAGATATGAATGGTCACTTCCACTACATACACACTAAAATTAGTACTTTTGCACTAAGTCTTCACACCAAAGTGGTTACAGTTAGTTATGCTGAGAATACGAAAACCTCGAATTTTTATTTCAAATACCGAGCAACCGAGTCGCTAAGCCTGTCTCCCGCTTACTCCAAAATGATGCGCAGCCCTCCTCGCCCTAATACGCCTACCGCCATATTTTTGCAGCCCTAGGCTTAAACATCAGCTGTCATTGTGCTGCTGAGCTTAAGTCTGTGTGCTAATGTCGCTTTTGCCTTGAGTAAAACATGCGCCTGGATAAGCTTATCTGCTACAGCTCCACGCTCATCTCGCTATATCATGCGGCATAAACTGGCGGGCATGCTCTGCTCTTATGCGGATGGCTATCTCTATTTATCAGTAAAAGAGTATGTATGTTATTTCCGATTATCATGGCGGGTGGTCACGGCACTCGGCTGTGGCCTCTTTCTCGCCAGCAGCATCCAAAGCAGTTTTTAGCGCTGCTCGACAGCCAACTTTCCCTGCTGCAAACCACACTTACCCGCCTAATAGGCTTAGAAGTGGGGTTGGGCATACACACACCGCTGTTGATTTGCCATGAAGAGCACAGATTTTTAGCCGCCGAACAACTGCGCCAATTAGCAAAGCGCTCCCCCCAAGGGCTCGATAAAGCACAGATTATGTTAGAGCCAAAGGGCCGCAATACCGCGCCCGCCTTGGCGGTGGCAGCCTTATATACTCAGCAGATTAGCGCGCTTCATGAAGCAGCCGACCCCATTATCTTGGCGCTGCCCGCAGATCATGCCATTAGCGATGTACCGGCTTTTCAGGCGGCGATAGCGGCCGCCTTACCCTTGGCGCAAGCAGGCAAATTGGTGACCTTTGGCATAACGCCCACCCATGCCGAAACCGGTTATGGTTATTTGCGCCGAGGTACGGCCATTGCCAATACCGAGGGTTTTGTGGTGGATGAATTTGTCGAAAAGCCCGACCAAGCCACCGCCGAAGTGTATTTGGCCTCGGGCAATTATTACTGGAATAGCGGCATGTTTATGATGCGGGCCAGCCGCTACCTGAGCGAGCTGGCACACTTGCAGCCCAAAATATTGGCCGCGTGCCAGACGGCGCTAAGCAAGAGTGAGCGCGACTTAGACTTTATTCGCTTAGATGCCGCCGCCTTTGCCGCTAGCCCCAGTATTTCCGTCGATTACGCCGTAATGGAGCACAGCACAAACTCCGCCATGGTGCCGTTGGCAGCCGGTTGGAGCGATGTAGGATCTTGGTCGGCGCTCGCCCAGCAACTTGAGCCGAATAATCAAGCCAATGGCAACAACGTCTATGAAAACAACGCCTGTGAAAATAAAGGCAATACCTTGCGCGGTGATGTATTAATCGAAGACGTAAGTAATAGCTTAATTATGGCCGAGCACAGATTGGTGGCGGCACTGGGTGTGACGGATTTGGTGATTATAGAAACTAAAGATGCGGTATTGGTGGCCCATAAAGACCGGGAGCAAGAGGTTAAAAAACTGGTGGCACGGCTGGCGGCAGATGGCCGAACCGAACATATTGTGCACCGTGAATGTCATCGCCCTTGGGGTAAGTTTGATGCCATAGACAAGGGCGAGCGCTATCAAGTCAAACGCATTACCGTTGATCCGGGAGCACGTTTATCGCTGCAATTACATCATCACAGGGCCGAGCACTGGATAGTAGTCAGCGGCACCGCCCGCGTTACTCAAGGTGATAAGGTGCACTTGGTCTATGAAAATCAGTCGGTGTATATTCCCGTGGGTCAGCTGCACGCGCTAGAAAATCCCGGCCAGCTGCCGTTAGAACTAATAGAAGTGCAGTCCGGTGCTTATTTAGGGGAAGACGACATAGTGCGCTTTGCAGACAGTTATGGCAGAGCCGAGCGCGTGAAGGGTGAAGGGTGAAGGGTGAAGAAGTAAGCATCTGTCTTTGGATACAATGCATTTTCTGTAGTCTTGCCGTTATCTCGTCCTCTTTACCCTTTGCCCTTCACTCTTAACAAAAAATAAAGCAGGCTTTTCATGAAAAAAGTATTGGTAATTGGCTATGTATGGCCCGAGCCTAACTCGTCGGCGGCGGGCAGCCATATGTTGTCGATCTTGCGCCTTTATAAGCGCCAAGGCTGGCAGGTGGAGTTTGCTACGCCCGCACAGCGCACCGAGCATATGATAGATCTCGCCGCCGAGGGCATTAGCAGCCAAAGCATAGTGCTAAATTGCGATAGCTTTGACTCTTATATCGCCCAGTACGCGCCAGATGTCGTCATGTTCGATCGCTTTATGATGGAAGAGCAATTTGGCTGGCGAGTAGAAAAGCACTGCCCCAATGCGCTACGTGTGCTCGATACCGAAGACTTACAATCTTTGCGCCAAGCGCGCCATCAGGCCCATAAAGCCAACCGAGCCCTGACCCGCGCCGATTTATTGAGTGATATTGCCAAGCGTGAAATTGCCGCCATTTTGCGCTGTGATCTGTCGCTGATCATCTCAGACTTTGAAATGCAGCTGCTGCAAGACACCTTTAAGGTTGATGCCAGCTTGCTGCAGCATCTGCCCTTTATGGTGGATTTAGCCCAATTACCCGCGCAAACCTTGGGCTTTGAACAGCGCCAGCATTTTATGACTATCGGCAATTTTCGCCACGCCCCAAATTGGGATGCGGTGCTGTATTTACAACACATTTGGCCGCTGATCCGCCAGCAGTTGCCCGAGACCGAGTTGCATATTTATGGCTCTTATCCGCCGCCTAAGGCCACCGCCTTGCATAATCCTAAAACCGGTTTCTTTATTAAAGGCTGGGCAGATGATGCCTTTGTGGTGATGGAGCAGGCGCGCATTTGCTTAGCGCCACTGCGCTTTGGCGCCGGTATTAAGGGCAAACTGCTGGATGCCATGATGATGCAAACCCCCAGCGTGACCACCGCCATTGGCAGCGAGGGCATGCACGGCGAGCAGCCCTGGCCGGGCACAGTAATATCTGGGAACCATGATGCAGAAAGCGCACAAGCGATTGCCGATGCAGCCGTGAGTTTGTATCAAGATAAAGCGCGCTGGCAGCAAGCCCAACAAGCAGGCACGGCGCTATTAAAGCAGCGCTATGATGGAGAGCAACTCGGCGAGCAGTTGATCAGTCGTATTACGGCGCTTGCCAATCAATTAGACGAGCACAGATTAGCGAATTTTACCGGCAGTATGTTGCGTCATCACAGCATGATGAGCACTAAATACATGTCGCAGTGGATTGCCGCTAAAAATGCCACGCCCACAGATAATCAAGCCAAGGCGTAATCATTAGTTGGCCTGGCTAGCAGTTAAAGTCTCTTCCAGCCAACGTTCAAATTCTGCTAAGGGCATGGGCCTACCGAATAAGTAACCCTGAAAGTGCTTACAATTTAGCGCGAGTAACTGCAGGCGTTGCTGATTGGTTTCTACGCCTTCGGCAATGACCTCAAGCTGTAAACTATCGGCGAGCGCACAAATAGCCTTGATAATGGCCTTGCTGCTACCGCCGCTTTCGCTTAGCTCCCGCACAAAGGATTGATCGATTTTTAGCTGGTTTATGGGTAGCCGCTGCAGATAGGCCAAAGACGAATAACCGGTGCCAAAGTCATCGATGGAGAAGCGAATACCATGGCCTCTAAGCTGTTGCATACGCGCTATGGCCGTCGATACGTCGTCGAGCAGCATGGTTTCTGTTAACTCCAGCTTTAAGCGATGGGGATCCGCACCAGACTCGCTCAAATACCCCAATAAGGTCGTCACAAAGTTGGGCTGATATAACAGCCGCGCACTGAGGTTAACCGCCAGCTCCAGTGTCGCCGTACTCGGTATTGACTGCCATATCGCCAGTTGTAAACAGGCTTGGCGCAACATCTGTAGGTCAATGAGCTCGACCATTCCAGCCTGTTCAGCCACTTCAATAAAGCCTGCGGGCGCCAGCAAGCCACGGGTGGGATGCTGCCAGCGCGCCAGCGTTTCGGCGCCCGTCACTCGGCCCGCATCATCTAACTGCGGCTGGAAATAGGGGATAAATTCTTGAGCCTGCAAGCCGCGCTGAATATCTTCTTCTAATAGCAAGCGCGTGTTCACCGCTTCTTGCATCGCCGGGTCAAAAAAGCGCACCCCCTGCCTCAGCGACACCTTGGCTTGATGCATGGCCAGCTCCGCATCTTGCAGCAATTTATCTACCACCTCACTGGCATCGTTAAATAAGGTGATGCCGATGCTTACGCTTCTGTGCAACTCCAACTGTTCGATAAAATAGGGTTTGCGCAGCTTTTGTTTGAGTCGCATTGCATACTGCTCGGCGCGACCCGCCGCATGTTGACGAGTGCTGCTGAGGTTTTCTAGCAGGATCACAAATTGGTCTGCTCCTAAGCGCGCCGCCGTATCGCTGGCATACATTGCCTTGTTGAGGCGCTCCGCTACTTGGCACAGCAGGTTATCACCCGTCCCTCGGCCATGTAGATCGTTCACGCTCTTAAAACTGTCCAAATCAAGAAACAATAAGGCGCCATAGCGGCCACTTTCGCTGGCGGCATCCATCGCATGTTGCATGCGCTCCAGCAATAAACTGCGATTAGGCAGCTCGGTAAGGGGATCAAAAAACGCCAAGCCGCGGATCTGTGCCTCGGCAGCCTTGCGCTCCGTCATGTCCTCCATGGCAGACACATAATGGCTGATTTCGCCTTTATAATTGCGCACCGTACTTATGGACAGCCATTCCGGATAGGTGTCGCCATTCTTACGCCGACTCACCACTTCGCCCTGCCAGCGACCGTTAGCCAATAACTGGCGCCACATAGCTTGATAAAAATCGGCGCCATGGAAATCGGATCTTAATACGCTAGCTTGCTTGCCCAGCACTTCATCAGGCTGATAGCCGGTGATGTCACTAAAGGTCTGATTGACCCTGAGAATTCGACTGTGTTCATCGGTTACCAGCAAGCCTTGATGCATTTCAAAGGCGGTGGCGGCAATGCGCAACTCCCGCTCGTCTTGGCTGCGCCGCTTAATATCTTCCAACATCCACGCCAAACATACCGTCGCCAGCGGCAGCACCACTAACATGGGCACGCCCATCTGCAAGGCGATATCGCCACTGTTAGCCACGGGTAAAAAGATAAAGTGCAGCAAGACTAAGGCATGCAATAAAAATCCAAAGCAAAACAGCGTCACCAGCCCATTACCGACTTTGCCACGCTGGTAAAGAAAGCGGTAGCCCAAGCCAAATAGCACCGACAATATGATGACCATAAGCCCGCCGTTCACACCGGCGCCGCCTAGCCAGATCCGATAGGCCGCGGCCAACAGCCCCGCCACTGTGCCCACTAAAGGCCCGCCGGCAAAGGCGGCCACGCTTAAGATCACACTGCGCCCATCAAATACCCAGCCACTTTCCAACTCAACAGCCATTAGCATGCCTACCACAGAGGTAAGCCCTAATAAGATACCGCTGGTCAGCTTAGCCCTGCGATTATAGTTTTCCGAGCGACGAGAATTCAGCGTTAGCAGCCAGCACAGTGCTAGCAAGAGGGCAGAATGTTCCACAAAATGGATAATCAAAAATAAATGTCCTTTGAACCCCAGTGAGAGAAGGCGCGAATAATCGAAGGCTAGGATTTCGAATAAATAAGACGCGCCTTGAGATACCATCATTAATACTTAGCTACTTTTTGTCACTGTTCTTTAATAATCACTTCAGTGACTTAACGCACCTAGTACTATTATCCTGATTTAGCTAGTTTGTAACATGAAATCTCTGTATTTCCACCATATCATTGTTTTTACCATATAAAATATCTGAGATCACTAGCGCTGTTATTGGCTAAAAATATATCCCAGTGAGTAGGCAATAATGTGACATCTGGCTGTTGAGTTAGCTGGCGGCCAGTACAATTAACCGATATTCCTTACCTCTCAGCTCAGGAACAATTTATGTCTCAACTTATACCTCAATCTGATGCACAGCGAGCCGACCGCGCTATGGGTGCCATTATCGGCGCCTTTATTGGCGATGCCTTGGGCGTTGGCCCCCATTGGTATTACGACCTAGCCGAGCTGCGCCGCGAGTATGGCGACTGGATTGAGGGTTACACCGCGCCTAAGCCCGGCCATTATCACGAAGGTTTAACGGCCGGTGAACCGTCTCAGTCTGGGATTATCTTACGTTTAACCCTAGCGTCACTGATTGCTCAGCAAGGTTACAAACAAGCTGATTTTTGCCAACGCTTAGAGCAAGACTTGTTTACGCAGCTTGATTTTAGCCAGCTTGATAATAGCGCCAAGCAAGGCCCTGGCGGTTATACCAGCCAGTCAATACGCGAGGCTTGGCATAAGCGGGTGCAACTGCAACTACCTTGGGAAAAATGTGCAGGCCCTGCGGACAACACAGAAGCACTAGAACGCAGCTTAGGAATTGCCGCCTGCTATGCAGGCCGGCCTAAATTATTAAGCGCAGCCGTCTACGCTAACACCCGACTAACCCAAGATGATGAGATGGTATTAGCCCACACCTTGGCGTTTAACGGGGTGCTCGGCTTACTGATTGAAGGTCAGGCGTTAGATGCCGACCTTAGCGATAAATTACTGGCACAAGTGGATCAAGGTGAGCTGCCCTTTTGTTTATCGCCTACTACCAATGCTGACCAAGAGCTCGACCTAGACGATTTGTCAGACACTAACTTAAGTTGTGCCGATGCCCTGCTTACGCCCGCTTTCATGGCTAATTTAGCAGCGAGCTCAGAGACACGCATCGAGCCCGCTTGGCGGGTGTCAGAAGCTTATGGCATGGCCTGCTCTATTTATCAGCTAGTGCCGGCCGCCTATTACTTGGCGGCGCGTTTTAGCGATGATTTTGAGTCGGCGGTATTACACGCCATTAATGGCGGCGGCCACAATATGGCCCGCGCCATGCTCACCGGCGCCTTAGTAGGTGCACAAGTGGGCTTATCGGGTATACCGCAGCGCTTTATCGATGGTTTAGCTAATAGCGAGGAATTAGTAAAACTGGCCAAGCAGGTGGCGGAGATGCAGCCGGAAGCTAGAAGCTAGAAGCTAGAAGCTAGAAGCTAGAAGCTAGAAGTTAAACACTAATCTGCTGAGCTGGGTACTTACTTCCAGCTCTCAGCTTCAAGCTTTCAGCTCAGCCGTCAACGCGTAAACTGCGCGTAAATCGGGTTGTGATCAGAAACGGTGGGCGTGTTGATGGCAATGGCCGAGCGCAGCGTTAAGTCGCGGTAAAAAATAAAGTCGAGTGGCTGCTTGCGATACATTTTAATGAATTGCGAGTCTTCCATACCGGCTTTTTTTAAACCCATGGCGCGGCAAAACTGCGCCAAATACAGGCGGCGAGAACGGCTCCACACGTTAAAATCCCCTGCCACTATTAATGGCCCTTTATGTTGCAGCAACACTTGGCGCAAGACAGCAATTTCATGATGAAACTGGCCGTGACGCACAAAGTTAATGGCGTGAATATTGGCCACCAATAAGGTCTCGCCGCCACGCAAGGGGTGCAGGGTAATCACTTGGCTCTTGTGGGTAGCAAAGGTCAGCTCACGGCCTTTACTGAGCACAGTAGTTATATCGTCAAAGGCACATTGGCCGGCGGTGAGCACACCAAATAAGTGCGACTGGGTTTGAATGTTAGGCGACACAGCATAAGACCAGCCGTCTAATTGCAGACGCTGACTCAGCGCCAGCTTGGCTTCTTGTAACAGCAACAAACTGGTCGGAAATTGTCTCAGCAGCTCGCTTAAACACAATTGAAACTCCGGGCTCAAAGTCAGCTTTTGCGTGTTCCAACACATAATGCCCAGCTCATTGTCATCCAAGGGCTGGCCTTGGTGCACTAATTGATGGGGCGCTATTCGAGGGCGAAGCATAACGTTTACAACCTTAACCACATGAGCATAAGACGCCCATCTTAGCAGAAGCCACTGGCGCGCTTCTCGCCAACTTTTAGCTAACCGGCGCTATTTACGGCTAAAAAACCCTTTAACTTCACATTTTAGTGCTATTTATGTACACTTGGTGCGTTCATGCATTGAATAAAGTGAACCGATGAAACCTTCAGCACCCCGAACGAATGACAAACGTCTCGTGGCCAGCCTTAGCGGCGGCTTCCTCCTGCTCTTCGTAATACTCGCCCTAATTGACCTAGAACAAATGACCCAATGGATAAACGTCAGTTTTTCTTGGGTGATCGATGTGTTTGGCCCGCTCTGGCAAGTCTGGATGCTCGCCAACTTAGTGATTGCGCTGGTGCTGGGCTTTACGCGCTATGGCGACATCCGACTAGGTGGTCATGTGAGCCCTGATAGTTCCACCTTTCGCTGGCTGGCCGTCATTATGTGTACCTTACTGGCCGGCGGCGGTGTGTTTTGGTCCGCAGCCGAGCCTATGTATCACTATTTAAGTACCCCGCCGGTATTTGAAGAGGCGCCAGCGGGCATTTCTGCCATTTCTGCCGGACTTGCGCAAAGCTTTATGCACTGGGGCTTTTTGGCTTGGGCCGCACTGGGCACGCTGTCCGCATTAGTGGTGGTGCATGCGCACTACGACCGAGGCTTGGCGATGCGCCCGCGCACCTTGCTGTATCCTATTTTTGGTAAAAAAATAGAAACCCACTGGTTGGGTACGGTAGCCGATGTGGTGTCTATTATTGCGGTGGCCGCGGGTACCATAGGTCCGATTGGCTTCTTGGCCACCCAGCTGGGCTTTAGTTTTGAAGCGCTGCTGGGTTGGGAAAATAACTATACCTTGCAGCTAGCTATTTTGGGCGGCTTGGTCTTGATCTATACCATTTCCGCCTCTACCGGCATTGAAAAAGGCATTCAGTGGTTATCCAGCGCCAACGTGGTATTGGCGATCGTGTTGCTTGGTATCATATTACTGTTTGGTCCGGGCGGTTTTATTATCGACTCTTTCCTCAATGCCATGGGTCTTTATTTAAAAGACTTTATGCCAATGGCCCTCACTCGCCACGATAACGAATGGATGGGTTGGTGGACGCTGTTCTTCTGGGGTTGGTTTATTGGTTACGGCCCTATGATGGCACTGTTTATTGCCCGTATTTCTCGTGGCCGTACTTTGCGTGAATTGGTGGTGGCGGTGGCGATTATGGCACCCTTAGTGACTAACTTCTGGTTTGCCGCCTTAGGTGGCGCCGGCATCTTCTATGAAGAATCAGTACCGGGTTTGATTTCTGAGCCGCTAAACGCCGGTGGTTTACCGGCCGCCTTATTGGGCATTACCCAACAATTGCCGTTTGCCGAGTTTATGGTGCCCGCCTTCTTAGTGCTCACAGTGGTGTTTGTGGCCACGACCGGTGACTCTATGGCCTACGCCATTGCCATGGCCATTAGTGGTAGCCACACACCGCGCACCCGTGACCGTATTTTTTGGGCACTGACCATGGGCTTAGTCGCCGCCGTGTTACTGCGCATGGGCGAAGGGGGCATTAACGCCCTGCAATCCTTTATTGTGATTACCGCCGCTCCGGTGTCGTTACTCTTGTTACCTGTGTTATGGACTGGGCCGAAAGTGGCGCACATTATGGCGTATGAGCAAGGCATAGTGCCGCATAAAGAGCGTCACAGTGAAACCGACGATCCCGCAGGTGATGCCAAGCTACCCTAATGGAGCAATCTACTGCTTAATAAGCACGCTTAAACTTTTGCCTAGGCCTGTTGACCCTGGAACAGGGCACTAACTAAAACGCCGCAGCTTAACCGCTGCGGCGTTTTTTGTTGGCCAACACTTTTGCCCGACTATAGTTAGCACTAGTCGCATTAAATACCACGGCAAAGGAGTAAACATCATGAAAACGAATGCAGTAGTGTGGTTTGAAATTTATGTGGCCGACATGGCGCGGGCGCGCACCTTCTACGAAGCCGTGTTGCAGGTCACGCTGGAACCAGCAGAAAAAATGGAAGGTGACTGGCCAGAAATGTGGATGTTTCCGGGCGAAGATGATGCCAGTGGCGCCAGCGGTGCGCTGGTAAAAATGGACGGCGTATCGCCGGGCGGTGGCGGTACTTTGGTGTATTTTAGCTGTGATGACTGTGCCAAGCAGGCAGGGCGAGTATTGGCCAACGGAGGCCAAGTGATGCGCGAAAAGTTTGCGATTGGCCCCTACGGTTTTATCGCGCTGGCCGAGGATAGTGAAGGCAATATGATAGGTCTGCACTCTATGCGCTAACCTAAGGTTTCACTGTGAGCTAGCCGCATAAAAAAAGCCAAAGCCGCTGGATGAACGACTTTGGCTAAAAGGGAGAAACATGAAAAAACTGAACTACATAGCTAAACCGCTATTTAGCTATTTAACTCTTTAGCCGTTCAGCTATTTAAAACAAGCAAAGCCTCGGGCACGGCCTTAAAGTCTAAGGCCATGGTCACGCTAATGGCGGTGATGGTGATAATGGACAACACAAACACGCGGCGCGCCCAGCCCTTTTCTTCTGCGCCGCGGTAAAAGCCGTTAAAGGCCATCACCAACCACCATAAACTGGTGGCGCAAGATACCGCCATAAAGGTCAATCCGGTATAGCCACTCAAGGGCAATAAGGTAGTCACCAAACAAAACACCGCTATATACAGCACGATTTGGCGCTTGGCCTTAGCAATGCTCTCGGCCACCGGCAGCACCGGAATATTGGCCGCCGCGTAGTCGTTATAGCGAAAAATGGCGATAGCGTAAGAATGGGGCATCTGCCACAAGCTAAACATCAGCAGCAAGATGGCGGCACCCGCATCAAACTGGCCAGTTACGGCGCAATAACCCACTACCGGTGGCACGGCACCCGACAAACTGCCAACCAGCGTGCCGTACACAGATTTGCGCTTCATATATAAGCTGTATAGGCCCACATACACCACATAACCCAGCACGCCAAAGCTTAGCGCCACCGCGTTAGTGAATATCGCCAAGATGGCAAAACCGATGACGCCTAACACCAGGCCGTAGATAAAAGCGGCGCGGCCCGACAATTCGCCGGTTACCGTGACTCGACTACGCGTGCGCTGCATGCGCGCGTCTATATCGCGATCTATACAGTTATTAATGGCGCAGCCAGACGCCACCACCAGCGATAAACCGAGCACGGTTGCCCACATCAAGGACCAGTCAATCTGGCCACGGGCGGCCATAAAAAAGCCTCCCGCAACGGATATCAGGTTACCCATGATGATGCCGGGTTTGGTTACCTTTAAATAAGGTCGGATCATAAAATCCCCTCGGGATAGCTATCCCGTTATGTATTCACCCGCTGCCTCAGTGTCTAAAACAGAAAACACCAACTTCTTAAAAACAGCGTTTGATTGCTTCATAAACGTCGGACCAAGAGTCTGATCCTCAGACACGCTTCAAGTACATCCTTGTAACGCTCAGCACATAACATCCCTGTTATGTGATGGTCGGAGGATCAGCCCTCTTTATCCGCCCCTGTGATCATGAGTTGACTGCTGATGCTACTTACAGCTAATTCCGAGCTCAGCAAGAGGCAACAGAGACTGGCTCCAACGACCATGAAATGCCAGGCTCGAAAAATGCTCCTGCCATTTCGACATTTCCGCCATCCTTGGCGGTCAGATAGCATGTCCGAGCCTCAATGGGGCGAGCTAGCTCGCCGTGACGAGTCGTTTATGCCTGACCGAACATCCAGTGAATATTCGCAGCAGGCAGAAAAGACGAGTGTCCCATTAAGCGGCGTGTCGAGGGAGGCAGCTGTGGTGCCTCGTATATTCAGCGCTCAAAGCGAGCCGTTATTTAATTCACTTGGCATAGCAAAGGTCAGCAAGTGATTATTCAATAAGTAGAGGCCGCCACGCGGCCTCTATTAGTTTTACATCATCATTTCGTTAGAGCTAATGATGATCCACACCGACAAACCCACCACCATGATGATAATCAAGGCGGAGAACACGAACGCCACCGTATTGGCGCGGCTGTTGGGCTTAAAGCTCAGGTGCAAGAAGTACTTAAGGTGAACAAAGATTTGTACTATCGCCAAACCCACCACCACCAACAGCGTTTGGCCTTTGCTCATCTGCCCGGTCATCACCGCCCAAAACGGAATGGCGGTTAACAGAATCGACAGCACAAAGCCTTTGAGATATGAAGACACACTGCCGTGATCGGCTGCTGTATCGTGACTGCTCATGTGATTGCTCATGCCATCGCTCCCAATAAATAGACCACGGTAAACACACAAATCCACACCACATCGAGGAAGTGCCAGAACATGCTCAGGCAGCTTAAACGCGTCAGGGTACGGGGCTGCGTGCCTTTAACCACCAGCTCTATCATCAGCACCAGCATCCACACCAAACCGGCGGTTACGTGTAAACCGTGCATGCCGACTAAGGTGAAGAAAGAGGTCAAAAAGGCGCTACGTTGTGGGCCAGCACCTTCAGCAAACAGGTGCTGAAACTCATACACCTCCATGGCGATAAAGGTGGCGCCCAGTGCGAAGGTCACCAATAACCACAACAGCGTTAAGCCGCGCTTATGCTGATGACCGGCCAACATGGCAAAGCCATAAGTAATACTGCTGACCAGCAGCACGCCGGTTTCCACCAGCACAAAGTTTAAGTCGAACAAGTCTTTACCAGACGGGCCGCCAGCCGTGTTCATATACAACACCGCGTAGGTGGCAAACACGGAGGCAAACAACAAACAGTCGGTCATTAAATAGAGCCAAAACCCAAACAGCGTATTGCTGCTGGTGTCGTGATGCTCGTGCTCATGGTGTTCATGTGAGTGCTCATATTGCTGCACTTGGTTTAGATCAATCGCTACGGCTTGCATCAGGCCTCCTTAATTTGGCTGCGTATATGCGCCGACTCGATACGCTCAACCTCTGCAGGCTGTACGTAATAGTCGGTGTCATTGTCATAAGCGCGGCACAAGAAAATCACGAAACTGGCGATCAAACTCGCAATCACCAACCACCAAATGTGCCAAATAGCGCCAAAGCCCGCGGCGGTTATTGCTGCGGCAATCAGCACACCAGTACTGGTGTTTTTTGGCATATGGATGGGTTGATACTGAGCTTGTGCCTGATAGGCGGTGCCCTTTTCTTTCATGTCGGTGAAGGCGTCTATGTCTTCTACCATTGGCAGCTCGGCAAAGTTATAGAACTGCGGCGGTGAAGAGGTAGACCATTCCAGCGTATGACCATTCCAAGGATCGCCCGTAACATCAGGGTTCAGCTCGCGATCACGGAAGGCTTTGTACAGCTGATAGAACTGCACGGCTATGCCCACCAGAATAAACACCGCACCCACGGCGGCCAGATACAGCCAGAAGTTCCAAGCAGGATTGTCGGTATGGTTCAAACGACGCGTCATGCCCAAAAAGCCGAGCACGTACAGCGGCATAAAGGCCACATAGAAACCAATCTGCCAGCACCAGAAGGAAATCTTGCCCAGCTTTTCATCCAGGTGGAAACCCATGGCTTTCGGGAACCAGAACGCAAAACCGGCCAGGTAACCAAACACGGCACCACCAATAATGGTGTTATGAAAGTGAGCTATCAAAAACAGACTGTTATGCAGCACAAAGTCGGCACCGGGCAAGGCCAGCAATACGCCGGTCATACCACCGATAGTGAAGGTGGTCATAAAGCCTAAGGTCCACAACACAGGCACGGTTAAACGCAGGCGGCCACGGTAAATGGTGAACAACCAGTTGAATAACTTAACGCCAGTGGGCACCGCAATAATCATGGTCATCACGCCAAAGAAGGCGTTCACGTTGGCGCTGGAGCCCATGGTAAAGAAGTGATGCAGCCAGACCACGAAGCCCAAGATCGAAATGGCACCACTGGCATAAACCATGGAGGTGTAACCAAATAAGCGCTTACCGGTAAAGGTAGAGATGATTTCTGAGAAAATACCGAATGCGGGCAGCACTAAGATATACACCTCGGGATGACCCCAAGCCCAGAACAGGTTGATGTACATCATGGCATTACCACCGCCTTCATTGGTGAAGAAGTGGAAGTCTAAATAACGGTCTAGGGTCAACATACCCAGCACGGCGGTCAAGATAGGGAAGGACGCTACTATCAGAATATTGGCCCAAGTACAGGTCCAAGTGAAAATCGGCATTTGCATCAGCTTCATGCCAGGGGTGCGCATCTTGAATACAGTGACCAAGAAGTTGACACCGGTCAGCAAGGTGCCGATACCAGAAATCTGCAAGGCCCAGAGGTAATAATCCACCCCCACACCCGGACTAAAGTCCATCTCGGAGAGCGGCGGATATGCCACCCAACCTGTTTTGGCGAATTCGCCCAAGCCCAGTGAAATGTTGACCAGTACCGCGCCCGACACCGCCAGCCAAAAGCTGAGGTTATTCAGAAACGGAAAGGCCACATCGCGCGCACCAATCTGCAAGGGCACCACTATGTTCATCAAACCAATCATAAATGGCATGGCCATAAAGATGATCATAATGACACCGTGGGCGGTGAAGATTTGGTCGTAATGCTCAGGCGGCAAGTAGCCATCGGCACCGTTGGTCGATAGCGCTAATTGGGCCCGCATCATAAGGGCATCGGCAAAGCCGCGCACCAACATCACGAACGCCAAAATGATATACATAATACCTAAACGCTTATGGTCCACCGAGGTGATCCAGTCGCGCCATAACACAGTCCATTTCTTATATTTGGTGATTAAAAAGGCAATCACCAAGGCGGCGATTGCCACCACGCCCAGCGTGACCATGATAATAGGCTCATGATACGGCACGGCGTCTAATGTGAGTTTTCCTAGTAAGGACATTATTTTTCAGTCTCCATGGTCATCTCATCGCTCATATCGTGCGAGGCATGCGCGCTATGCTCGTCGGCAACGGCTGTTTCGCTGTCGTGCATATTGCCGGGCATATCGGGCATAAACTGATGCAAGATGTGGTGGAACATACCCGAGCTCACATGTGCGAAATATTGCACCGGATTATTTTCACTCGGCTTAGCCAACTGCTCATAAGTGGCAGGGCTTAAGGTGTCGGATGACTGTTTGAGCTTATTAACCCAAGCATCAAAACCGGCCTCATCGGGGGTGGCTATGGCTTTAAATTGCATGCCAGTAAAGCCTTCGCCGCTGTAGTTAGCAGAGTAGCCATCGTAGGTGCCTGCTTCATTGGCAATTAGGTGCAGTTGGGTTTCCATACCGGCCATCGAATAAATTTGGCCACCCAGTTGCGGAATGAAAAAGGAGTTCATGGTGGTGTCGGAGGTTATCTTAAATTCCACCGGTACATCGGTCGGAAACGTCAACTCATTGATGGAGGCCACGCCCTGCTCTGGATAGATAAATAACCACTTCCAGTTCAGTGACACCACTTCTACCACTATGTGATCTTTCTCATGAGCCAAGGGCTTATATGGATCCAGATCGTGAGTTGAACGCCAAGTAATGACGCCCAAAATAACCACAATAATGATGGGAATAATCCACACCACTAACTCGATTTTGGTGGAGTGCGACCACTTAGGTGCATAGATTTCCTGAGTGCGGCCTTCGCGATATTTCCACGCGAAAAACAGCGTCATAAAAATAACCGGCACCACCACAATCAACATCAAGAGCGTGGCGATAACGATCAGGTTCTTTTCATCGACGCCAACTTGGCCCTTAGGATCAAGTATGCCGCCTTGGCAACCGGCCAACAGCAAGGCGCTAGCACCGGCCAAGAGCGCGGTTTTTAGATGGCGAAATACCGGACTCAGACCACTTAGGTTTCGACTAAGCAGGTTTCGACTAAGCAGATTTTGTATAGATAGGTGTTGTATAAACAAGGAACCCTTCCCCTATTCCTTAAGGAATTACCTTGCCGCTAAGCGACAAGACCATCAGGGGTAACCGTGCGGTTGAGCGTGAAAAATTCGCGGGGCAAAAGCCTAATAAAAGCGAACCAACAGCACCACACGGAACCCAGCATGGGGCAAACACTCGAATACGGGCGTCAATAAGGCTTTACTGCGTTAACTAGCTGAAAAATCAGTAGCAAGCATCAGCAACAGTACTTATTTGAGCCTAAAGAGTGTTAGAACCCAGAATGGGCCAAAGGGGGAGCGCGGCAACCGTGAGCGGTGCGCAGTACACAGTATTGCGGGAGAGGAGAGTCAAAAATCGCCTTAACTTGCGTTAGGCGCGGCCAGTACAGTGATTGCAACAGCAGGTACAGCAGCAGCAATAACCACCGCAGCAACAAGGGCACAAAGACCAGCAAGCTAGTAAGAATAATAGATTTGATGGTTTCTACGGGCAGTAAGTCGCTAAGCTGAGCTTGATATTCAAACACATCGCCAGACAAACCGGTCCAGGATAATAACCATTCACTGATCACTTCTAACATCATTACCGTGCTGACTAAGCCTACGCCATCCACGCCGAGTTGTGACAACGACGCTAAGTCGTGCCATCTCTCTGCCAGCGTAAGAAAAGGAGTAGGGTTCAACAGCTAGGTCCTATCTGATAACCATAAGTCGGATAATCATAATGATGAGAAACGAGTGGCCCTAAAATGGGCTTCTTGTTTAGTTGTTATAGGTTCTGTTTAAGCACTTTCATTACTCTTAAGCTGTTTTGTTACGCTTAAGTTATTTCTTATGACATTACTTGAGTTATGTCGGTTAAATCACACAAATCGTATTAATTTGCCTGTTTATCCTAACAAAACTTGATCTAGCGCACAACTGGTCTACCACCATTGAGCTACCGATCAGCACAAAAAATAAGCTGTTTTAACGCCATGTTTAGCGCGCTTTTCTTCCCGCTTTCAGCCTCTAGCTATCAAAGCACCACCTTTAATGCCAACCCTAACAGCACCACACCGCTAAGCCTATCTAACCACACCGACTTGGCATTCAGCCACGCCAGTACCGGACCGCGGGATAACACCAAGGCCACCAGCACATACCAAGCGCCATCTATGCCACCGGCGGTCACCATCATCACCAAGCTTTGCTGCCAATCTGTATCTGTATGTACAAACTGGCTAAACAGCGCCACGAAAAAAATCGCCAACTGTGGATTTAAAAACGCCACCATAAAACCCTCGAAGGCACCTTGGCGACCGGCAATGTGATGGGTCTCGGCTGCTGCAATGCCCTTGGGCTTGGCCAACAACGCCTTAATACCGAGCCAAGCTAAAAAGGCGGCGCCACCGTAGCGGATCACATTAAACAACAGCGGATTGTTGGCAATAATCAGCGCCAAACCAAGGGCGGTCAGCAGTGCATATAAACCAACACCCGTGCCATGGCCAATGGCGGTCAGCACGCCGTGGCTTCGGCCACCTTTTATGGTGTTGCGCATCACCACCGCCAAGCTTGGGCCTGGGCTCATGGCGCCCACCACGCAAATGGCCACTAAGGCCAGCCAGCTAGAAAATTCCATCAATGTGTCTCATGAGGTTGTGACTTATCAGGTGCGAACTGTTAGATGTGAACAGTCAGGTGCGAATACTGTAAAGTTCGTACTGTAAAATACTTATTTTAAAGTAAAGGGTCGCTAACATTAAGACTCAGCCAGCAGAAACCTCGGCTTAGATTGATTTAATCTGGTATTTGCTCGGTTTAAGCACCTACACTAACTTCTTTTCTACCAACATGTGGCAATAACACCGCCAATAAATTGGAGCTATCAGCATGCGCTATTCTTGGATTTTATTTGATGCGGACGAAACTTTGTTCCATTTCGATGCTTTTGCCGGCTTAAAGCTGATGTTCGCTTCTTTTGGTGTGGATTTTACCGCCGAAGATTATCGCCAGTATCACACCTTAAGCGCGCCGCTGTGGGTGGATTATCAAAACGGCGCCATTAGTGCGGCTCAATTACAGCACACTCGCTTTCAAACTTGGTCTGAGCGCTTAGGCGTTGCCACTGAGATTTTAAACCGTGATTACTTAGTGGCCATGGCCCAGGTTTCGCCGCCGCTCTCGGGGGCGCCTGAGCTGATCTCGGCGCTGCAAGGCAAGGCTAAACTCGGCATTATCACTAACGGTTTTAGCGCCATGCAGCAGGCTCGTTTAGTTAAAGCTGGCTGGCAGCAAGCCTTCGATACGCTAGTGGTGTCCGAGCAAGTAGGCATAGCCAAACCCGCTGCCGGCATTTTTGAGCATGCCTTTGAGCTGATGGGCCACCCGCCCAAAGAGCAAATTTTGATGGTGGGCGATAACCCGCATTCGGATATTTTAGGCGGCCTCAACGCCGGCATAGACACCTGCTGGCTCAACAGCGCCGGCCGCGCCACACCTGAGGGCATACGCCCACACTATGAAGTGAGTTCACTACAGCAATTACATAAGTTGTTGTTGGGGTGAGGGGTGAGGGGTGAGGGGTGAAGAGGACTTCGGCCTTTTGCTTTAGAAATTAACATCCAGCTACGCTGGTCCGCCGAATAAATTGGCGGCTATCAGGGCATGGATGTTTATTTTTGCCGTCTTCCTGACGCACGTCAGGATCTTGATTTTATACCATTCTGGAAATCTAACTGATCATTGTACTGGTCAAGCTTTGTTAGTTTTGACCTTGTAGCTGCCAACTTGTTCGGCAGGCCAGCTTTGCTGGCTGTTTTAAAATACAAAACCGTGGCGAACAAGTTGCCACCTACATTATTACGGGATAGGCCATATCTTTACTTAGATTGGTATTAAAAATCGAAAAACTAAACCGGACCGAATAAATTGCCCCCTACAAAAAACGATTGATAACACAGATCTTGCTTTTTCCTCACGCCTCACACGCATTAAAAAGGGCAGCCCGTGGGCTGCCCTTTTAGCATCTGTTTAAGTGCTGCTACTTACTTGCGGTTACCGCGGTAAGCAGGAGACGCGTTCAACACCATGTGGCGGTTAACGTCTTTGTACAGCAAATAACGGAAGCGAGTTGGGCCTGAAGCGTAGCAAGCTTGTGGGCAGAATGCGCGCAACCACATGTAGTCGCCGGCTTCTACTTCAACCCAATCTTGGTTCAGGTGGTAAACAGCCTTACCTTCCAATACATACAGGCCGTGTTCCATAACGTGAGTTTCGTCGAATGGAATAACGCCGCCTGGCTGGAACGTAACAATGTTTACGTGCATGTCGTGGCGCAGATCCGTTGGATCTGTGAAACGAGTAGTCGCCCATGCATCGTTGGTGTCTGGCATTGGCGTAGGCGCAATGTCATTTTCGTTAGTTACGAATGCTTCTGGTACGTCGATACCGTCAACAAATTCGTAAGCTTTACGCAACCAATGGAAACGTACTGGTGCGTCGCTGTTGTTGCGCAGGCTCCAGTTAGTGCCAGCTGGCAGGTAAGCGTAACCGCCTAAGTCCATCTGGTGCTCTTTGCCTTCCAAGGTCAGCGTCATTTCACCTTCAACGATGAACAACACGCCTTCGGCGCCCTTGTCCAACTCAGGCTTGTCACTGCCGCCTTTTGGAGAAACTTCCATGATGTAATGAGAGAAAGTCTCAGCGAAGCCGCTTAACGGACGCGCGATAACCCACAGACGGGTCGCATCCCAGAATGGCAGGAAGCTGGTAACGATGTCGCTCATTACGCCTTTAGGAATAACGGCATAAGCTTCGGTAAACACAGCGCGATCGTGGATCAGCTGAGTCTGAGGTGGCAAGCCACCCTTAGGAGCATAATAGGTATTACGGGCCATGATACTGTCCTTTAATACGAGAGGGCCGGCTGCTGCCGACAAAAGCCACGCCAAAAAGGCACAGCTATCTAAATTTTGACCAAGCGAGTGTATAACAAACCATCTTGATTGATAAATTAAATAATTTAATGAAGACTAGTGGCTAAGCCACTGACTGGCTAGTGAGTGAAGAGTGATGGGTAAAGAGTGAAGATGACGATCACCGCTAAGTTCAAAATACTTACCCCAAACTTATTTTTTGCCACGGAATACACGGAAGAACACGGAAGAACACGGAAAAATAGAGATTAGATCTGAAAGGGATCATTAATGGTAAGAGCCTAGACCCAAGAAAAAGTAACAGACGCAGCCCCGGACAGTGTTGAATTTTTAGTGCTGAATGTTGAGTAAAAGAGGTCTTTGCGAGGAGCGCAGCGACGCCGCAATCCATAGGTAGACCGATTTGAGTTGTGTTATCTCGCCCTCTTTACTCTTTACCCTTCACGGCAATTTCCCATGATTTCGTGGCAAAAATGGTCTTCGGTTTGCGGGTGTGGCACTTATCTAGTCCCCTTCACTCTTTACACATGACGCTTCACCCATTACTGCACTTCGAGGCCCTAATGAACCTAAACATCACCCTAGATCCCATCTTACTGCGCAGCTTTATTGCCGTGGCCGATACCGGCAGCTTTACTCGCGCCGCAGAGAGCACGCACCTCACCCAATCAACCGTCAGCCAACAGGTGCGCAAGTTAGAAGCGCAATTTGGCTGCGAGTTATTACACCGTAAAGGTCGCTACATTACACCCACCCTTGAGGGCGAGCGCGTGCTTAGCTATGCGCGGCGCATTTTGCAGATGATGAACGAAGCCGTGGCGCAAACCAGCGTCAGCGCCGAGCAACAAAAAATCCGTTTAGGCGTGCCCGAAGACTTTGCCACCCACGCCATTATGCCCACCCTAGCCGCCTTTTCTAATGAATATCCCGGCATTCGGCTAGAAGTAAAAAGCGGCTTATGTAGCGATATTTGGCGAGAATTTCAGCGTGGCGATATGGATTTGGCTCTTGTTAAACAGCGCCAAGGCAGCGTGCCCGGTTTAGTGAGTTGGCCCGAGCCCTTGTGCTGGATTGATAGTCTGCACAGCAACAATCTCAACAACCAGCCGATCCCGCTGGTGACTTTTCCTATCGGCGGCTTATATCGCAGCGAAATGGCCCACACCTTCGACCGCCTCGGCCGCAGCTGGCGACTGGCTTATGTAAGCACCAGTTTGTCGGGCGTCTGTTGCGCGGTAGAAGCCGGCTTTGGTATTTCATTACTACCGCGCCGCTTAGTCACGGCTGAACATCGCATCTTAACCGAGCAAGACGGCCTGCCCCCAGTACCGGATTTAGAGCTCACGCTGCACGCCCAAGACAAACTCTCGGCGCACAGCAAAATTCTCGCCGAGCGCTTAATCAGCGCCTGCAATGAGATTTGCCGACAGTAACACAAAGACTAAAGAACATTTTTGCCACGGAATGCACGGAAGAACACGGAAAAATAGTGATCAGATCCGAAAAAGCCAAAGCCGAGGTAAGACTATTAATGCTAAGAGCCAACCACCAGATCATCATCGGACGAGCCCTTACCATTAATATGTTAGTCCCTTGTCGCACGTGACCTCTTCCGTGAGTTCAGATTTTCTTCCGTGGCAAAATAGCGCTGGCTCTAGATCTGAAAGTGATCATTATTTTGTTTAGGATGGTAGAACTTAGAGAATGGTCAAAATACCAGCTTCGAAACTATCGTCCGCATCGCCATGGTATTAGGTCGAGTTAAAGAACTAGAGGTGCTATTTCAGCCCAAGGTCGACAGCTTAGATGATCTTATGCGCTATGAAGCGAGCGCTAAGCGGCAGCGAATTAGAAATAAAGCCCCGTAGTAAACGCTCAGTAGTAAGCTACTGGTATTACGCGACACCATTGATCTTCAGCCTAATATTCAAAGCAATGCGCTATTTTCCTTTCTACGCTGCTCTAAGGTTTTTATAATCATATCAATCGTGCTTTTTTTTACGCCCTGTGTTTTGGCTAGGCCAGCAAAATCACTAATGACATCAACTGTTTCTAAAATATGATGCTGTGCCTCTTTCCAAGATGAAAATCCGGCGGTGGCTGCCAATTTTTGTATGACCTTTAACGCTGGCTGCTTGCCATAACCACCAAATGCGGTGGTGTGCTCATTAAAGGGGTGCGGGCTAAAAGTAGCGTCATAAAACGGTGCAGGAGACCACTGGCCATTATCATCCTGTAAGAAAGCCCAGTTTTTGCTGTGATCGTCCTGATTACAGGCAAACAGATTAAATATGGCACGCCGAAATTGTAGCTGACCAGCAGATGGCGATTTACATAACTGACGGCTGGCTTTAATCAGGTCTTCATAATCTAGGCTCGGAGTACGATAATCCGCGTTCAGCAAGCCACAAGCACTGTGCATGTGTAACCGCCCTGGCTGACTGAGCACCTTTGCTGAATTATCGACCCAATCAAATCGTTTTACCGCCAACCAAGACCGAGCGCCGCTTTTAGCAGGTGCAGCCAATAGTTGCCACGCGGGCGGATCTAAAGCCGCCATTTGCGCTAATTGTAAATAAACCGCCTCGCACACGCCTTCTTCATGGCCAAGCGCCAGATTTTGCGAGGTAAACTTTACTAACCAAGCTTGGTCACCTGATTCGGCATAAGTTCGACATTGAGTTGGATTATCTACCGAGAAGAACAATTGAGCTTTAGGCCGAGCACCACCCGAACTACCAGCGGCCACTAAGGCTGCCAATACATCCTCGGTCTGACCATCAAATAGTGCTTGCGCCTCTAGACCTAAGGTCGCTAAATCAATTTCATTATCGCCTGAGGTTTGATAATCAGACTCAGGAGCAAAGGTTAGCGCGCCCATTCCTCGATGACCAACAAACGCGAGTCGGTCCATGGCCGTGATCTGAGCAGGCAGAATACCCTGCTGACGAAAGACTCGATCTTGTAAGAGCAATCCCCAGCCGTCAGGTAAACTATCGGCAAATAAACCATGCATGCCACCATGAGGCTGTTTAGGCGCAACTTGTAACTCGGTAGATCCTTGCATCATAAAGGGTGAAAGGTTACCGAACTGCTTTAAATAGTTGGCATCATATTGAAAAAATACATCTTGTCGGTTTTGTGCCAACACCCCGACCGATACCGCTTCACCCGTAGCGAGCGTTCTGGTTATCGTCAATTTTTGAATAGGCTTAAAATCCATCTTTTAGTACCTCTTCAATGGACGTGGGCATGCTTTTATTAGGCACGGGAGTTTGTGTTAGCTCGTATAGGCGTTTGAGATCGTCTAAGCACTGCCAGATGAGCAGTAATTGGCGAAATGAGATAATCCCGGTAAGTTCAAATTTTTTGATGGTCGAAGCCGGTACACAGCTGCGTTCAGCCAAGGCGTCTCGAGACAGCTTGGCTTGTTCGCGTAGGCCACGCAAATGCGCCGCAAATGCGTGTTGTACATCCGTATCATCAATGAGTAAAAAACGAGTCATAAGCCACCAACAATAGACACTATAGTGTCTATTGTAGCTTGTTTAGCTCCACAATGGATACTGTAGTATCCAAGTGTTACTTAAGCTTAGGCTTACGCAGAAACAGCACATATACAAAGCTGTAAAAAATCACGTCAGTAATCAGCAAGTGCTGCAAAAGGACCCCGTAGCTTTGCACATCGGGAGTAAAAAACAGCAGGCCTACCCCTTTCGCCAGCACTAATGAGCTAACAAAACCGGCGCCAATAGAACCCGACTCTTGCCTAACGAAAGTACAATAAAAAAAGCCAAATCAAAGCCAGAACCGGCGATACGCCGGCTTTAATAAAATGTTGTGGGCTCATGCCATACACCTATCTAGATTTTCTTTAATAGATCTGCAATACATAGCCCTAGTTTAAGCCCTAATAAAGGTGGCACAGCATTACCTACTTGAGTGTACTGCGGCACTTCAAATTTTCTCATTTGACCGCCAGTAGTAATTTTAGAACGAAAAACAAAGTCATCAGGAAAAGATTGAATTCTGGCCATTTCTCTAACTGTTAACACTCTAAGTTCATGCTCATCATAATGACAGGCATCATCAGGGATCGATAGCGCAGCTGGTGCAGGAGCATCAGGATTAAGAGCTTTTTGGGTCTGCTTCTTTGTAGGGTGTGCGCTTAAATATCGGATAAAATCTATAGCTGACTCAAAAAAATTAAGCTCACCACTTTCTTGCAAGAATTCGTAGTCTTTACATACATCCCAAGTTTTATCATTGAGAACATTAGCTCCGCCTTTTAAAACTGAGAATATGTCTTTAGTTACTGACCTATCATCAATTTTTTGTAAAACCTGATAAAGTCTAAAACGACGTTGCACCATAGGACTATTTCTTCTTGCCTCATGATTTTTCAATTTAAAATCACTAGGTAACCATCTGAATTTATCATTTAAATTACTTATATATTTAGATGGTTTAGCAGGGTTCGTAAATTTAAGATCATCGAGAGCATCCTTAACATTTACATTCTCGCCATTGACTAACGGCGCGAAAAAAGACTGCTCAAATAATTGCAGGTGTTGCGGCTTTGATGCATCGAAGTATTCTAAATGACCCGATTCTAGGCTCGTTCCCTTACTTTGAACAAGCTCATAGAACGTACCCGACGGTTCTAACATAGTGAATGAAGAAGAGTCTTTACTCATATTCTTCATGATACTTAGATAGCAGTCATGCCGAAAAGCCAGCATAATAAAACGTGGCCGATTCTGGGCTATTCCCGCTAAGCGTGCATTAATATGTAAACAGACAGGAACGTAATCTATCGATGCAAAAGCTTTAGCTACTTCATACCATGCTTGATAGTTGTTTCCATTTTCATCTTTAAATGCACGGAGAATACCAGTGACATTCTCTAGCATGGCAATTTTAGGTTGTGAATATGAGACGAATTTTGCGAACTCCCACGGTAAGGTGTTCTTTTCACAATCTTTTTTCCGTAGCCCTGCCATGCTAAAGCTTTGACATGGAGGTCCACCAGAGACTAAATCTAGACCTTCGGAGGATCCAAAACCTGTTCTTAGTACTTTACGGAAATCTAAATCAGACTCCAACATTCTGTTCAACTCTACAATACTGCCTACCAACAGCTTTCCACGTAACTCTGTTTTATCAACAGGGATATCACTATATCCATCTTCATCAAATGGCGGAAAATGAAATGGATTCTCGCGCAAGCGGGGCTTCAATTCTTGATGTCTACTTTTCAACCAAATCGTACTCTCCGGATTTTTACCAGCATTAGCTAGCGCTTCTAAGTCTTCATTGAAAAAATTATAAGCAAATGATTCAGCCGCCATTGGCGACAGTTCGTTGGCCATTAGCAGCTCAAAGTCACTTGCATGAAGTCCTAGCGAAAGCCCGCCACAGCCTGAAAACAGTTCGATATGGTTCATTGATGAACTCCGGAAAAATCAATACGCGCTAATTGTAAAGAGTAGCTTGTAGAAAATCCAGGAGTTTTTAAAAAAACTTGAATGAGTCCCGAAAATACAGTACGGTCGATTCTTAGGCGAAGTGAGAGTCGCCTACGTCTAACGTGAAGACCCCTTCAGGTTCTCTCTGTAGATAACAGTGCATTGTGTTATTTGCAGATCAGGGCCTTATCATCCTTGTTTCTGCGGGCACATCCTTTTATCTACCTAGTTTTATCAGAGGTAGTTTCTTTCTGCGTACGCCTCTTATAAAGCTGCTAGTTAAGGCTTGTAAGGGAAGCCTGTTTATAAACGCCATTGCGTACCCTAAATGTTCAATATCTCTACGCAGAAATGAATCTGGTATATAGTCATGAAAAAAGCTACCGATGTAAGCCTTAACCGTCTAAAACAACGTGCCAAAGATCGAAAAAAAGAGTTAGGCATAAAGCACGCAGATGCCCTTAAAGCAATCAGTTATGAGGAAGGTTTTTCCTCTTGGAAAGAATTGCAAGAATCCTATACCGTTAGGGAACAAGCGCAGTTAGCAATCCCATTTCCGTCCTTAAATTTTACAGCGGATGTAGATGTGGACATGTCCGTTGAAGATTTTGATACTTTAGATCAAGAGCGCCATACAGACCTTGATTTAAATATTAAAAGCTTAGTGATCGAAAACAAAAAAACACTCGCAAGTTTAGGCGTAGAGTTCTCAGTGTTCGAACCAACAATTACTGGTCTTAAAAAATCTATTTTAGATGCAACTCAAACAGTAAGAACGCACTTCGAACTAGAGGTTTTTCATAACTACGAACTTCAACAGCAAGGTCCAGAACATAAAATAATAAAAAAGTCGATCCTCTTGCTAGAGGATAAAGAAATAAAATCTACAGTCAGCTTATATCGTCCGATGACTAAAAACGGTGATCCGAGGATGTGGTTTAGAAATTTAAGCTCACTGGCATCAGCTCAAGATATAATCGGTATAATTATATCTGACGATACTGCCTACCTTATTAATTTATGCACTACTAACTTAGCGTTAAGTATAAAAAACGGAAAATCTATAATAGGAAACTTTCTAAATAATTATATTGTTTTAGAGGGTGGCATTGCTGATGAATTATTGCAAAAAATAAGAAAAATTTCTAAATCAAAAATTAGGTCTCTTAAAAAAGGAGATACAAGTATTGGTTATACGATTGAGAAACTCTTAGGCATAGAGGCGAACTCAAGTAAAGCTCCTGACTATAAAGGCATAGAAATAAAATCAGGAAGAGGAAGTAGAACAAGAACTACATTGTTTGCTCAAGTAGCTGACTGGTCAATTAGCCCTTGTAAACGAAGCGCTGAAATTCTCAATAAATATGGTTACGAGCGAGATGATGAATTTAAGCTTTACTGCACACTATCTACGCAAAGAGAAAATTCTCAAGGTTTGCACTTTATCTATGATGAAAAAAATGACGTGCTACAAGAGTGGCACATAAATAAGGACTTAGTTGCTGTTTGGCCAGGCTCAATACTTAGAAGCAGATTAAAAGAAAAGCATTCAGAAACATTTTGGATTGAAGCTACAAGTAAAATAATTGATGGAACAGAACACTTTACCTTAATAAGCATAACCCATACTAAATCTCCGGTTCTTAGTCAGCTCATGCCACTGATTGAGTCCGGCGTGGTAACTATGGATCATTTAATTAAAAGAAACAAGAAAGGTAGAGTTAGTGAAAAGGGTCCACTATTTAAAATAAACAAACGAGATTTAGAATTGTTATTCCCAAAGCCTGTTAAATACACTTTATAGTAGACTCTTCTATGAAAATAAGAAACACTACATACACCAAACTATGTAATATACCTAACTGGATATATGAAGAAGCTAAAGCTCGCGCAAAAAAACAGCCAGTTTTTTTAAACTCACATCGTAAAGACCAAGCAAATAATATTGGATGTTTAGGAGAGGTAATTGCTGAGCACTGGATGCGTGAGAATGGTATAAAATTTACCCCCGCCTTAAAAGAAACTACTCACGATTACATAGTGAATGATAACTTAACAATAGAAGTAAAAACCAAAGATAGGACAGTGCCTCCTAGAGAATACTTTGATAACTCTACTCCTCTTTATAATCACACCCACCAAAAACCTGACTATTTCTTATTTGTTTCTTTAGAGAGAAATAAAAATAATGCAAGTGGAAATATAATAGACTTTCATTCCGCATATCTTGTTGGCTCAATAGGTTATGAAGAACTAGATAGTATAGGAATTATCTACAAAAAAAATGAAGTGGATAATAGTAACGGTATAAAGTTTTGGACGGACTGTTTAAATATTAAAATGAGCCAGCTTATACCTATAAAAGAAACAAAAAAAATATTTAAAGGTAAAATAACGTCCTCAACACAGCACGCAGAACCGAATTATAAGTTGATTAAAAAAGGAATGAGGTAAGAGCATCTTCTCTTAACGTTTCGTTCTCTGAAAAACAAAAATAAGTGTAACGGAGTATAAAAATAAGTACTTCGGCGCCCTTTTCTGCCCTCAATAGCCAACACAAACAGGGCACTCACAGCTTAGAAAGAGGCGGCTGGGATAGTCTCAGCCGACCATCACATGACATGGACGTCATGTGTTTGAGCGTCGCATGGATGCAGTTTAGCGTGTCGGAGGAGGCTACCCAGTTGCCTCTTCGCACGCATCCTCCGAAACAATATGGCTTGTTATAGCCTTGTGCATCAGATCCGCCGTTGGCGGATTTCGCGGTTAAAACGCACGACTACATTCCTGCAGTATGTAGATACTGGCGTGATTGTTGGGCGGTGGTATTGGGTGTAATGGGATAGACATGGCGTTGGGATGGCGCTTTGCGCCATTTCGCGGCTAAAGCGCGCGACTACCGCAAAGCAACAGCTTTGCTGCAGCATTGAGATATTGGTGCCGCTGTAAACCCCGCTCTTGTTCAGCTGGCCCCTACCCATAATGCTTTTATCTTGGCCTTATCTATTTCAGATCTGATCACTATTTTTCCTTCACTTTTCCGTGCCTTCCGTTGCAAATAGGTTTGGCTCACTAAAATCCAAAGCGAGATCCTGAAACGAATTCAGGATAACAGCATACAAGACAATGCCCACCAGCAACTCCGCTGCATAGAGCCGGATAAAGGGATCTGCTCAGCCGACCCTCCGCGCCAAGGATGGCGCGGCGCGGCGGAGCCTACATGGAGGTATTCACGGCGAGTCGGAGGAGTAGGCCCTTTGTTCGGCTGTTACACACCAGACAGAGCAGCACCTTGTTTTAGATCTGTGCACCAGAACCTGCTGCGCAGGTTTTCGACGCTCAAAGCAGCGGCTACAAATCTAGAGCGGTCGAATAAATTCGACCCTACGCTTACGGCTTCCCAAAGGGGCTGAGATCCTGACGTGCAACCGGATGACGGCTAACGAATATACACCGACCTCACCCCACTTGGCTTGTAGCCTGAGCCGAATAAAGCTATCTTTCGGCTCAATTAATGAGCCGAATAAAAAGCGTAATCGGCTCGCACTTGGCTTATTCGATATTAAGGGCTCTGATGACAACACCTCTGTGGCTTTGGCAACAGGCTGACTGGCCGCATTTTACTTGGCAAGACAGTGTAGTTCTGCCCAAGCTGCGTGCTGTGCATCACTGCCTAGGATTATTGAGCGGTAAAGCGTCATTAGTGGATGGCGAGGACATGTTTAGCCTAGATGCCTTGCTAGCCAATATTGTTGCATCGTCGGCGATTGAAAGTGAAAAATTGGATATCTATGGCGTGCGCTCATCGCTCGCGCGGCAGTTGGGCATAAATATTGATAGTCCGGTCGCGGTTTCTGATAAGTCCTTTGGCGTGGCAAGCCTGATAAAAGATGCCGTGACCGAATGGCGGCAGCCGTTAACGCTCAATATCCTGCTGCAATGGCACTACTGGTTGTTTCAGGGACAAACGTCATTAATGCACCCGATAGAGGGCGGCACCTTGCGCGGCGAAGCAACCATGCAAATAGTGTCTGGTCCGCCAATAGATCCTGAACAAATACATAAGCCAAAAGTTCATTACCAAGCGCCAGCCCGTGAGCACATTGATGCAGAGCTCAAACTTTTTATGCAATGGTTTAATCAGTCATTGCAGGACCCACTGTTAGATCCGATTGCTCGCGCCGCCATTACCCATCTGTGGTTTATAACCCTGCATCCGTTTGAGGATGGCAATGGTCGTATCACTAGAGCACTTACCGACCGTGCATTAGCACAGGCAGATCAGCAGAGCATCCGCTTATATGCCATGTCCGAAGCCATCTTAAAACAGCGCAGTCAGTATTATGAGGTGTTGGAAGCCACGCAAAAAGGTGGGCTGGATATCACACCGTGGGTCAGTTGGTTTTGTGATGCGCTACTCACAGCGTTAGATGATGCACTCAACAAAATTGAGCGCACGCTATTGAAAGCTAAATTTTGGCAGCTACATAGCGACCAGCCGCTGTTAGAAACCCAGCGTAAAGTAGTGAATCGCTTACTGGATGGTGACTTTACACTAGGTATTAATGCCACCCAATATCAGCGGGTAGCCAAGGTTAGTAAAGCCACCGCCACCCGTCACCTCGCCGCCCTGATTGAGCTGAAGGTACTAATTAAGCTGCCGGGTGGCGGGCGCAGCACTCGATACGCGATTGCTGAATAAGTGTATTGGATGGCGCTACGCGCCATTTCGCGGTTAAAACGCGCGACTACATTCGTGCACTATGCCGATATCAATACTGTTTGTGGTTGGGCTATCTGGCAGCTTGGCGCTGCCCGCTGGCACCGTTTTGGCTTGTCCTCTTCACCCTTTACGCTTCACCCCTCACCGGTTTTATTCAGATCTGATCACTATTGTTCCTTCACTTTTCCGTGCCTTCCGTGGCAAATAGGTCTTAGTCGCTAAGATCTAAAGCGAGATCCTGACGTGCAACCGGATGACAGCGTAAACATAAACAGCGCCCTGAGTTTAGCTTGGCACTGTTTTTTCTCATCCTCTTCACCCTTTACGCTTCACTCTTCACCGATTTTTTATTCAGATCTGCTCAATATTAGCTAAACAGTGCTCGGCGTAATCGAGTATGGCCGCTTGTTGCTCCGGGGATTTTTTCTGCCAATTGGCGTACACAAACGCGTTGCGCGGGTTATTACCCAGCGCCACTTTATGCTGCTGCATAAAGCGCCAATACAAGGAGTTAAGCGGGCAGGCTTTAGCGCCGGTAATATCGGCCACTTTGTAATGACAAGCGCCGCAGTAGTCGC
Source organism: Oceanisphaera sp. W20_SRM_FM3 (assembly GCF_052119705.1). Classification (NCBI taxonomy): domain Bacteria; kingdom Pseudomonadati; phylum Pseudomonadota; class Gammaproteobacteria; order Aeromonadales; family Aeromonadaceae; genus Oceanisphaera; species Oceanisphaera sp. W20_SRM_FM3. The sequence goes on along the minus strand of NZ_JBGQOP010000005.1, from coordinate 89,958 downwards.
TCATTTTATTCACGTAATTACCGCTGGCCGCATACGCCTTAGAGCCCACTAATCCTCCGTCAGCAAACTGGCTCATGCCCCGAGTATTAGGCAGCTCTACCCACTCGATGGCATCAATATAAATTCCTAAATACCAAGCATCTACCTCATCGGGATCTATGCCCGCCAGCAAGCAAAAATTACCGGTGATCATCAGGCGCTGAATATGATGGGCGTAGGCGTAATCGAGCGACTGGTCGATGGCGTGTTTTAGACAGTTCATCCTGGTATTGCCGTTCCAAAACCAAGAGGGCAATTCACGGCTCGCCGACAGTGCATTGAGGCTGGCATACTCGGGCATATTGGCCCAATAAAGACCGCGCACAAACTCGCGCCAGCCTAAAATTTGGCGAACAAAGCCTTCTACTTGAGCGATGCTAATGGTGGGTTCTGCGCCTTGAGCTCGATAATGAGCCAGCACAGTGTTAACCACTAACTGCGGGCTGATGATTTTGCTGTTTAAGGCAAAGGACAAGCGCGAGTGAAATAGGCTCCATTGCCGATTATCCAACGGCTGATCAAGCTGGCGGGTCATGGCATCTTGAAAGGTGCCAAAGTGGGGTAAACCATATTGGCAAAAGTAATCCAATAGCTGTTTGGCTTGCTGGCGATTGACCGGCCACAGCAAGTTCGACTCGGCGCGGCCCAGGGTGGTGATATTATGCCGTTTAAGGCGCGCTAAAATGTCGCGCACATCATTGGCAAACAGCAAGGGAGCCGGTACTGAGCCTAAATCGCTGGCTTTAAGCTTGTTACGATTATTAGCATCAAAGTTCCACTGGCCACCTTCGGGCTGACCGTCGGCATCGATAAGAATATGAAAGCTCTGACGCAGCTTGCGGTAAAAAGCCTCTAAACGATGCGCCTTACCGGCGGTGAAATATGTTGGCAGCTCGGTATCGGTCAGATAAAAGTGCCCACGGCTTGGGCGGGAATAGCTAATTGAGCGCTAACATCGGCTAATTGTTTGCGCAGCCGATACTCATCGGGTAGTTGATATTCAAATTGCCGGATCTGGTGTTTTTCGATGAGATGACGGAGTAATTGCGGCAGATCATTGAAGGCTTGGGTGTCATCCAAGTTTAAGTGCAGCACTTGAAAGTCCGCCGTTTGCAGGGCTTTGGCAAACTGCTCCATGGCCGCAAAAAATGCACATATTTTTTGTACATGATGCAGCACATAATTGGTTTCTTGCGCCAACTCGGCGATTAAATAAAGCGTGTCCGAGCTCTGCTCGGTAAACCAAGAGTGACTGGCATTCAGTTGGTCACCCAGAATTAAGCGCAGCCGTGAATATGTTTGAGTCATGATTAACACCTGATAAGGCCTGAGTTAGCACGCTGAGTGGTAACCGAAACAATCCTTACCACTAGACCCATTTGTGCTTAATATCCTTTCATTACCATAACTTAAGCACGGCTCGGGCGGCGGCGGCTACCGGATTTAGCAATGGCATATCAAACTGACTTTGTAAGCGTTCGGCCGCCGCAGAAAGTGGCCCGCCACCAAGAATAATAGCTTGGGCACCATCATTAATAGACTCCGCAATAGCCGCGCTTAATGCCGCATCTAATAATGCTGGATTCGCCAATAACGCCTGCGCATCGCCTTGGGTGACGCACGCGCCGCAGTACTCATCGCCAACACCTAGCACAGTTGCCCGTGCGCTAAACGAGGCCAGCAGATCTAAGTCTGGCGTGATAGTGACGATGCCAAAACGGCGGCCGGCATTAAGCTCACAACCTGCAGCTTCAACAAACACCGACTCACCAATGCCCAATACCGGCATCGATACTTGCGCACGCAACGCGTTCAAGCCCGGATCACTAAAGGCCGCGATGATAATGGCGTCGGTTTTCTCTAAATCCGTTAGCACTTGTGCAGCTTGCAAGCCTAACGCTAACACGCCCTGCTCTGCGAGCTGCATATCGGCAGGTGTGGCCAATAATAACGGCGCTTGAGTATTGGTTTTGCCGGTCACGCGTACGTTTGGCCCCAACACATTTTGTGCCTGCTCCACCATGGCGGCCGTGGCATCATTGTTGCCGTTAGGGTTAATCAAGATCAGATGTTTAATGGTGAGCTCCTCAAGGATGAGCGTTTAAAAGATTAAAGTAGCAACAGCGCCAGGCGCCCAGTACCTAGCTAAAACCTAAAGAGCAAATGATAAGAGCATTTTTGCAACGGAATCCACGAAACCCACGGAAAAAGGATTAACATATTTAATGGTAAGAGCTCGCCTCGTTAAGGAGCTGTGTTTAGCCTTTCCCCCTTAAAGCTCTTATTCTGGGTTTGTCAGATCTGATCACTATTGTTTCGTGCTTATCGTAGACAGAGAGCCGTGACTCTCTGTAACAAAGAAGCGTTGCAGATTTGTCTTTTAGTCAGTAAGACCTAAACCGAGATCCTGACGTGCGTCAGGATGACGGCTTAACCATAAACACCGCCCTTTGTTTAGCTTGGTGCTGGGCGCCGGGCGCTCGGCGCTGCCCTTACCCTTTCATTTGCTCGTTACTGCCTTGGCCGACTTTGGCTTGGTATTGGTCGAACACCTGAGTTTTTTCATCTAGCGGCAGATGCGTAGTTTCAATGCCTTGGCTGCCAAAGTCACGCTGCATACGCTCATATAAATATTGCGTAGACCAACCGTAGCTTTCGCCCACATCGTCATCGGCGCAATATACCAACTTAGCCACGCCCGCTTGGATCATCGCCGCCATGCACATGGCACAAGGCTTGCCGCTGGCATACATAGTGCTGCCGGCAAAAGAGCTGGTTTTATGCTGCTTGCCGGCATTGCGAATCGCCTGAATTTCCGCGTGAGCGGTGCAGTCATGATCGATATAACTTTCGTTTACGCCCTCGGCCAACACCACACCATCACGCACTAACAGCGCACCAAAGGGTTGGCCGCCGCGCACTACGTTATCACGTGCCAGCGCTATGGTGGTTTTAATAAAATCCAAATCCGACATTATTTACAGTCTCCAGTTAACATTTTTATGCTAAAAACATATAGCGCTCTGGCTAAGGTTACAGCCAAGATACTAACCGATAACTTAATAATATTCAGTTACTTAAGAAATTTGGCATTAAAGAGATAAATCAGCCGTTCATGCCAAAGGCAGCTGCACCCTCACTTCAAAGCCATCCGTTTTACCCACTGCAGGAGAATGTAGAGTTAACTGCCCGCCGGCGCCCAATGCTATAGCCTGCACTATGGCGAGCCCTAAGCCGACACCTTGTTTAGCAAGCGGTTGCTCATCCGCACCGCGTACAAAGCGCCCGGTTAATCCCGACAAAACGTCTGCTGATAACACGGCTCCTGCGTTGCTCACACTCAAAACGCCCGCACTCGATAGGCTGACGTTAATGGTGCCCTCGGGCGCGCCATATTTATAAGCGTTCTCGACTAAATTGCGCAGTAAAATCCCTAAGGCATCCATATCCATAATGGTCAGCACCGCCGTCTCGGGAACCTGCAATTGCAGCCGAGACCCAATGGTAATACGGCTTAACTCAGTGATTAAATAGCCTAATATCGGCACCACATCATAAGGCGCTGCCGCCACTAGGGCGCCACCCTCTGCTTTGGCTAGCTGCATCAGCTTTTCTGACAGTCGACTTAATTGTTGTAAAGCGCTTTCAATTTGGCGCGCTCGTTCTTGTAGCGCTGAGTCTGTAGTAGCGCGCTGTAAGCGTTGTACCTGTGCCAGCGCACTGGCTAACGGCGTGCGCAGTTCGTGGGCACTGTTGGCGGTAAAACTGCGCTCCGACTCCAGCGCACGGCGCAGCCGCTCCAGTAACTGATTTACCGCCTCACTCACGGGCACGATTTCGCTGGGTAAAGGCGTGGTCACTATGGGCGACAGATCGCCCGCCCCGCGCGCGGCTATGGCATTTTTATAAGCCAACACGCTGCGTAGGTTTAAGCGTACCAGCAACCAAATACCCAGCAAGCTAAGCGGGATCAGCAGCAACAGTGGCAACAAAAGTGCCAAGATGGCGGTATGCATGGCTTGTTGACGTTGGCCCAGTGGCTCGGCTACTTCTATAAAAATAGTGCCGCTCACCGCCGCCTCACCATAGAGCCGATAACCGGCTTGGGTACTAAATCCTAAGCTGGGCTGGGCGGTAAACAAGGCTAAATCCACATTGTGTGAACGCAGTAACAAGGTGCCATCTTTGCTACGCACCACATAGCTAATCTGCTCTTGGCGGCCGCGCTCGGTTACTTTTGGTCGTAAGGCGGCAATCTGCTGGGGCGGCGTTAAGGGGTCGCGATTTAAAATTTCGGTCACCGCCAGCGGTAAGATGCGCTGGGCGGTTTCTTCTAGTCCGCTATCAAACGCCCCATACAATTCATGGCGCAACACTAAGCCAGATGCCAAGGTAGCGGCCAGCCATAACAAAGTGACACCTAAGGTTAGCCCTACACCCAGCCGCCCTTGCAGGCTATTAATCCATAACGCTAGTCGTTTAAACTGCATGGCTTTTATCTCGCTCATGGCTCTCGTCTCGCTCATGACTTTTATCTTGCTCATGACTGTCGTTTCATAATTGGGCCAGCCGATAGCCCATGCCGCGCACGGTTTCTATCACTTCACGGCCGAGGCGCTTGCGCAGTCGGCTCACATACACTTCTATGGTGTTACTTTCGATTTCTGCACCAAATTCATAGAGGCGATCTTCGAGCTGCGTCTTAGATAATAAAGTGCCGGGGCGCTGTAATAAGGCTTCAAACACCGCCCATTCTCGAGCCGTGAGATCGAGCGCTTGGCCGTTTTTATGCACGGCGTGATTGACCAAGTCCACTTCTAGCCCGCACACCTTTAACACAGGATTAGGATTGCCCTGATAGCGCCGCGCCACGGCGGCCAAGCGCGCCGAGAGTTCGCTTAAATCGAAGGGTTTTACCAAATAATCGTCGGCACCGGCATTGAGGCCTGCAATACGATCTGAAACTTGGTCGAGGGCGGTCAAAATAATTACCGGCGTCGTGTTATCCGCCGCCCGCAGCCGTTGCAAAAAATCTAAGCCTCGGCCATCAGGCAGCATTAAATCCAGCAAAATTAAGTCATAAGGCGTGGTAAGCAGGCAGGCATCGGCTTGCTTTAAGCGCGTTACCCAATCTACCGCATGGCCATCAGCGGCAATTTGTTCGCGAATCGCCTCGCCCAGATCTGTGGTGTCCTCTATCAGTAATATCCGCATTGCCGCTCCTCGCATTGGTTTTGCCTTTAATACTAAACCGATTAGCTGACAACTAGCTGAATAGGCAGTGCTCAATCGAATAGCAACATTACAAAGCTGGGTACTCGTCTCAGGCAGGCTGATATTGTTGTGCCGTTCTTTTTGTAGTTGAGGTTGTCGTTCAGCTTGCTGTCAGCAAAGTGCGTCATCCTTAAGGCTCAACCACAGAGGAGTGCCCCCATGAAACATTTATTATTGACTGCCACGACCCTAGCCTTAGCCCTCGGCGCCAGCAACGCCTATGCGGATGATGATTGTTATGATGCGGTCGCCAATTGGCAACCACAAGAAACCCTGCGCCAAATGTTAGAAGCCAAAGCCTGGCAAGTGAATCGTATCAAGGTTGATGACGGTTGTTATGAAGTAAAAGGCTTGGATAAAGCCGGCAATCGCATTGAAGCCCAGTTCTCACCTGCCTCCTTACAAGTGCGCAGCTTTGAAGTGGACTTTGCCGAAGGTGCCGACATTTCTGGCTACCCTATGCTGCCCGCGCCCGTATCTGGGTTAGCAGCGCCCGTAGCTGCTGCACCCATTCAACCTGCAGTACCCGTAGCAGCACCCGCTCCTGCCGTACCCGCATTGCCGGCTACCGCACCCACCCAGCCTTAATGATGAGTAAGGTCACGAGCACCTAAGTATGTAGCACCTAAACATGAGTCGGCACCCCAAATCCAGTCATGGAGGGGTGCCTCAACACTTGTTATAACGAGGGATTGATCATGAAAAAAACAGCAGCACTACTCGCACTCACCGCCTTGCTTGCTTGGCCTAGTCTGGCGCAGGCCAAAACCGTCACCCTGACCTCTGAGTTAAACGGCTACAAAGGCGACGGTGCCTATGTGGCGATTTATGTCACGGACGCCAACGGCCAGTATCAAGACACGCTGTGGGTGGCCGGGGGCAAAAAGAAATATTACAAGCACTTGCGTGACTGGGCCCGCGGCAGTGGCCTAAAAGCCGCGGCATACGATGGTAAAACCGGTGCCAGCCTCGCCAGTGGCAACACGCTCACCACCACAGTTGAAGTGCCTGATAAGTGGCTAGATGCCGGTTACCAGTTGCGTATCGATACGGCCGTGGAAGATCAGCGTGAACACAGAGCCGAAGTGATAGCACCTTTTACTAGCGCAGGATCTGGCCAAGCCACCCTAGGCAAAGGCTATGTAAAGTCTTTCACTTACCAGCTGCAATAAGCTCTGCTTTATTCGTTAAGACCTAACCGTTAGCGCTTCGCCGTTTAAGTCGATGCAGCCCTAGGAGGCTCGCCATGCTTAGAAAACTCCACTCCATCTCAGCCTGGCTGGCCACCTTATTACTGTTGGTACTGAGCTTAAGCGGCGCTCTGCTGTCTTTGGCGCCCGCCATAGAGCGTAGCAGTGCCGAGCTGAGTGCCAGTCGGCCATTAACAGTGGCAGAACTGGGCGCGCGTATCGCCCAACACTACCCCAAAGTGGAACAAATTGAACGTCGGCCCTCAGGCGGTATCTTGGTTTATTATCAGGAAAATGTAGCTAATGAGGCTAATCCAACCACAGAAGCGAAAGTAGCTTGGGTTAGCCCCTCTACCGGACAAGCGATTGCGCCCTATCAGCCGTCAGCCTTTTTTCGTTGGCTTAAAAATCTGCATCGTTCTTTATTACTGGATACGCCAGGTCGCTTAGCGGTAGGTGTGGCCGCCTTTATGATGTTGGTGCTAGCCATCTCTGGCACCTTGCTTTTGGCACGCCAACAAGGTGGTTTTCGTCGTGTGCTGCGCCCCTTGGCGGGCAGCGGCAGTAAAAGATGGCACGCAGAGCTGGCCCGCGTGGCATTGCTGGGCTTGCTATTATCCGCCCTTACCGGCTTCTATTTGTCTGCCGTTACTTTTGAGCTAGTGCCTGAAGGCACACAGGCAGATCCCGAGCCTCCACAAATCACCAACCAAGCTCTTGCCCAAACCCTGCCCATCGGCAGTTTAGCTGCCTTACAAACCACGCCTGTGAGTGAGTTAGAAGAGCTGATTTATCCCTACCCTAATAACTCGGGCGATGTTTATTCACTGCGCACTCATCAGGGCGCCAGCTTTGTAAACCCTTATAACGGTGAGCAGCTGGCTTTTGCAGCTCACGATAAGCCTCATGGTATTTATGCCTTAATTACCAAGCTGCATACCGGAGAAGGACTCTGGTGGTTAGGGCTTTGGTTGGGCTTGAGCGCCTTAGCGGTACCGGTTCTGGCCGTAACTGGCCTGCAAACGTGGTGGCAAAGACGCAAGGCCATGCCCTCTTTGCTGGATAATTGCCAAGCCAAGACGGCAGATACGGTGATTTTGGTGGGCAGCGAGGCTAACACTACTTGGGGCTTTGCTCGCACCTTGCATGACGTACTCACCGCAAACGGCCATAAGGTGCATACCGCAGCCATGAACAGCTTGGCCGCTCACTACCCCCAAGCGCAGCAGCTGTTACTGCTGACCGCCACCTATGGCGATGGCGAAGCACCCGCCTCGGCTAGTCATTTTTTAAATCGCTTGGCGACCCTTAAACAACTACCCATAGCGCGGTTTGCGGTATTAGGCTTTGGTGACCAACAATTTTGCCATTTTTGTCGCTTTGCCGAAGCCGTAGACGCGGCAATGTTAGCGCGTGGTGGCCAGCCCTTATTAGCGCTAGAAACGGTTGATCGGCAATCGGCACAAACCTTCGCCCGCTGGGGTACCCGACTAGGTGAAGCATTGGGGCATAAGTTAGGACATGAGTTAGTGCTGGCGCATAAGGCCGTGCGCCTACCCACTACACAGCTGCAACTGGTAGAACGCGTCGATTATGATGTGCACAGCGATACCCCTACCAGTGTGCTGCGCTTTGGTGCAGTGCCAAACTCACGCCCAGCTTGGCGACGTTTATGGCGCTCAGCTCGCTTACCGCATTTTTTCGCTGGCGACTTGGTGGGCATTTATGCACCACACAGCTCGGTTGCACGACTCTATTCGCTAGCCTGTGCTTCAAGTGATGGCGTGCTAGAAATTTGTGTGCGCAAACATGCCGGTGGTGAGTGCTCTAGCTTCTTGCACGGTTTACAACTGGGCGAACCAATTGACGCTTTTATTCAGCCGCATCCTACTTTTAGGCCTTTGCTTGGCAACACGCCGCTAATTTTAGTGGGCGCCGGTACAGGCATAGGGCCGCTGGTGGGCTTTATTCGCAATAATCTGCAACACAGACCAATCCACTTATATTGGGGTGGACGAGATCCAGCGGCAGACTTTTTATACGAGGCCGAACTGCAAGGCTACTTGAATGATGGCAGGCTCACGCAACTGCATGCCGCCTTTTCTCGGGTAGGGGATCGCAGTTATGTGCAACATAAGCTTTCGGCCAATGGCGAGCAGCTACAAGCCTTAATCGCGGCCGGCGCTCAGGTGTTGGTATGTGGTGGGCGTAATATGGCCAATAGCGTCGCCGAGGCATTGGAGCAAATATTAGAGCCACTTGAATTGGATGTGCAACACCTTAAAACCCAAGGTCGCTATAGAGAAGATGTGTATTAAGGCTGGCTATATAAGTAGATCGGTATAAAAGATGTGGAAATGAAAAAAATATTTTTTGCCACGGAAGAACACGGAACTCACGGACGCAGTTCACGTGCGACAAGAGCCCAAAAGCCGTTGATGGATAAGAGCTACTTTTAGATCTGATCACTATTTTTCAGTGGATTCCGTGGCAAAAAAGTCTTTCGTTTTTAAAGAGCAAACTAACCAGAAAACTCCACAGAAGTTATGAATTATTACTTAGTGAAAAACAGCTTGTAGAAAAATATTAATATTCGTCGCCCTAAAACTAGCACAACGAATATCAACCAAAGTACTCCATAGTTAGTAGATATTTATTCTTGCTGCTTACTTTAGGAGATATTAAACGCCGGGGAAAATATGTTTAAGGTTAACCCCCTTATCTACAATAGGTTCTAGCTGTAATTGCGCTTCAATTTCGTTGAGGTGGTCAATCATCAGCTGTGCGGCTTGCTCTATTTGATGGTTAGCAATTGCTTCTAACAATGCATGATGTTCACTGCATGACAAACCACCATGACCACTCTTACCTTTCCCCGCCCCTTGGTAGAGCGCCACTATGAGTGAAGAACGCGGAATGATTTCATGAAGAAAAGAGGTAAGCACCGGCTTATTTGCCAGCTTACCAATCAACAGATGAAATTCACCCGATAAACGAATGCGTAAACTCTGGTCGCCCCGCTCCATCGCCTTGTGTTCTTGCTCGAGGTGCTCTTGCAATAGCTTTTTCTCGCGTGCCGTGCACTTACTTGCCAACTCACGCACCAGCTCGGCTTCAATTAAGCGACGAGCTTGAAAAATATCACGCGCTTCTTCCGGTGAAGGCTCGGCCACAAAGGCGCCACTATTAGGAACCAAATTAACTAATTTATGATAAGACAATTGCAATAATAGCTTACGCACAAACCCTCGGCTCAAACCAAATGTCTCACTTAATTCATCTTCCTTCAAGCGAGTGCCAGGCAGCAGTTTGTGGGCCACTATTGCTTCCCAAATACGTTGATAAACTTTATCCAGCTCTGTGTTTTTATTATGCATGGCGCTACCTTGATATGAATAGCAAATGTCTGGCTAACGGCCCTGTCAGCTAGCTGACAGACTCTAGAATTGCACATTTGTCAAAAAAACAACAAACTTAGATTATCACAAGGTAAAATTGTGAACAATAATAGTAGCTTTCGTTAAACAGAAAGGGCCGCAGCCCTTTCTGTTGTACTCTGTCATAGTTTAGGGCGCATTATATTAAACCCGTGCTCGCTGCCATGCCAAAGGCCAGCAATGCCTTAATATTCCAGCCGCCTTGGTAATAGTAAGCACCGGTAGGAGTAGACGAAAATAGCTGTTCCATATCCAGCTGCTGACGTTTTACCAGATAGTAATCCACCACTATGATGCCGTAGAAAGGTGCCACTATGGCTCCCAGCGCGTTCACGAAACCGGGAATACCAATCTGACTAATAAAAGATACCCAGAACGCACCGACAAAGAAGGCGATCACGGCGGTAATCAGGCCGCCAATCCGAAAGGTGATCACTTTTGGAAACAGGTTGGCCAGATCATAGGCAGGCGGTATAAAGTTGGCTACTAGGTTGATGCCCACGGTGGCGGCAAAGAAGGTCAGCGCCGCGACTATGGTCAATGGCAGTGAGTCTACTCGCTCGATAATATCGGCCGGATTGGTCAGCGCCTCACCGAACAATACCAGAGTACCAGCGGTAATGATCAGGGCAATAAAAGAGAAAAAAGCGACGTTAAGCGGCAGGCCGACCAGGTTACCGATTTTCATCTCCCGTTCGCTGCGCACGAAGCGGGTAAAGTCGCCGAAGTTGATTACTACGGCGGCAAAATACGCCACCATGGTGCCGACAATGGCGCTGAATGCGGCCAGGCTGCTGCCGTCATAACTTCCATCACTGCTGAATATGGTACTGACTGCCGGCAGTAACTGGTCGCCCGCCTGCACCCACACGATCACCATCAGCACGATCATCACCAGATAGACCAAAGGTCCTGCCAGATTGAGAAATACCTTTATCTTGTCGATACCCTGCCAGAACAGCAAAATCTGAAACAGCCAGACAATAACAAACGACAACCAAGCTGTTGCCGACATACCGAGGAAGCCGGCGCCCTCACTCGGCCCCCACAATGCGGTCAGCAACAGCGTCACAGCCGTCGAGGCAAAATAAGTTTGTACGCCGTACCAGAAAATACCCACGATGGCACGCAGCAGCGCCGGAAAGTTCGCTCCTCTGACACCCATGCTAGATCGAATAAGCACGGGAAAAGGAATACCGTATTTCACGCTGGGCTTACCGGTCAGATTCACCAAAATCATCACAATAAAACCGGCCAAAATAATGGCCGCCATCACAGCCCAGCCATTTAGGCCGTAAGTCAAAAACAGCGACGCGGCTAAGCTGTAACCAAACAAACTCTGAATATCATTGGACCAGACGTTAAAAATTTCAAACCAACCCCAACTGCGGTCTTTATGCTTAATGGGCGCTAAATCTTCGTTATATAAAGAAGGATCTCGGCTTTTTACTTCGAGTAGGCGATCATCCATATCGGTATTCCTTATCTAGGTTCTGTTGATCTTTCGCGGTTCAGTTTTATTCGAGTTAAACGGGCTGTTACTGCGCTATCGCGTCTGTATGCAGAGAGACTCCCAGCACCAGCTCTGCCTTAGTATAAAACTCCAACCAATTGCTGCAGAAAGCATATTAAAAGATAAGCAGAGTCTGAAACAAATAGGGCCCGCTGAACGGACCCCACCTGAATTAATAACGGAAACGCTGGCAGGGCTTCCAATACTGCATTAGCAGGTAATAAACAATACCGGCTGGTAATAGACTGGCATACAAAGATACAGAGACGAACGTTAATGCTACGCAAGCTCCAGCCAATACCGCAATCACAGCACCATAGTTGATACCTCTATAGGGACCATTTTCATCATACAGCTTATCTAATTCCAGTTTACGGCGGCGTAATATAAAGTAATCCACCACCATGACGGCAAAGATGGGACCTAAGAATGCAGAGTACGTTTGTACGAAAATCTGTAAACCTGCTGCCGAGTCTTCCTGTACCAACTTCCAAGGGAAAGTACAAAAAGCTAACAAACCAACCAAAATGGTCGAGGTGCGAAACTTCAGTTTAAACACATCCATTAAGATATAGGTGGGTGGAATAACGTTATTAAGTACGTTGGTGGTAACTTGGGCAAAAGCAATAAATAACAGAGTAATAACGAGTAACGGTGTATTATCAACTGCGCTAGAGAAAACCTGAATGGGATCAGATATACCCGTAGCGCCGGATACCATCAATCCAATTAACCCCATAAAAATAGTACAAGGCAGAATAGACATGGAATAAATTACCGTTAACCAACCCGGCTTAGTACCTTCTTTTAGCTCACGAGAGTAATCGCTGACATTCAACATCATGGTGCTGTAAACACCTAGAAACAGCATAGTGGCTCCCCAAAATGGTAAACCCCAAGAGCCTTCAACATTTACCAAATTCGTCGCTATATCATCACCAAATTTATTTATCACGCTGAAAAACATATAAACTAGCGCGACTAGAATAAAGCCACTACCGATGTTCTCTAACCATTTAATACCCTGAAAACCGAGGATAGACAGGCCAATCTGCAGAAACTGGAATACCACGAAAAACAACACTAGATTATCGAAGCCAAATAAGGCGGCTGAAGCTGCGTTCAGTGCCCCTGCACCTATCCAACTTTGAAAGCCGTACCATACGATAGCCGGTACTGCTCGTACCATTCCTGGAAAACGGGTACCGACAAAGCCAAATGAACTTCTAGCTTGTACCATAAAAGGAATGCCGTACTTATAACCTGCAGCCCCGTTCAACGCTAGAGCGATACCGATACTAAAACAACCGATTGAGATCGCTATGCAAGCTTGTAACAAGTTGAGCGTGCCAACAATACTCGACCCCATTGTAAAGGTGCCAATTGATACACAACCACCAAACCAAGCTAGAAAATAAGACACTCTACCCATAATTCTATTTTTCTGGGGCGCAAGTGACTCGTCTCCTGCCTTCTTGTCATTACTTCCAACCACCTTTGCTGACCTCGCCTTACCTGCCTGCATGGGAATGGCGGCACTATTGCTTATATTCTGAGTAGCCATAGTTAAATCCTCGGTATTCCGTTACTCGGGGCGCTAAGTTCCCCGTCATCTGCCGGCCACTATGAGCCGTGCAGTGCTCATGTTATCGCCTCAGGCGATGTTGAGTTGGCGCCCTTGGGGAGCCATTTCTGGTCGTGGCCAGTTGAACGTCAGTACTTTACTGGTGCCCAATTTCATATCCACCATGGCCTCACACAGCTTGACCGCTGCTACCGTGCCATCGATCACCGGAATGCCAATTTGCTGTTCGATATACTCCCGATACTGAGACATACCAGCACAACCTAGCACTATTGCTTCGGCGTGGTCTTCTTTAATCGCTAACAGGCATTCGGCAATTACTTTTGCGATCGCAGTTTCTGGTGATGTCGCTAAATCCAATACCTTCATCGGTGTGGTACGGATATTTCTGCACTGTTCGCTAAAGCCGTAGCGATTGAGCAAGTGCTCGGTCATGAAACGTACTCTAGGCGCCGTGGTCACTACACTGAAACAGGCACCGCTCAGCACCGCCATGTGAAACGCGGCTTCGGCAATACCCAGCACAGGTTTATCGGTTAGCTCCCGAGCTGCATACAGACCAGGATCACCGAAACAAGCTAGCACATAGGCGTCGATATTTTCTTCCTTGTCGCCTTTAGTAATTTCGTCCAGCACGCCAGGTACCGACAAGGCCTCATCGTAAAAACCTTCGATAGACGCGGGGCCATTTGCTGGGCTGACCGCGAGAATCTCGGTATCAGGGCGAGACACAGTATTCGCCAATTTCTGCAGTGCATCGGTAAACGACTGAGTAGTATTAGGGTTGATAATCTTGATTCGCATCGGGTTATCCTTGTTTACGAAAGAATACATCTATTGTTAACGATTTAAATGTAACTTAATCGTTAACAATAAACTATACGAAAGTTACCCTAACGATACTGACTTGAGAGATGATTTTTTGATGCACAGGAGAGGCGAGGTTAAATTTCAGAAAGCAAGATACTGATATCATTAACAAAATAAAAAAATATTATTAGCGTACATTTGACGATCACAGATTAATCATGAACGAGTTGTTTTGTTTTTGTTAACAAAATTGTGAGGAAGATCATAAAAAAACCCTCCGTTCGGAGGGTTTTTAGAAACCTAAATCGCCGGCGCTGAATACCGACGCTTTAGAATTGCGCGTTGTGGTACACGTTTTGTACGTCGTCTACGTCGTTCAGCATGTCGAGGAAGCGCTCCATCAGGGCTACGTCTTCACCTGCCAATTCCACGGTGTTTTGCGCCAGATGCTGAATGCTGTCTACTTCAAAATCCAGAGCAGGATAAGCTTCAAGCAGCGCCTGTTTGGTTTTGAAATATTCAGTTTGCGGCGCGAATACGGTAATCATGCCGTCTTCTGATTCCACATCGGTCACGTCCACATCTGCGCTCATTAACACGTCCAGAATCGCGTCTTCGTCGTCACCGGCAAAGGCAAAAATGGCACAATGATCGAACATGTGGCCCACGGTACCCGAGGTACCGATTTTGGCTTTAACTTTGTTAAAGCACACGCGCACGTCACCGATAGTGCGGTTAGGGTTGTCGGTTAAGCAGTCCACTATCACTAAACAGTTGCCGGGACCAAAACCTTCGTAACGGGCAGGCGTGAAATCTTCACCGGCGCCGCTGGTGGCTTTTTGCAGTGCTTTTTCAATTACATGGGCAGGAACTTGATCTTTTTTCGCGCGATCAATCAAACCACGTAAGCTAAGGTTGCCATCAGGGTCGGCGCCGCCGGACTTGGCGACCACGTAAATTTCACGGCCGTATTTGCTATAGATTTTGCTCTTAGCATTCGCGGTTTTGGAGATGGAATCTTTGCGGTTTTCGTAGGCTCTGCCCATGAGATGCTCTCGTTAGTGGTCTGTTCATCAAAGTGGCCGAATTTTACACCCAGCAGGGCGCCAAATCTATTGCCGGAGCACAAAGACTGCGCTAAGTGCCAGAGCCATAGAACCAAGAGCTATTTTTGCCACGAAAGAACACAGAAGGCACGGACGCAGTTCACGGGACAAGGGACTAACATATTAAATGGTAAGGGCTCGCCCACTGATGACTTGATGGTTGGCTCTTACCATTAATAATCACTGTCAGATCTGATCACTATTTTTCCTTCACTTGTCCGTGCCTTCCGTGGCAAATAGGGTTTAGTCACTAAAATCTAGAGCGAGATCCTGATGTGCATCAGGAAGACGGCATCAAGATAAACACCGTCTTGGGCTAGCTCGGCGCTGGCTGTTAGTAACCCGCAAACTCCTCGCTGCGTATTTGCTCTTCATCCACGCCGACCTTACTCAGCATGGCTTTCATGGCCGCCACTAATGCAGGCGGTCCATCAAGATAATACATAGGCGCCTTAAGGTCGGTGATATGACGCTTTAGCATGGCGTGATCAACATAGCCTTGCTCGCCAGGCCAAGCGTTGGCTGAGTCGGGCTGACTCATGGTGGCGATTAAGTTGGTATTCGCGCTATTAATGCAGGCTAGTGTTAATTCATCCAAAAAGGCGGCATCTTGGGGGCGGCGATTGGCATAAAATACCGTGATCGGCTGTTGCGGGGGGGATGACTGTTCATGACGAATAGCGTGCAATAACATGCTGCGCACCGGCGTTACACCTATGCCGCCGGTAATAAACACCACAGGCCGCTTACGTTGCTCCGGCAGCACAAAATCGCCATACGGGCCTTTCATGACTAGCTCGCTACCGGGTTCGAGCTGGCTTAACACTTGTTTAAAAGCGCTATCTCTAATGCGGGTGGCGATCATCAGCTCTGATTCATCGGGCGTGGAGGCATAAGAAAAGTAGCGGCTGTTGCCTTCATCATCGGTTTGCGGCGGATCAATTAAGGTAAATTGCGCACACTGGCCGGCTTTAAAACTAAAGCCGTCGGGCTTAATAAAATAAAAGGCCATGGTGCCTTCGGCCACGGTTTGTTTGCGAGTCAACTGTAACTGATATTTAGCCATAATATGCCCCCACTATTTACTCATGCGGCTTAAGCTGCGTAGAGTTTAAAGGTAGTGCATCTTGCATTTAAACTTCCACATTCAGTGCCAGCGTGGCCTCATCTTCGCCGCTTTGATAACGCCGACTGATCACCTGCATCCGCCGACTCATACCTGGGCTTGCTCCCACCAAACACACTTCACCTTTACGCATGCCAAGCCAAGCTTCCAATGCCGCCTGTCGACGAGCCCGCTCGCGGTCTTGATGGCGGGGGCGTATGGCTACATAAGGCTGCACCGCCGTAATTTGCGCAATACTCGGCCGACGTGCTTTATCGGCCGCCGCCGCTTCTGTAGTGGGAGCGGCGGCATTGGGCGCCAGCGTAGGTAATATTACCGGTATGGCCATCATAACCTCCCTGCATAAATCATCTGATTATGGCTACTGCGAGTTAATTTGGCTTCTTTTACACCTGACCGCCAAAGCCGCACGGCGATAGACCTCTCACTGCTTATTGATGATGTAATCTATTACTTAACTCACCGCAAACACTTGATTAATAGGGCATTTAGATTGGTGCTGCTGAGCACCTTAGCATGGCATTATTCGCTCTTTTTTACCGCAGCAGCGAGACTTGAACTACGAAACTGTTTTCGGTAGGCGCTGGGAGGTATAGAGAAAGTGGCCGAGAAATGCTGCCTAAAACTCACAGTTGAGGTAAATCCAGCGTCATGAGCCACTTGGTCAACATTACGTGCACTCGTTTCCAACAGGCGCTGAGCCAAGGCCAGTCGTTGGCTCAGCAACCACTGACTAACCGTAGTGCCGGTCGCTTTGCGAAACTGACGAGAAAAGTTACGACGGCTCATTGCCGCCTGCTCGGCCATCAAATCCAGACCGATCGCTTGTGTCAGGTTATCGGCAGCCCACGCCATGGCTTGAGCCACGCGATCGCAGCCCACAGACTGAGGCAGCGGCTGTTCGATATACTGAGCCTGGCCACCGCCACGATGCGGTGCTGTTACCAAACGGCGAGCCAGACGATTCGCCACGTCGGCCCCATGGTCGCACCGCACCAGATGAATGCAGCAATCGATCGCGGCCGCGGTACCGGCTGAGGTGAGAATATTGCCATCATCGACATAGAGCACGTCGAAGTCGCAATTAACCTTAGGGTATTTTCGCGTGAAGTCGTCTTTCCAGACCCAATGGGTGGCCGCCGTTCTGCCATCAAGTAAACCGGCTTCGGCCAACACAAAGGCGCCCAGACACAGTCCCACTAAACGTGCGCCGCGCGCATGAGCCGCCCGCAGAGCGTTAAGCAGTACCTCGGAGGGCCGTTGTTCCGGATCGAACCACGCGGGAATAATCACCGTATCGGCGCTATACACTGCCGACAAGTCGTGAGCCACGTTAATCGAAAAACCCGACAGCGTAGGAATAACGCCTATCTGCTCAGCACACACCACTAAATCGTAACGCGGCACGCCAAGCTGGGCCAAATCATCACCAAAAACGGCACAAGGCACAGAGAGGTGAAAGGGACTGATGCCATCGAAAACAATCACGGCAATGCGGTGTTCTGGTGCAGATATCATGTTGGCCCGATCTCATCGATTATTGTCACTTGGGACACTATTGCGCAGCGAGGGTAGGCTATAGAGTGGTGAGACACAAGAGCGCTGCGGCCTACACCAAGGTCTGAGAGCTCACTAATATCACCCACAATAGGATCACCATGATGAGCCACCCTACTATTAGAGCGCTTACCGGCGCCACTCGCACCGCCAGCATCACCCCCAAGCATACCGCACTGCTGGTGATCGATTTTCAAAACGAGTATTTCAAGGGCAAAATGCCCATTCCCGACGGTAAGGCTGCACTCGCTAACGCGAAGCGCCTGATTGCCATGGCAGATCAAGCGGGAATGCCGGTATTTCACGTGCAGCACGTCACTCCCGCCGGCACCCCTATTTTTGCCGAAGACGGTGAAACCGTCGATTTTCATGCAGATATTCAGCCTGCCAGTCATCATCTAGTGGTGCGTAAATCTTCGGTTAGCGTATTTCCTACCACAGATATAGACGCGCAACTCAAGGCGAAAGGTATTACCACGCTTATCATCAGCGGACTGATGACTCACGCCTGCGTAGCTGGCGCTACACGCGATGCCGTACCGCTCGGTTATGACGTGATTGTCGCCAACGATGCCTGCGCCACGCGCGATTTAACTGGCGAAGACGGCAAAACGGTACCTCATGCCCTCTTGCATCAAGCGTCGCTCGTTACACTGAGCGATACCTTTGCCGACGTGCAGACGACAGATGCCATTTTGGCGCTACCCCAGATCTAAACGTTGATTAAGCCACGGTTAAGGGTTAAGCCGCGCCCGCATTAACAGCAAGGCTGTAAAAAGGCGCGGATTTTCTCGGCGGTGGAATCAGGATGCGAGATAAAAGCCGCATGTGAGGCTTTCGCCTCTATATATTGCAGTCGGTTGGCGATCGGCAATAAAACCTCTACCAGTGGAATGGCTTTATAAGGCACTAGACCATCGAGTCGACCATATAAACGCAAGGTCGGCATTTGTAGCTCAGTTAATTGCGCACGCAAGTCGACCTCAGCCAACAAGTTTAAACCTGCGCTCAGGGCATCGGCATGGGGGCTGGGTTTATTATTGAGGCTGTGCCGCAATTGGCGAACATCCGTCTTGGCGTGTTCGCTACCCATGGCCTGCAGCGCTAAAAAGCGTTTGATCACGGCTTCATGATCTTCGCTCAGCTGCTCGGCAAAAGCCGTTAACACCTCGGGCTTAATACCCGGCCAATTATCTTTGGCCACAAAGCAGGGCGAGCTAGCCAAGGTCAGTAATTGGCTAACGCGACTCGGCGCTTGCAAGGCCGCTTGGGTGGCGATTAAGCCCCCTAAAGACCAGCCCAACCAAGCCGCCTGTTGCGGCACTGCATCCAACACAGCTTGCGACCAATCCGATAATGGGGCGCCGTCAGGCAGTGGCTTGCTGTGACCAAAGCCTGGCAAGTCGACCAGATGCAGACAAAAATCCGACTCTAGCCGTTCAAGCAAAGGCTGCCACACGGCGCCATTCATACCCCAACCATGCACCAGCACCAGATCTGGCCCTTGGCCGCGACTTTCTAGGTATACACTCATAACTCTTCTCTGTTGAGGCTAGTGCTCATGATAAGACGGCTGCTCACTCACTTACAAACTCACGTACAAGCTGGCCCACTCTGGTGGGGCCAATGTTTGCTGTGCCGCCACGATTGCCAGCAACAGCCTTTAATTTGTAATCAGTGCCGAGATGAATTGCCCAAGCTCATTCAGCCTTGCACCTACTGCGCCTTTCCACTGGCTACCGATGATGCACACTGCGGCCGCTGCCAGCGTGAGCGGCCAGTTTGGGCGCGCATGCAAGTGCTAGCGGATTTTGCACCGCCCTTTAGTGGCCTGATCCATGGCCTTAAATATCATCATCAGCGGCTTAATGGCCGCTTGCTAGGCCAGTTACTCGCGCAGAGCATTAGCCCACCCTATCCAGAAGCTGTCTTGCCGGTGCCTTTACATTGGTGGCGACAAATGCGCCGCGGTTATAACCAAGCGGAGGAAATTGCCCTTGGCCTGCGAGATATGTTGCCCATCACCATAGACACCCGCAGCCTTAAAAGGCAGCGTCACACCGCGACTCAAACCCAGCTGACACGGCGCCAACGTCAGCAAAATCTGCATCAGGCTTTTACGGCTAAAACGCTGCCTTATCGCCATGTGGCGCTGCTCGACGATGTGATCACCACCGGCAGCACCATGAAAGAGCTGACTAATTTATTGCATGCACAAGGCGTTGAGGTGGTCGAAGTATGGGCGCCTTGTCGCACCTTGGATCGAGAGCGGCCATGACGTACCCTCGGCTATTCAAGTGCGCACAACAAGAGTATGATTACCTGAGTTGTTTAGTCAGGTTTATGAGGTTAGCTATGATTACGATTTCCGAAACTGCCCAGGAACACTTTTGCAAATTGCTGTCGCAGCAACCAGAAGGCACCAACATTCGGGTGTTTGTGGTTAATCCGGGCACCCCTAACGCCGAGTGCGGCGTGTCTTATTGCCCACCGGATGCGGTTGAGCATGATGATCTACATCTGCCCTATACCGGCTTCGAGGCTGTAGTCGATAAACAAAGCGTGTCTTTCTTACAAGATGCCGAAATCGACTTCGTGAGCGACCAAATGGGTTCACAGCTCACGCTAAAGGCGCCAAACGCTAAGATGGCGCAAGTACCGAATGACGCGCCGCTCGCGGATCGCGTTGAGTACTTATTGCAGTCACAAATTAACCCAGGTTTAGCCAGTCATGGCGGCCAAGTGGTGTTAACCGAAATCACTCCAGAAGGCTTGGCTATCTTGCAGTTTGGCGGCGGTTGTAACGGTTGCTCTATGATAGACGTGACGCTGAAAGACGGCATCGAGAAGCAGCTGCTGGAGCAGTTTGCTGGCGAAATTACCGGCGTGCGCGATGCCACCGATCACGAACGTGGCGAGCACTCTTACTATCAATAAATAGTAAAGAATATGCTGAGCAAACAAAAAGGGAACCTAAACGGTTCCCTTTTTTATGCGTCGGTATTTTTAGCTCGGTGCTGGGCGCTAGGCGCTGCTTTTGTCATTCCGCTTTTCTATCGCGACTAAGCAAGGAAATGGCCGCTTCTTTGGCATTTTTACCTTGATACAGCACTTGATAGACCTGCTCGCAGATGGGCATTTCAATGCCGTGACGCTGCGCTAGCTGCTGCACTTCGGCGGCGTTGCGATAACCTTCAACCACCTGACCGATGTCGGTCATGGCGGTTTGCACATCTTTGCCCTGCCCTAGGGCCAAACCAAAGCGGCGATTGCGCGACTGATTGTCGGTGCACGTCAGCACTAAGTCGCCTAAGCCTGCCATGCCCATAAAGGTGTCTTCTTCGGCACCCAAGGCCACGCCTAAGCGTTGTAACTCGGCCAGCCCACGGGTAATAAGCGCGGTGCGGGCATTGGCGCCAAAGCCTAAACCATCGGCCAAACCGGCCCCAATAGCGATGACGTTTTTCACCGCACCACCCAGCTGCAGGCCTATCATGTCGTCGTTTAAATAAACGCGAAACGAACGCCCACAGTGCAAGAGATCGCCGAGCTCTTTGGCAAAGTCGTCGTCGGTGGCGGCCAAAGAGATCGCCGTGGGCAAGCCCATGGCCAACTCTTTGGCAAAGGTAGGGCCAGACAACACAGCTAACGGCACCTGCTCGCCGAGCATATCCCGCGCCACCACTTGCAGCAGATCGCCAGTGTTAGGATCCAAGCCTTTGGTGGCCCAAGCCACTCGGCTGTCGGGGCGCAAAAAGGGCTTTATTTGGCTCAATACATCGCCAAACACATGGCTGGGCACCACTATCAGCAAGTCGCGACTGGCCTGTACCGCCTCTTGTAAATCGGCGGTGAGCAATAAGCTATCCGGGAAAATAGCGTCCGGTAAAAACACCTTGTTGCAGCGGTCCGCCGCCAAGGTGGCTACCTGCTCGGCTCTGTGGCTCCACAGCAAGGTTTTATGGCCATTGCGCGTCAGGGCAATGGCCAAAGCGGTACCGTAAGAGCCAGCACCCAAGACTGAGATGGCGGCATCTTTAACCATTAGGCATTAGCCTGCTGCTGTTGTTGCTGTTCTTGCGCGCGCTGCATGTGCGCGGCAAACAAAGCATCAAAGTTAACCGGAGCTAAATTCAGCTGCGGGAAAGAGCCGCGACCCACTAAGCTGCCTACGGTTTCACGGGCATAAGGAAACAGAATATTCGGGCAAAAAGCACCTAAACAATGCGCCAGTTGCTGGTCTTCCATGTTGCCGATAGTGAAAATACCCGCCTGTTGGATTTCGCACAGGTAAGCCGTTTCGTTTTCGCCCAGCACACAGGTAACCGTCAAAGTTAAGATAACTTCGAAGATGTTGTCCGCTAAACGGGTGCTTTTCGTGTCTAAGTCCAGCTTAACGTCTGGCTGCCATTCTTTTTGAAATACCAGCGGCGTGCTCGGCGCTTCAAAAGAGACGTCTTTCAAATAAATGCGTTGGATTTGAAATTCAACCTGATTCTGGGTTTGCGTCTCAGTGGCAGCGCCGTTTAATGCTTCAGTCATGAGGATATCCTTATTTAAAACCTAAATAGATTAGCGTTTAGCGACCGGTAAATTTTGCGTGCGCCAGTCAGCCATACCACCACGCAAGGCATAGACCTGCGTGAATTCAGCCTTGGTTAAGATCCGGCCAAGACCCGAAGTGGTCATGCCTGTATCACAGACCAAAATAACCGGCTTTTGCTGATATTTTTGAATTTGGCTTAAGTCATTCGCTTTAATTTGGCTGGCAGGCAGGTTAACGGCGCCCGTGATGTGCCCTTTGCGAAAATCATCGGTGCTGCGCACATCTATGACCACAGCTTCTTGCTTATTGATCAGCAATACCGCTTCTTGGGTTGGAATGACTTTTACCTTGCTCAGCTTAGCCATTACCGTGGTCACGACTATCGCCGCCACTAAACCAAACCAAGCCACGACCAATAGGGTGTTGTTTGCGAAAAAATCCAGATACTCTTGCATGCGATTACTTCTTTAGCGTCAAAATACGGAAAAAAACGAGTATACATGGGGTATCGGCAAATAACAGTAGCCTGCTTATGATAACTATTGTCATTTGTGAATTCGTGCTAATCTTTGGCCATCTATGCTGCTAATTGGCTAGAGACCAAAAGCGCAATTGTAGTAACATGCACGCACTGCTTTTTATAACGGCATCTCGAATCAATAACAACTTTAGGGTTTACACTATGAACTCAACCAAAAAGCCCTTGGTGCTCATCATTATGGACGGCTGGGGCTATAGTGAAAGAACCGAGCATAATGCTATTCGCGCCGCTCACACCCCAGTACTCGATGGCTTGATGCAAGACTACCCTTCTATGCTGCTTTATACCTCTGGGTATGATGTGGGCCTACCTGACGGCCAAATGGGCAACTCCGAAGTTGGCCACGTTAATATAGGTGCTGGGCGCATTGTTTATCAGGAGTTAACCCGTATTGGCCACGCCATTAGCAGCGGTGAATTCTTTCGTAACCCAGCCCTCACTCAAGCAGTAGATGGTGCCGTAGCACAGGGTAAAGCCGTGCATATTATGGGCTTGCTGTCTGACGGTGGCGTACATAGCCACGAAGACCAAATTGCCACCATGATCAAGATGGCCGCCGATCGCGGCGCCGAACAGATTTATTTGCATGCCTTTCTCGATGGTCGCGACGTAGCTCCTCGTTCGGCACATGCACCGCTAGCGCGTTTTACGCAGTTATTTTCTGAGCTAGGCAAGGGCCGCATCGCCTCTATCGTGGGGCGCTATTTTGCCATGGACCGCGACAACCGCTGGGACCGCGTGCAAATCGCTTACGACTTGCTCACCCAAGGCAAGGCCACATTTAATGCCGATAATGGCTTAGATGGCTTAAAAGCGGCGTACGAGCGCGGCGAAAACGATGAATTTATTACCGCGACGACCATAGGTGAACAGGTGGTCATTAGCGACGGCGATGCGGTGATTTTCATGAACTATCGCGCCGACCGTGCGCGTGAGCTAACCCGCGCCTTCGTGCAAGATGACTTTAGTGGCTTTGAGCGCCAAGTTCGCCCCGCTCTCAGTAACTTTGTGATGTTGACCGAATATGCGGCGGATATTAAGACCGCTTGCGCCTATCCGCCAGAAGCCCTGCCCAACACCTTGGGTGAATGGTTATCTGCGCACGGCAAAACGCAGCTGCGCATTTCAGAAACCGAAAAGTATGCTCACGTGACCTTCTTTTTTAATGGTGGTCGTGAAGCCTGTTTTGAGGGCGAACAAAGAGAAATGATTGCCAGCCCGCAAGTAGCCACCTATGACTTGCAACCAGAAATGAACTCAGTATTACTGACCGACAAACTGGTAGACGCCATTAACAGCCAAGCCTTTGACGTGATTATTTGTAATTACCCGAACGGCGACATGGTTGGCCATACCGGCGTATTTGAGGCGGCGGTAAAGGCCTGTGAAGCCATAGATGTGGCGGTAGGTCGCGTGGTGGCAGCACTAAAAGAAGTGGGCGGTGAGGCGTTAATAACGGCAGATCACGGTAATGCGGAGCAAATGGTTAACCCCATTACCGGCCAAGTACAAACCGCGCACACCAATTTACCGGTGCCGCTGATTTATGTGGGGCGCGATGCCACGCCGGTCGCTAAGGGGCGCTTGTCTGATTTAGCGCCGACTATGCTAAATTTAATGGGCATGGAAATCCCCGAGCAAATGACTGGTAAGCCTTTGATGGTTCTGAAATAATCGCCGCCATGAGCAAGATGCGACAGTTCGCTGCACTAGTGTTGTTAAGTACCGGTCTATTGGCCGGTACTTTCGCTTGGGCTGACGACCGCAAGGAGCTGAAAAATGTTAAGGGTCAGATCAGCAGCCAACAACAAGACGTAGCACAGCAAAAAAAGCAGCTCAGCCAACTGCAGCAGCAATTGGCCAATGATGAAAAAGCCATTTCTAATCAGGCTCGCCAGCTTAATC
Organism: Oceanisphaera sp. W20_SRM_FM3; assembly: GCF_052119705.1. Classification (NCBI taxonomy): domain Bacteria; kingdom Pseudomonadati; phylum Pseudomonadota; class Gammaproteobacteria; order Aeromonadales; family Aeromonadaceae; genus Oceanisphaera; species Oceanisphaera sp. W20_SRM_FM3. The sequence continues at coordinate 65,329 of NZ_JBGQOP010000005.1, read as the reverse complement.
AGACCCAACAACAGCTTAAAACCAACGAAAGCGCACTGGCGAAATTAGATGCAGAGCATGCCACGCTTACTAAACAAGCAGAGCGGCAAAAGCAGCTATTAGCCGAGCAAGTGCGGGCCTCTTATCAAAATGGTCGCCATGACTATCTTAAGCTATTGCTCAATGGCCAAGACAGCACAGAAATCGATCGTTTACTGCATTATTACGCGCATTTAAACCAAGTACGGGCGCAAGCGCTGCAAGAATTGGCGCAAACAGCTAACCAGCTGGCAGAAAACCGCCGCCAAGCGGAGCAAAGTCGCAATCAGCTTAATCAGCTATTAGCGCAACAGCAAAGCGAGCAAGAAAAGCTTAAAGACCAACAAAGTAAGCGCAGCCAAACCGCCAAGCAGCTCAATAGCACCCTCGACAAGAGTAATCAGCGTTTAGCCAGCTTGCAGCAATCGGCCAATAACCTTGAGCAACAAATTAAGGCGGCGATAGAAAAGGCGGCTCGCGAGCAAGCAGCCCGAGAAAAGGCCGAACGTGAAGCTCGCGCGCGTGCGGAACGTGAAGCCAAAGCCCGCGCCGAGCGTGAAGCCCGTGAATATCAGGCCAGAGTAGAACGGGAAGAGCGAGAATACCAAGCCCAGGTAAAACGTGACCGAGCTGCAGGCCGAGAGCCAAGCCGACCTAGCGAAGTTGCACCGCCACCCAGCCCCACCAGAAAACCTGTGGTCGCTAAAACCAGTGGCAACTTTGCCGGCCTAAACAAGGGTGCTCAACCTTGGCCATTGCGTGGCCAGCTAGTGCACCGCTTTGGTGGCGCTCGTACCAGCCAACTGGCATGGAAAGGAGTGTTAATTGGCGCGCCTATCGGCCGCGAAGTGACGTCCATCGCCAGCGGCCAGGTAGTGTATGCCGATTGGTTAAGCGGCTTTGGTATGGTGATGGTTATCGATCATGGCAAAGGTTACATGAGCCTCTATGGTCATAATCAGTCCCTGCTGCGCAGCCCTGGCGATAAGGTGAGTGCCGGCCAGCCGATTGCACTGAGTGGGGAAAGTGGCGGCCAAGAGCAGTCTGGCCTGTACTTTGAAATTCGCTACCAAGGCACGGCCGTCAATCCGCTACCTTGGTTGAAGTCTTGATGTAAAAAGTGAAGTAAATAGTGAGGTGGGAAGAGGGTGGCGTAAGAGCCAAACACCGAACCTGCAAGCTGGGTGTCTATATTTAACCCTTTCAGATCTAGTACCAGTGCCATTTTTGCCACGGAAGAACACAGAAGGCACGGACGCAGTTCACGTGCGACAAGGACACTTAATGCTAAAGAGCTCGCCCTTTGATGATATGGGCGTTAGATCTTACCATCTAAGTCTTTTATCTCGGCTTTGTCTGATCTGCTCTCTATTTTTCCGTGTTCTTTCGCATTCTTCCGTTGCTGATATGTCTTTTGTTTAGCTTGGCGCCGGGCGCTCGGCGCTACTACCCAGTCGCCATTTCCAGCTCGGTAATCAACCACATTGCCTCTGTTTTAGAGCTGCCACATACATCATTCATGGCTTTAAAACTGGCGCACACCGCTGGCCGTTCTGGCTGACCAAAGATGGCACAGCGCATATCGCTCATTAAATGCAAACACGCCACACCGGCAGGTTTGCCCTTTGGCATGCCCGGTAAGGCGTTACTAATACTGGGCGCGATACAACAGGCCCCACAACCACTGCGACATTCCATCTTCATCTCTTACGCCGTTTGCTTAACCAGTGCCGCCAAGGCAGACACATGCAGATCTGTTACGCCCAACTCTTGCAGCGCACGTTCTAAATTCAATAAATACTCACTATTACTGCCGCTGGGCCCTGTGGCATAAGCAATTTGCGCGGCCATGTCATTCAAGGGGGCTTCACCCAAAAAAGCGGCGTTGTCTGGCGTAGCCAGGTAAATTAAGCCTTCGACTCTCTGCTCTGGCACTTGTGTTGCGCTATCAATAGCCGTTTGTTCAAGCGCAAAGTGAATCGGCACTAATTCACGCAAGTAGCCATTTTTCTCCCGCATATCCAGCTGCGCTAACACGGCGGGCGTGATGCGATACGCCATGCCAGCGCAACGCGCACCCAGCTCGGCAACCAAAGTCACTACACGGCCCGGTGCTTGAGGCGTGCCTCTATGGTCGTGGGAGCCCTGCCAAAAGCGCCGGCTCCAATCAAAAATCCACGCAGGCTTTCGCTCCAGATAGGCAAAGTCTGCCTTCCAGATCAAAGAGCCATAACCAAACAACCAAAACGAGTCGTGCTGGTCAAAATGCGTCATCTGGCCATTATGGCCGCGAGTATCTAAGGTCATATGCTCTCAGTGAAGCGTTGAGGGTAAAGAGTGAGGGGAAAACACTCGTCTTAAGATATGGCGCATTTTGGGGCCAATGTCGTCCTCTTTGCCCTTCACTCTTTACTCTTTACAAGGTGTCTATCTTTAGCTATCCGCAGGCCATGATAAACTAGCGTTTTTCTGAGGAACTCATAATGCGCTTAACTGTACATCGTTTAAACCAAATCCCGACACTGCATCAAGCGCAGGTGGCGCTTATCTTAGAAGACGCTAGCTTGCCCGAGCAGGCAGAGTTTTATCTGGCCACCTTTAATGACAGAGCCGTCGCCTTGGCATGGCGTCTACAGTCAGACCTGCAATTTATTGCCGTGCGCGATATTACGCGCCGCCGTGGCATAGGCCAAGAGCTGTTACGCCAGATTAAGTTAGACACTCAGGCCGCAGGCCTAACTCAACTGCACTGTGATCTCGCCCAAGCGCCAACTCCACAGCAAGCGGGATTGAACGCGTTTTTACAAGCTCAAGGCTTTAACGGTGCGACGGCAATGCTAAGCTGTAATTTAGAATAAAGCTGAAAAATATTAACCGTGTCCAGCCACCAACAGCCATCGGTCTTTTATTTGCTATAGCTTGCAGCTGGGCGCTCGGCGCTGTACCTAATATCGGTTATGCCGCCCTACTTAAGTATTTTAAGGAGATAGCATGAAGATGAGAACCGAGCATGACTCTATGGGCGAGATAAACGTGCCTGTCGACGCCTTATATGGCGCCCAAACCCAAAGAGCCATCAATAACTTTCCTATTTCCGGCCAACCGCTACCAGCAGCCTTTATTAGTGCCGTAGCCTTGCTAAAGGCGGCCTGTGCCCAAGCCAATGGTGAATTAAATCGCTTAGCTGCGCATAAGAGTGCGGCCATTATTAGCGCCGCCGAAGCCGTGATGGCCGGTAAATATCCTGATGCTTTCCCCATTGATGTTTATCAAACCGGCTCTGGCACCAGCACCAACATGAACGTCAACGAAGTATTGGCACACCTAGCGGCGGCACAATTAGGCACGCCGGTCAGCGCCAATGATGACGTTAACATGGGCCAAAGCTCCAATGATGTGATCCCCTCGGCTCTGCACCTGAGTGCCGCCTTGGCGCTATCACGGCAATTACTGCCGGCACTGTTGGAACTAGAACAAGCCATGCTCAGCAAAGGCGAGCAGCTACAACACCAAGTTAAAACCGGCCGCACCCATCTTATGGATGCCATGCCGCTGCGCTTCGATCAGGAGCTGGGCGGCTGGGCTACCCAAGTGCGCTATGCCAGCCACCGCTTAAATGGCCTGCAAAGCCGACTGCAGCAGCTGGCGCTGGGCGGCACCGCCATAGGCACCGGCATTAATGCTGATCCGCGCCAAGCCCAATTGGCCTGCGATTATTTAAATCGAGCTACTGGGTTAAACTTTTGCCCAGCGGAAGATTATTTTTACAGCTTAAGTTGCCAAGATACTGCGGTAGAACTTTCGGGCCAGCTGAAAACCTTGGCCGTGGCGTTAATGAAGATTGCCAACGACTTGCGCTGGATGAACTCGGGCCCGCTGACCGGCTTGTCCGAAATTCAACTGCCGGCCCTGCAGCCCGGTTCTTCCATTATGCCGGGCAAGGTCAATCCGGTGATCCCGGAGGCCGTTGCCATGGTGGCGGCACAGATTATTGGTCTCGACACCGCCAATACCGTGGCCGGTCAGTCTGGCAATTTTCAGCTTAACGTCATGCTGCCGCTGGTGGCCAATAACCTGCTGACCATGACCCAGCTGCTTAGCAAGAGCGCGCCCTTATTAGCAGAGGCCATTGGTGGTTTTACCGTTAACCAAGCGCATATCGATGAGAATTTAGCGAAAAATCCAATTTTAGTGACGGCGCTAAATCCAGTGATCGGCTACGAAAATGCCGCCAAAATTGCCAAACAAGCTTATCAAGAACAAAGGCCGATTTTAGAGGTAGCGCAAGAGCATACCGATATTCCGCTCGAAGAGCTGCGCAAGCTATTAGATCCGGCGGCGTTAACGCGTTGAGGCGTGAGGCGTGAGGCGTGAGGCGTGAGGCGTGAGGCGTGAGGCGTGAGGCGTGAGGCGTGAGGCAAAATATAGTGCACTTTACCTACCATAAATAACAAAAAAGGATGCCTCGGCATCCTTTTTAGATAGTAGCGAACAGTTAACAGCGAAGCATGCTTGGATTTACCCCTCACGCTTTACCCTTCACCCCTCACCGGCGCAGCCCTATAGAATAATATCCTGCAGTGATTGTCGCTTGCGAGATAAGATATGCGTGGAGCGAATGCGGCGCACGGTGCGCGACTTGCCACGGATCACTAAGGTTTCGGTGTGGGCATAAATACCATCACTGCTGATACCTTCCAGCAAGTCGCCCTTGGTAATGCCGGTGGCGGCAAACATAACATTATCGGTGCGCGCCATGTCTTCCAGCTTCAACACCTTGCCCACTTCAATACCCATTTCTTCGCAGCGGGCGATTTCAGCTTTACCTAAGGCCAGGTTTTCTGGGGTTGGCTCTTTTACTTCATAACGCGGCATCAAGCGCGCCTGCATGTCGCCATCCAGTGAGCGTACGGCCGCAGCGGAAATAACGCCTTCCGGGGAGCCACCAATGCCGTACAACATGTCCACTTCGCTCTCTGGCACACACGCCAAGATAGAAGCGGCTACGTCGCCATCGGGAATAGCAAACACGCGCACGCCTAAGGCTTGCATGGTTTTAATGATTTTATCGTGGCGCGGTTTGGCCAAGGTGATCACGGTAAAACGCGACAGCGGCTTGTTCAGCGCCTTGGCAACCGCTTTAATATTTTGTTCAATCGACTTATTTAAATCGATCACACCTTTGGCGCCGGCGCCCACGATCAGCTTTTCCATATACATGTCGGGGGCACGTAAAAATGCGCCCTTTTCACCCACGGCAATCACGGCTAAGGCATTAGGTTGGCCCATGGCCGTCATGCGTGTGCCTTCGATAGGATCGACGGCGATGTCCACTTCATCGCCACCTAAACCGACTTTTTCGCCGATATAAAGCATAGGCGCTTCATCTATTTCGCCTTCGCCTATGACGATCTCACCGCTAATATTAATTTCGTTCAGTACATGGCGCATCGCTGCCACGGCGGCGCCATCGGCGATATTTTTATCGCCTCTTCCCAGCCACTTGTAACCGGCCAAGGCGGCCGCTTCCGTCACCCGAGAAAATTCTATGGCTAATTCACGTCTCATGATATTTCCTAGTGTTCAAGCATTCGCTTAGCGAATCACTTATCTAATATACGCTGCTGCAAGATACGATAGACGTCGGGGGTTTCTTCTTTTTCCGACACGCAAACATCGAGATCATGCAGACGGCCATCTTGAATGCCGTACACCCAGCCATGCACCGACAGCTCTTGGCCGCGTTGCCACGCATGCTGCACTATGGTGGTGCGGCACAGGTTAGCGACTTGCTCAACCACGTTGAGCTCGCATAAGGCATCTTCTCTTCGCTGCTCATCTTCTACGCTGAGCAGGTCTTTACGGTAACGCTGATATAGGTCTTTTAAGCTGGCTAGCCAATTATCAATCAGGCCCAGCTCCGCATCGCCCATGGCCGCTTTTACGCCGCCGCAGCCATAGTGTCCGCAAATAATAATGTGCTTCACTTTCAGCACTTCAACCGCATATTGTACCACCGACAAGCAGTTAAAGTCGGTGTGCATCACCAGGTTCGCCACATTACGATGCACAAACACATCGCCCGGCAATAGGCCCGTAAGCTGGTTGGCAGGAACTCGGCTGTCGGAGCAGCCAATCCACAGATATTCTGGCGCTTGTTGTAACGCTAATTTCTCGAAAAATGCCGGATCTTCGGACTTAATGCGCTCGGACCATTCTTGGTTATTGTCAAACAGCTGCTTGAGTATTCTCATGGGGTTTCCTGCTTTTTCTCTGTTGGAAATAGATTATTGGCGGAAAAAAAGGCCCCTGAGGGCCTTTTCTGTGACCTAAGTAATCACTTAAGAATCCATGGCCGATTTTAATTTTTTGAGTGCGCTTTTCTCCAATTGGCGGATGCGCTCGGCAGAAACGCCATACTCATCTGCTAACACTTGGAGGGTAATTTTTTCTTCTTCATCTAACCAGCGAGCCTGAATAATATGCTGGCTGCGTTCATCGAGTGTGGCCAGTGCGGCGCGCAGACGGCGATTACTGGTTTGCTCCCAGTTATCCGCTTCCACTTGGCGCGCTACATCTGAGCTATGATCTTGCAAATATTGCACCGGCGAGAAGCTAGTATCCCGGTCGTCGTCATCTGACGATAGGTCAAAGGCGGGATCTTGAGCGCTCATCCGCGACTCCATTTCCACTACCTCAGCGGGCAACACGCCTAAGTTCTCAGCCACCATTTCTACTTCGGCTTGGTTAAACCAACCTAAGCGTTTTTTGGATTTACGCAGATTAAAGAATAACTTACGCTGCGCCTTAGTGGTGGCAACTTTGACCACGCGCCAGTTACGCAACACATATTCATGAATTTCGGCTTTAATCCAATGCACGGCAAAAGAGACTAAGCGCACACCCACGTTGGGGTCGAAACGCTTTACCGCCTTCATCAGGCCGATATTACCTTCTTGGATCAAATCCGCTTGTGGAAGACCATAGCCGGAATAACCACGGGCTATGTGCACCACAAAACGCAGATGGGACATGATCATCTGGCGAGCCGAGCTCAAGTCACCATCGTTAAATAAACGCTCGGCCAGTGATTTTTCTTCTTCGGCACTGAGCACGGGAATGGTATTTACTGCCTGAATATAGGCCTCCAGGCTACCTTGAGGAACCAAGGCAAAATGGCGCTGAAAATCTGTAGTCATTGCACTCGTATTCATTATTACATGACTCCGTATTAAGGCTGCGGCAGTACACGCTCTAGATTAGCGTAATAGGATAAGTACTGCTCGTTGCACTGCGGAAAATGTATTTATTTAAACCAAACAGCCAATATCTAGCTTTATAGGGCGTATATAAGACCATATTTGCCCTATAAAGTTCAACTCGCTTATGTGGTTCAGCTGGGTTCTATGGCGCGAATGTGACGGTGCACCGAAAAACCCGACGCCAACAAGCTAAGCAAGGTGCCGGTTAACACCAGCAGTAAACTTTCTTCTAGGTTTAAACCCAGTAAGTTAAAGTCACTCTGATACAAGTCGGCCAGAGAAGTTACTTTATGACTCACCCAAAATACCATTACCAGCGTCAACCACCACGCTAATAGGCCGCCTATAATGCCGTACCACAAGCCCACATACAAAAATGGCCGCTGAATAAAGCGATCCGTGGCTCCCACCAACTTCATCACCTCAATCTCATAGCGGCTATTCAATATATTCAGGCGCAGCGTGTTACTGACCACCAATAACACACCGGTCAGCAGCAAAGCCGCCATGCCCATTACCGCTTGGCGCAGCAAATCTACTATGCCAGACAAGCGCGCCAACCAAGCCATATCGAGGCGTGCGTTTTCCACTATCGGCTCGGCGTTCATATCGGCCAATAACAACTCGGCGGCATCGGGCGTGCGGCCCTGTTCCGATAAATTCAGGATCAACACAGCCGGTAAGGGATTGTCGGCTAATAAATCTAACGCTTCAGAAAAACCTGCCGCGCCCTGAAAATCCTTTAAGCCTTGTTCGGCACTAATGTAGGTCACATTGGCGATATTCTCAGACTTGGCTAAGCGCTTATGTAACTCGGTGATTTGCGCTTCGTCGGCCTTTTGCTGCAAATACAGGCTGATTTGTGCCTTGCTCTGCCACACGGCACTGATCGACTCGGCATTTTTCAGTAACACGTAAAAGCTAGCGGGCAGCGCCAAGCTCACACCCAGCACGGCTATGGTCATCAGTGAGCTAAGCGGCGTACGCCAAATTTCCCCAAGACTGGCAAATAACTGGCGTACGTGATCGAGCACATACATGGCCAAGCGCTGAAACACGGATAACTTATGGCGGCTCATAGCTCAGCCTCCGCGACCAGTCGGCCAGCACTTAAGGTTAAGGTACGATGGCGCTGGGCATTAATCAGCCCCGTATCATGGGTGGCGATGAGTACGCTCACACCTACGCTATTAAAGGCTTCAAACAAGCGCAATATCTCCATCGACAATGCGGGATCTAGGTTACCGGTCGGCTCATCCGCTAACAATAATGACGGCTTATTAACGATGGCGCGCGCTATGCCCACCCTTTGCTGCTCACCGCCGGATAACATAGGCGGAAAGTAGCGGTCTTTGCCAAGTAGGCCGACCTTGTCGAGCGCCGCCGACACGCGACGACGAATATCATTATGGTTATAACCTTCAATCACCAAGGGCAGCGCCACGTTATCAAACACGGTGCGGCCGTTAATCAGATGATGGTCTTGAAAGATCATGCCAATGCGGCGGCGCACATAAGGAATATGGCCGCGCCGAATGCGGCTCACATCTTGGCCATTAAAGAACACCTGGCCGTCGGTCGGTCTTTCCATCACGCTTATCAGTTTAAGTAAGGTACTTTTACCGGCACCCGAGTGGCCGGTCAAATAGGCCATCTCTCCCTTGCCAAGATTAAAACTGACTTTTTGCAGCGCCTGAAAACCACCACTATAAACCTTACTTACCTGCTCGAAGCGGATCATTTATTCGTCCTGACTGAAAAGCGCATCAATGAATTCTCGGGCAACAAAGGGACGTAAATCATCAATTTGCTCACCCACCCCAATGTAGCGGATTGGAATGCCAAATTTATCGGCTACGGCGAAGATAACGCCACCTTTAGCTGTGCCATCTAGCTTGCTCAGTACGATACCGGTAATGGGCACCGCCTCATTAAACACCTTGGCCTGACTGAGCGCGTTTTGGCCGGTGCCGGCATCTAGCGTCAGCATAATTTCGTGCGGTGCGCCGCCATCAATCTTTTGCATCACGCGCACCACTTTCTTCAGCTCATCCATCAAGTGCGCTTTATTCTGCAAACGGCCGGCGGTGTCGACCAGTAACACATCGACCTTACGCGCCTTGGCGGCTTCTACCGCATCGTAAATAACAGAAGCCGCATCGGCACCCGTATGCTGAGCGATCACGGGGATCTTGTTACGCTCACCCCATATTTGTAACTGCTCGACGGCGGCGGCACGGAAGGTATCGCCGGCGGCTAACATCACAGACTTGCCTTCTGCTTGAAACTGGCGAGCCAACTTGCCGATGGTGGTGGTTTTACCCACACCATTCACACCCACCATCAAAATAACATAGGGCTTATGCGCGCTGTCTATGACCAAGGGTTGCTCCACCTTGCTCAAGATACCCGCCATCTCTTCCTTTAATAGCTCATACAGGGCTTCACCGTCTTTGAGCTGACGACGACTGGCTTGGCGCGTTAAATTATCAATAATCGAAAGCGTAGTTTCTACGCCCAAATCTGCCGTTAACAGCTGAGTTTCTAGCTCTTCAAACAGCTCATCATCAATTTTCTTGCCACTAAATAAACCAAAAAAACCAGAGCCTAAGTTTTGACGAGTTTTCAGTAAGCCACTTTTGAGGCGAGAGAAAAAGCCCTTCTTAGGCGCTGCTACAGCCAAGGCTTGCTCTTCTGCTGCAAGACGCTCGACTTCTTCCTCTAAGCGAGTCTGTTCCGCCGCTTCGGCTTGTGCTTCTGCCGCCAAACGAGCCTGTTCTGCCGCTTCGGCTTCTGCCGCCAAACGAGCTTGTTCCGCCGCTTCAGCTTCTGCCGCCAAACGAGCCTGTTCCGCTGCTTCGGCTGCTGCCGCTAAGCGGGCTTGTTCTGCCGCTTCAGCTTCTTCCGCCAAACGAGCCTGTTCTGCCGCTTCGGCAGCGGCCGCTAAGCGAGCTTGTTCCGCCGCTTCGGCTTCTTCCGCCAAACGAGCCTGTTCTGCCGCTTCGGCTTCTGCTACCAAACGAGCTTGTTCCGCCGCTTCGGCTGCTGCCGCTAAGCGGGCTTGTTCCGCTGTTTCGGCTGCTGCTTCGGCGACCAAGCGCGCCTCGGCTGCGGCCGCTAAGCGAGCTTGTTCCGCCGCTGCAAATTCGTCTGCCAAGCGCGCCTGTTCGGCGGCTTTTGCTTGAGCCTCGGCGGCAGCGGCCAGTTTTGCTTGCTCAGCAGCGTCAGCCTGAGCCGCTAGTCGTGCCTGCTCCGCTGCGTTAAATTCTGCAGCCAAGCGCTCATGTTCAGCCGCTTCGGCAACTTCGGCCAATCTGGCTTGCTCTGCCGCTTCAGCTTCCAGCGCTAGTCGTGCTTGCGCAGCGGCTTGTGCTAATCGAGCTTGTTCCGCGGCCTCGGCCTCTGCTACCAAGCGAGCCTGTTCGGCGACGTCAACTTCTGCCTGTAATCGTGCCTGCTCTGCGGCTTCGGCCTCGGCGGCTAAACGTGTTTGTTCTGCCGCCTGCTCTGGCGTGGGTGCTGGCTGTTCTTTGTTTTTGCCAAAGCCAAACCAAGATAAAATACCTTTTTTTGCCATTATGTTATTACTCACAAATGTCGGGGGGAGATTAGAGCTGGCCGTGGCTCTGTCCCTTCTTTAGAATACACAGCACCTTGAGGGTGCAAAACAGCCCTCATACTAGCACTTTATTGAAAGACGGCGAAACGAGATGGCAAAAGGAAAACCGGTAAAAAAAGCCACGGCAGCCACGGGACAAATTCGTGTGATTGGCGGCCAATGGCGCGGACGAAAATTACCCGTGCTCAACAGTGAGGGCTTAAGGCCCACCAGTGATCGCACTAAAGAAACCTTATTCAACTGGTTGATGTTCGATATTCGAGAAGCGCTGTGTTTAGACTTGTTCGCCGGCAGCGGCAGCTTGGGTTTTGAAGCCTTGTCTCGCGGTGCCGCCGAGGTGGTGTTAATAGAAAAAGACGCGCAGGTCGCCAAGCAGTTAACCCAAAACTTAGCGAGTTTGCCAGCCGCACCTGGCCGCGTCATCCACCAAGATGCCTTAGCGTTTTTACAAAACCCCGGCCGCGCCTTTGAGGTGGTTTTTTTAGATCCGCCTTTTCATCAGCAATTACTGTCGCAAGCCTGCCAATTACTAGAAACCAATGGCTGGCTGAGTGAGCACGCTAAGATTTATATCGAGCATGAACAGACAGCAGATTTATCATTACCTACAAATTGGCAGCTGTTAAAAAATAAACAGGCGGGCCAAGTGTCCTATCAACTTTATCAAAGAGAAGCCGTGCAATGAATATCATCAATCTAGCCATGCGTTTAATTATGTTGTTATTTTGGTTTGGCGTTATTTATGCCATCGTTGGCCCAGACTTTAAGGAAGTAGGCACTATGCCGCTGATCTTGGGCGCGGTAGTGCTAGTGATGCATATCTTACAAATGCTGATGCTAAAGCAGGCGTCTAAGTTCTTAAACTTAACCGCCAAAGACTACTTATTGGTGTTGGTATTTGGCTCGTTTGCGATGAATCATCACAGAGCGCGCCTCAAAGAAATTTCAGAAGAAAATAAGAAAACCAACGAGAAAAACCGTCAGAAAAAGTCACAGTCTAAAGATTAGTCGTCAGCAGGTGTTGTGGGCTCTTGGCCACACTGCCAGCAAATTTCAAAGCTGCCGGCATTAGGCTCGCTGCAGTGAGTGCAATACCAAGTCGGTTTATTCTGTTGTTGGTAGTCTAAGAGAATTTGCTGAGCTTGGGTTGCTTGGTGGCGTTTCACTAAGATGCTCACTTCTATGGCATTAACGGGCAACTCTCCCAAGGCGCCGGCGAGTGCCTCGCCTTTTAGCTGTACCTCTATACCAGAGACTTCCAAGGCGCCTTTTAACATGTGCGCTTCTAAACTGTTGATAGCTTGATAAATAGCGTGCCACTGACTCATGCTTGTTCGACCTTTATTCAGTCTTAGATTGCGAATTTTACAATAGAAAAAGGGGATGACAGTTGTCATCCCCTTTTGGGTTGTCGTTCGGCTCAAATCCTTAAACCAATGTTGCTCCCTGCAATCCTTGACATACTACCTTATCCTTAAGGCCTTTCCTCATACCGATCCGTCGGCGTGTCCTGTGTCATCCTGACTGCGACTCATCCTGAGCTGCGTGACTGTCTCCATCCTGGAGGTGTCCCTTGCCGCTTACTGCGGTATTCCTTTCGCCATACTTGGCAAGCCTGTCTTCCTAACTGGCTTCCTTGCTCCCTGCACGAGTAACTATACAGGCTTTTATGCGCGTCTCAAGATAAGAAAACTAAGTGCAATTTGCGAAAAATGATCCATATAATCGTAATCTATTGATTTAAATAAACTTGATATTTTTAACAGTTATAACGTCGGCCATAAATCCATTTTCACTGTCGCACTCTTAAGATTAATCTCACACCAACAATGGCCAATGTCTTACAAAGGTAGGTTTGATAAAAATGTAGCTCCGCGGGACGAGCCGCTTAGGATAAGATTATCGGTAAAATAGGAGCAATAAACATGACAGCTTTATCACTATCAGGTGCCTTAGTGGATGCAGCTTGGCTCGCGACACACTTAGATAATCCCGATTTAGTCGTATTAGATGCTAGTTGGCATATGCCAGCGGCACAACGTTCAGGCGAGAGCGAATGGCGCCAACAGCGCATTACAGGGGCGCATTTTTTTGACTTTGACAAAGAGATAGCGGATCACAGCAGCGCTTTGCCACATATGCTGCCTAGCGCCGCACAATTCTCTGAGCAAGTATCGGCGCTCGGCATTAACAATCAGCAAACTATCGTTATCTACGACAGCAGCGGTATTTTTGCCGCCCCTCGTGCTTGGTGGATGTTTAAAGCCATGGGGCATGAACAGGTCGCCGTGTTAGATGGCGGCTTGCCTAACTGGCTGGCGCTTGGTTTGCCCGTGGATAACACGCCGCCAACGCCGGCAGTACCCAGTAAGTTTATCGCAGAATTGCAACCAAACTGGCTCGCCGACGCCCATCAAGTACAAGCGGCGTTAACCCAAGCTGACTACCGCATTTTAGATGCCCGCAGCCGTGAGCGCTTTAGCGGACAAGCCGCCGATCCGCGAGCGGGCGTGCGCGCCGGTCATATGCCGGGGGCTATGTGCTTACCCTTTGGTGAGCTACTGCAACAGGGACAGTTTTTACCCAAAGAGCAGTTGGCCGCACGTTTAGCACCACTGTTAACCCCGGAGCAAAAGCTGATTTGTAGCTGCGGCTCTGGCGTGACCGCCGCCATTATTGCGCTAGCCGCCTATCACACCGGTCATAAAGACGTTGCAGTTTACGACGGCTCTTGGACCGAATGGGGCGGTTCAGCGCACTTACCTGTGGTCACGGATTAAGCAGTGAAGTGAGGCGTGAAAGTGATAGCCGAGCTAAGCAAAGGGCATGTTTTTGTAGGCGAACGCTTGCTCTCGCATTTCACCGCAGGCAGAATTTCCTCCTCATAATTCGCAACTCACGTTTCACGCCCCAAATAAAAAGCCCGCCAAATGGCGGGCTAATCGTCGTTTTTAAGATCAGAGTTAAGGCGAGTGTTAAGACTTAACGTCGTCTGCGGCATCAGGACGTGCGGCCACACCCATTTTTAATGCCAGCCAAATCACCAGAATCAAAGTCACCATCACCGATAAAAAATTGGTACCCATTTCAGGAAACTCGGTACGCAATATGGCCGAGTAACTAAACACGCCAATTAAAAAAGCGAGTAAGGTACAAAGTGGCGTGTCACCTTCCATAGGCACGGTCAGGTATTCCTGATAGAGCTGACGAGCTGCTAGTACTAAGGCTATGATAGGAAAAAGAGAAAATGCTACTTGGCTAACGCTTAGCGCTGCCAATGTGCCATTACCGCACAGGCCAACAAGTAGCGCTAATAAGATAGGTTTGCGACGAATATTCTTGGTAACTGACATGGTCATCCTTCCTAATATCGGGCCTAAAGCCGCTTTGCTTTATTGTATGCATCTGCGCCCTTGGCAATAATTCGCAGTTGCAAGGTCATGCGCTCGGCCAAGGCCGCACGCTCACTCTCGTTCATATCCAGCGCTTCTGCTCCAGCACTAAATACAATGGTGACCATAGCTTGGGCCTGCATTTCTGCATAGCTGCGGCTAGTTTGTTGCTTTTCTTCTAAATAATCTGTGAGTTCAGCGGTAAAATGCTGAATTTCCCGGGCCACGGCTTGGCGAAAGGCCGCCGAGGTACCCGAGCGCTCCCGCAGTAGCAAGCGAAACACATCTGGGCTGCGCTCGATAAATTCCATAAAGGTTTTTATCGAGATTTGGATAACACTACCACCATCGGCAATGCGTTGACGAGCTTGGCGCATCAATTGCCGTAATGTTAGGCCACCCTCGTCGACCAAGGTCAGCCCTAGCTCTTCCATATCTTTAAAGTGACGATAAAAAGAAGTCGGCGCCAAACCCGCTTCTCGCGCGACTTCTCTGAGGCTTAGGCTCGAAAAACTGCGTTCGGCGCTCAGCTGGCTAAAAGCGGCATTAATGAGCGTACGACGGGTTTTTTCTTTTTGTGTAGCGCGAATACCCAAGACACACCAAAATCTAACCTGTTAATGAGGCTGATCATACCCCTTTGTGCAGATTTGGTCAGCCCTGTTTGGTCATTTTTTGATTACTGTGCACGCCGCTATGTCGCGACAGTAAACCAAAGGGTCCGATTGAGGCATTAGGTACTTAATTTCTCCGCCAAGGTTAAACTAGGCTATGCCAAAGACAGCACTCACAGGCTAAACACCTTATTTTTTGCTGAAAAAACACCAACAATCACCTATATTGCCTCAGCAAACTCCCCCACACGGACAGAAACGCCGCCCAACACCCGAGTTGGCACAATTTTAATTGGGCAGTGCATACACCAAATATAATAGCCAGCAGGAGCAGCAAGACGTGGAAAAAAGGGCACAATTTAGCAGTAAACTCGGATTCGTGATGGCCGCCGCCGGATCCGCCATCGGAGTGGGTAATATCTGGGGTTTTCCCACCCAAGCCGCCAGTAATGGCGGCGGAGCCTTCTTGTTGGTCTACCTGCTGTTTATCTTCTTGTTAGGCTACCCCATGTTGGTCGCAGAAATCACTATCGGCCGTTATGGCCAAGCTAACCCCTTTCGCGCCTTACAAAAACTCACTGCCAATAAGAGCTGTAAGCTGATCGCCGGTTTCGTGGGCTTGGCTTCTATTCTTACCGTCAGTTTTATTTTTACCTTTTATGCCATCGTTTCCGGCTGGTTTGTGGCCTTTGCGGCTGAGCCCATCGCCAGCCTCGTGGGCGCAGACGGCTCAGCTTTGTGGATGACAGAATTTTCCACCGCCCGTAACTTGTTGTTTACTCTATTGTTCGCCTTGCTTAGCCTGTATGTGGTGAGCCGAGGTCTTGAGCAAGGCATCGAGAAGTGGTCAACGCGACTGATGCCATTATTGTTTTTAATGTTGCTTGTGCTCACCGGCTATATGTTGCTGCAACCCGGCGCCAGCGAAGGTTTAAAAGTGTACTTAGTGCCAGATTTTAATCGGGTGCTCAGCCGTGAGGTGCTGATAGGCGCGCTGGGGCAAAGCTTTTTCTCCTTATCCTTAGGCGCTGCAGTAATGATGCTTTATGGTTCTTACTTAAATCGCCAAGCGAACATTCCTGCACTGGCGGCGCAAGTAACCTTGCTCGATACCGGCGTGGCTTTTATGGCAGGTTTGCTGATTTTACCGGCTATGTATGTGGCACAACATAACGGCGTGACTATTTTTGCCGACGACGGCAGCTTGCTGAGCTCAGACACCTTAGTGTTTTCTGTATTGCCCGCCTTATTTAACACCATGGGTGCGGCACAATATCCGGTCGCCTTCGCCTTTTTCATGCTCATGATAGTGGCCGCGCTCACCTCGGCGATTTCTATGTTAGAGGCGCCAGTATCCTTGGTATTGGAGTCGTCAACGTTATCACGCATTAAAGCCACTTGGTTGGTGACCGCCGTGTGTACGCTGTTTAGTGTGGTGATTGTGTTTAACTTTGGCAGCTTGTTTGGTTTGGTGATTACCATTACCACTCAGTATGCTCAGCCCTTGGTGAGCATGTGTATTACCCTTTACGCCGGTTGGGTGTGGCGACGCAATGCGGTACTGACCGAAATGCAACAAGGTAATCCAGAATTAGCCCAAGGCCTGTTCTGGAAAATCTGGCCCTGGTATGTGCGCTTCGTCTGCCCGGCATTAGTGCTGCTGGTGATAGTGCAGTCGTTTAGTTAACGGATGTGAGGCGGGAGGGGTGAAGAGTGATGGGTAAAAACCTCATCTACTGCGGCCTGATGCCTATCGCCTCTCTCCTCACTATTTACCCCTTACGGTTTAGCCAAATCTAACAAAAAGGCGTATTCGCGAGCCAGTTCGTGATAGGCCTCAAAACGCCCCGATTTACCGCCGTGGCCGGTGTCCATGTCGCAATGCAGCAGTAATAAATTGTCGTCAGTTTTTAGCTCACGCAGCTTGGCCACCCACTTGGCCGGCTCCCAGTATTGCACCTGAGAATCATGAAAACCCGTAGTGACCAATAGATGAGGATAAGCCTGTGCCTGCACTTGGTCATAGGGGCTGTAGGATTTAATGTAATGATAAAACTCCGCCTGTGCCGGATTGCCCCATTCATCAAACTCGCCTGTGGTGAGCGGAAGACTCTCATCCAGCATAGTCGTGACCACATCTACAAACGGCACCGCCGCCACTACGCCATGATATAACTGCGGCGCCATATTGACGACACCCGCCACCAGCAGGCCACCGGCACTGCCACCGGCCGCATACACCCTATTTTTATCCCCGTAGCCCTGAGCCGTTAGCGCTTGAGTAACATCGATAAAATCATTAAAGCTATTTTGCTTACTGAGTAAACGACCTTGCTCATACCAGTTTCGGCCCAGCTCTTCGCCGCCGCGTACGTGGGCGATGGCATAGACGAAGCCGCGATCTAATAGGCTCAACCGTGAGGCGCTAAAGTCCGAGTCCATGCTGGCACCGTAAGCGCCGTAGCCATAGATCAGCAGGGGATTAGTAGTGTTATTCGCCGCTCGCTTAAATAAGTTAGCTTTGTATACCAAAGAGACCGGCACTTGCTCGCCGTCGCGCGCGCGTACCCAGATGCGCTCACTGCGATAATCTGCACCGCTAAATTGCTCGCCGGCATATTCTTGCTTCAGCTCGCGGCGTTCTTGAGTATCCATATTGACTTCATACAAGGTCACGGGCTGCGTCATAGACGAATAGCCGTAACGCAGCCAAGGGCTGTCGGCCTCAGCATTCACATCCAGCCAAGTAACATAAGTCGGGTCATCAAAGCTTATCGGATGTTCAAGATCTTGGCTGTGATGCAATTGGCGCAGCTGGGTTAAGCCTTGGCTGCGTTCTTCTAACACCAACCAATCTTTAAACAGCGTAAAACTTTCGAACAACACCTCGGCGCGAGCCGGCACCCGCGTTTGCCAACGATCGGGAGAGCTGGCGTTCGCTGTCGTTTGATAGAGACCAAAATTCACGCCGTCTTTATTAGAACGCACATAAAACTGGCCTTGATAGTGCTCCACTTCATATTCGTGCCCCCGTTGGCGCGCCAAAAACAGCCGTACCGCTTGGGTCGGTTCGTTGGCAGAGATTAAGCTAATTTCGCTAGTCAGCGTGCTCCACGCACCTATCACCACATAATCTGTGGAGCGACTCTTGTAAATGCTGGTATAAAAGCTGGGATCGCTTTCTTCATACACCAAGACATCTTGGCTTTGCGGCGTGCCTAAGGTGTGGCGATAGACCCGATACGGCAGCAGAGTGTCGGGGTCTTGATGCACATAAAACAACGTCTGATTGTCGTTGGCCCACACCAAGTTGCCCGAAGTGTGCTCTAGCACTTCGTCATAGAGCTCGCCTGTGCTTAAGCGTTTAAAACGAATTTGATATTCACGGCGCGACACAAAGTCTTCGGCAAAGGCCAACAGTTGCTGATTAGGGCTAACCGCTAACTGGCCTTGATCGTAATAATCTTGGCCCTCGGCTCGCTCGTTGCCATCCAGCAGCAATTCTACCTGCTCCGGCTGGCCATCCCGATAGCGCTCTAGCAGCGCATACTCAAAGCCCGATTGATAGCGACTCTGATACCAGTAGCCATTTTTACGATAAGGCACAGAGCTGTCATCGGGGCGCAGCCGGGCAATCATTTCTTGGTACAAGGTGTCTTGCAACGCTGCGAGCGGCGCTAAGGCCTGCTCTGTATAGTGGTTTTCTTGCTCAAGATAAGCCAACACTTCGGGGCTGGTGCGCTCGTCATCACGCAACCAATGGTAGTGATCGATACGAGTGTCGTTATGTTGAGTCAACAAATGAGGAATTTTTTGAGCAAATGGTGGCGTTACAGACACATCAAAACCTTTTTATGAGAATACGGGAGGGGTAAATCGTGAGGAGTGAGGCGAAAACAGAGCGCCAAGTTAAAAAATAAATACCCGATGAAGCATGATAGAAAGAGAAGATCACAGACTAGAGGGGCGGCGGGTGACGGGGGTTTTCTCGTCCACCTCACCCATTACCCCTCCCGCCTCACCTTGTTTCAGCTACTTTTTGCGCCAACTGCCGTCTGCCAGCTGAATATAATAGCCCGCCTGAGTGCGCTCTATGTTGTACTGACCGGCACGGCTTTGCACTATGGCCAAACTAGTGCCGGTACGCTGGGCAATCTCTTGATAACTGGCCAAGCGTTTACGATTAATATCGTTCGCGACAGCCGTCACCTCACCACTGCCCCGCACCACGCCCACTAGTCCATTTAATTGCTCGCCCACTAACCCTTGCTGCTTAGCTTGTTGTAAGTCGAGCGCCCAAGCTGAAAAGCTTAACGCTGCCGCAAACATGATAATTAACCAACGCATAGTCACTCCTTAGAACAAGCCTTTTTCTTGTTCAAACAATTGTTCCAGCTCTCTGTCAACTTTAACGCGGATCTCATGGTCGACTTTGACGTTTAAATTCACGGTAATGGGCTTGTCTGGCACCACTATTTCTACCCGAGGCGTGCAGCCACTCAGTAGTAACAGGCCAGCGATGGCCGCATATTTTATCATTTACTCACTCTCCCCCTGAAGGTTAGCCGGCAATCGCTCAGTTAAATCCTTAGCAAAACGCAGACTGGCCAGCAACTGTAACAGGTTTTCTTGATGGTTATAATTGAAGTTAACGGCATGTAATTTACCCTTCACAGGCGCGCGTCCAATGAGCTGGCTTGTAATGTTGGCCTCACCTGTTTTGGCCATGGAAATATTGGCGCTGAGCCGGTCGTAGCGCAAGTCACTTAACAAACCTAAGGTCAGGCCTAAGGAGATATTCGCCTCGCCGGTCGCAATTAACTGCGGGCTGGCTTGATAAGAGATCCAGCCATCATGGCTCTCGGCGCGGCCATTTTTTATGCTCAGCCCTTGGTCATACACAAAAGGCAGCCGTCCTTTAAGTAGACCACTGCCGGTCAGGCCAGTCACACTGGCATAGTTCAGCAGTTTTTCGAGGGAAATATCACTAAAGTGAGCTTCCCCTGTTGGAGTACGCGTTAATGCCATGGGCGATAGCGCTAATTGACCACCCAGTAAATGTGCCGTAAGCCCCTGAAGCTCTATGCCTTCTGCTTGCCAACGCCATGCACCCTGAACATTGGTAACAGGCACACCCAGCGCTAACTTAGCCGCTGACATCGCCTGAGGGCCTAAGCTGCGCCAGCCCTGTTGACCATTCCAGCTAAGTTTCAGCTTAGCCGCCAGTTGTTCGAGCTGTATATCGCCATACTTAAGCTGCCCGTCGGTGAGGTGGGCGTGGACTAAAATCGGCTGTTTATTATTTAAGAGATTGGCCGCGCTCAAGGACACCTGTAATTGGCCTGCCTCTGTGTTTAAGGCCACAGGCAGTCTCAGCCAAGTCGTTAGCCAAGACCACGTACTGGCAGCAGAGACACTCTGCGCCGGCACGGTTAACGCCAAGCCTTGGTGATAACGCCAATGTCCAGTTAACTGCAGGTCAGGCGCAAGCTCTGCTCGCACTTGGCCTTGTAAATTGTCGAGGCTAGCGCCCTCCAGTTGCAGGCTAGCCGCCGGAACAGGCTGTTTTTTCCAGACTCCCGGCTGCCAACTGACGCTCGCCTGCCACGGCTTATCGAGTGCCAGTGCACGCTCTGGCGTTAGCGTGAGCTGATTAAGGACCAGATCTTTCCATTTAAGGCTGGGCACACTGAGCCGAGAGCGGGGTAACAGCTGCCAGCCATCACCGACTTGTTCAGCCATCAAGGCTAGCTGCCAATTTCCCACTAACGGCGTAGGTAAGGCGCCATTTACATTAAGCGTAACCGGCTGTTCGGGTTGCCAGCCGCCGCTAATACCAAAGGGTTGGCGCAAACTCGGGGTAAATAACGCCCCGGGCAGCTCACCTTGCCAGCGCCAGCCTTGGCGGTCGGGGGTGATCGCAAGCTTGGTATTACCGGCACTACTCTGCCAAACCACATTTAATTGCTGCTCCTTATGGTGAAGCTCGGCGGGCCCACTAAAACGCCCCTCTGGTAACTGTAAGGTCAGCGTATCTATGGTGAAGTCGATGGCAGGCAGCGTCAGCAGTAAGGATAAAGCATCCTTATTGGCCGGTTCGGCATTACTATTAAGGCGAGTGGTCAGCCGACTCTGGGAGCAGGTTAAATCCAGACTCAATTGTGCCAAATGGCCCTGCACTTGGCCGTTAATCAGACTGAGACTGAGCTTACTAGCCTGCTCTTTAGGGCAAGCGGTGACGCTCGCAGCATGCAGGTCGACGCTTATCTCTACCTGAGACAGCGCGTTTTGAAACACAACGTCCTCCGACCATGCCGAGGCATGAACCGAACTATTGAGCAACAATAATAGAGCGAGCGCTACACCTATGCTTTGTATCATTAGCTAACTCACGGCCTCCTTTACTTCATGGGCTTATGTACCTTCATTTACTTTATGGGCGTATGTTCCATCAGACGCAAATGAAGTGCACTGAACCAGAGTAAGCGGCACTTAACCAGCACGACATCATAAGGGGAATGCGATGAGCAAACTGGTGTTTTGGGTAATTATTTTCATTGCCATCTTAGTACTGGGGCGGCGCTTGAGCGGGCATTTTTTTAATGATGCCCAAACGCAGCACAGCCTGCCGGTATTAATCGCCGCTAAGCAGACTCGGGAATTTATGGGCTTACCCCCTCAACAACAAACCGAGCCGCCACCACCCCGAGTCAATTATTATGTTACTTTTCGGCCTCTAGCCGGGGCGGATGAAAAAGAGTTTCAGGTTAGCCGGCTTCTTTATGAACAATTGCTGCCCGAGCAAACCGGTGTCTTGGTCTTTCAAGGCTCGCGCTTTATTGCTTTCGAACCGGATAGCGCTCACCAACACCACACCCCAAAAACAACCCAATAACTAGCCAGGATAACGCTTAAATACCTGGGTATTGCCGACGTTATCAAAACTCAATACTTCATAAGGCGTACCGGGTATGTCCATGCCGGGTGCACTTTGTGGCATACCGGGAATGG
Organism: Oceanisphaera sp. W20_SRM_FM3; assembly: GCF_052119705.1. Lineage (NCBI taxonomy): Bacteria > Pseudomonadati > Pseudomonadota > Gammaproteobacteria > Aeromonadales > Aeromonadaceae > Oceanisphaera > Oceanisphaera sp. W20_SRM_FM3. The sequence goes on along the minus strand of NZ_JBGQOP010000005.1, from coordinate 43,413 downwards.
TCAAACCGCGCACGGCGGACTTTTGTTCTAATAACTGACGCACGTCCGCAGCCGGCACATGGCCTTCAATCACGTAGCCATCAATCAAAGCGGTATGGCAAGAAGCCAGCTCTGGCTTTACGCCGACCCGCTGTTTAATAGGTTGCATATTCTCGTGGTCAATCACTGTTACTTCAAAGCCCGACTCTTGCATATGACTAACCCAATCTTCACAGCAACCACAAGTGGGAGACTTGTAAACGGTCAGCGAGGCGGCGAATACCGGACCGGTCAATAGTGCGGCAAAACCGCCATAAATGAGAGTTTTCAGCATAATAAGGGTATTTTCCTAATTAAAGAGTGTGGTGGCCGCTAACTTAACGCTGCTTTTAACGTACCGCCTTGATGCAGAGCAGTATTTCACACTACCACAAAAGCGGTTCCTGCTATCATGGTTGTCTCGTTCGTCTTTCTTGGAGTTATTATGCCTTACGTGGCCATTAAGCATGCGCACATGATGTTTGCGCTACTCAGTATTACCCTCTTTATGCTGCGCGCTTGGCTGGCATTGCCCGCCCCAGAACGCATCAAGAGTAAGCTGCTAAAAATATTGCCCCACATTATCGATACCCTGTTGCTGGCAATGGGCGTATGGCTGGCGGTGTTAAGTAAGCAGATCCCGTTTGATAACAGCCCTTGGCTCACCGCCAAGGTGATTGGCTTAGTGCTGTATATCGTCGTGGGCACCATCGCTATCAAGCGCGGCAAGACGCGCAATCAGCGTTTGATCGCCACCTTTGCCTCGATTGCGATTTTTGCCTACATCTATGGCGCAGCCGTCAGCAAGTCGCCGCTATCTTGGCTGGCGCTGTAAGGCATACTGCTATAACTCAGCCTTAAATGAGTTCGCTTTTAAACCGCCTCGCGTGCCAACGCAAGGCGGTTTTTTTATGGCTGATGTATGGCCGCAGACGTCATTTCGGACTCAAGCACAGGGAAGACTGGAAACTCACCCAGCGCCAGCCAATCCCAGTTCTGTTCTTGGTACACGGCATTTACTGAGCGCGGATCCAACATTAACGCCGCCAACGGCGCTAATGGCTGGCTCATGGGTACGAGTAGGTCACCCGGCTGCAAATGTGCTTCGGTTTTAATTACCTTTACCTTAGCTTGGATTTTCTCTCGCACTCCGACCCGAGATTTAGGCAAGCGAGCTAACTCAGTGATAGTAATGCGCGCAGCCAATAGCGTGCTCGGCTCGGCCAGCGTTATAAAATCGATATTATGCAGCGTCAGCCAGCGAGCCATACGCTCGCGTTCACGCGTAACCGCATACGCTGCCGGTAAGGCGACCAGATCTTGGCGGACTATGGCCTCGTGATTAGCAAAGCTATGTAACGCTTGATGGCCATCAGCCAAGCGCACCAGCGGTAATTCGACGACCGGCTGATTGGGATTCACGTCAAAACCTACCTTCATGGCCAACACTTGCTCGCCATTAGCGCCAGAATGCCACTCTTGGCGTGCCGCGCGTGCTACGGTCAACAAGGATTCAGCTTCATCACTCACCAACTGCAACATAGTCAGCATACTTAAGTGTTGCTTACGGGTACGTTCACCAATATTGCGCGGCGTGGCATAAGCACCTTGCTTATTGTCTAAGCGATTTTCCACCAAGATCGACACTCGCCCTTGTAGCGCCGCATAGTTACGCAGATTAGTAATACCTAAACCGCCGCGCGCGACGCTTTGCCCAAGCCGAGTGATTTCGCCGCGATAACGACTGGCCGGCAAACCCGCCTTTGATACCCGCTCAATCAACGTCGGCAATAAATGCAGCTCCGTATACTGGCGCAAGCTGGCATCTATATTGGGGTTATTGCCCATATCAAACTGGGCTTCTACATCCGTCATCCAGCCTTGTTCTTTGGTTAAAATGCGCTTCCAAATACCCGACTCATGGGCGTCGTACACCACATCGGGATCAAAATGCTGCAAAGCCTCCACCAACAATTGCGTTTCGCCAGCCTGCAGCGCCACATAATCGATATTGGTATTGTCTTTAGCGGCGTTATAGCGCGACCCTAAATCACGGCCATCAGGGTTAGCCAGCACCACCAGCACTAAATTAAGACGCGCTAATAACGCCTCATGCTGACCGCCCGCCAGCTCACTTGCTAATTGTAACAATGCCTCAGCGCCCGCAGGCTCATTGCCATGTTGTGCGCCTAAGAGCATTACGGTCACTTTGTCGGCTTGGGCCAAGGGCTTGCTTAAGAAGGTCGGCGAATTGGAAAACAGCAGCGCGTCTATAGATCGACCGCCGGCCGAATAGCCAAGATTGACCATTTTGGCTTGGGTATTGGCTGTCGCAAGCGAAGATAAGTGCTGATGTATTGTGTCGCTACTGGCTAAAAACGGTTTATTTTCTGACGCTAAAGCCGCAGCAAACACGGTTGGTGCGCTACCAAACACACTAAAAAACAGCACAAAAATTATGATTTTTTTCATAATTATCCCAATAAGATACTTTAATTTCAATTACTTATATATTAATAACACCACTCATAGCCAGTACTAATGCGCGTCAGGAACAGACCACAAAATCCAAGTTGTAGAAAAATAGCGACACTCTAGACGACAAAGGCTGCGACAGAAGTTGTCACACCCTCAAACTAGGATAGAATCATACCAAGCAAGAGGGCATCACCATGAGTAAGAAGCTATTAAGACAATTGACCCTGGCGCGCTGTGTTCCATACCGTCCGTATAAGCTGACCGCGCGCCAGCTGCAAGAAAAGTTAGAGGAAGAAGGTATTCAGGTAAGTCTGCGTACCGTACAGCGTGACTTAGAAGAAATGTCCGGCATGGGCCTGTTTGATCTCACCTCAGATGATCGCAGCAAACCTCACGGCTGGTGCTTCGAACGCAATGGCTTAAATGACTTTGCTAACTTTATGCCATTGGGCTTAGCGATGGCGCTTAAGACCTGGAATGATCAGGCCGCTGATTTGCTGCCAGCCAGTGTGCTGAACGAACTAAACCCTATTATTGATAAAGCCAATCAGGTGATCAAAGACAGCCAAAGCGAGCTGGCGAGTCGCTGGGTAGAAAACGTAGTTAGCTTGCCTAAACCCTTTGCCGGCAGCCCAGAAATTCGCCGTGCGACCACTATTCGTGATGCACTGTGGCGTGGCCGTAAATTTAGCGCCGAAATTCGCCGCGTGATCAAAGGCCGTACCGTGTGGCTACGTTACGAGCAAGTGAATCCATTAGGTATAGTGGCACGTAAAGACGGCACCATGCTGTTGTGCACAGTGTCTGATATGGACCCAAAAGTTTACGGCATTTCTTTTGAGCACATCAAAGAAGTGGAGCTGACCAGTCGCCCTGTGACGCAGCCTCGTGACTTTAGCGTCAATAAATTGATACGTGAAAAAGGCTACCACGAAGAAGCGGACACCATTCAATTTGTGGGCCGAATTACCAACCCCAATCGTGCCATGATTGAAACGGCTATTCCGGGCAACAACCCTAGGTTGACCCGTTACGACAAGCAGAGCATGATGGTGGAAACTGAAGTCAAAGATTCGCCTGAATTTCGCCGCTGGTTAACAGATATGGCAGGAAAAGTGGAAATACTGGCCCCAGAATCATTGAAAAACAGTTAACCTATCGATACTGATATATTGTTTCTAATATATTATTTGTAAAATATTGTATCCGAGGGCTGATTATTCAGCCCTTTTGTTTTTCCACGGAGTCCCGGATGAGCGACCACCTCTTTTTTGAACCTGCCGAGCCGGAATGTGATGTCATTAATATAGGCGTTATCGGTGTAGGCGGTTGCGGCGGTAATACCGTCAATTTATTAGCAGATAGCGCCTTGCCCGACCGCGTCAACATAGTGGCCATGAATACCGACGCCAAAGCGCTGCAGCAAAGCCGCGTGAATGTACTGCAATTGGGCAAGCTATTAACCCGTGGCCTAGGTGCGGGTGCGCAAGCAGAAGTAGGCCGCCAAGCGGCAGAAGAAAGTATTGAGGAAATCCGTGCCCAACTCCAAGGCGCGGATTTGTGCTTTATAACGGCGGGTATGGGTGGCGGCACCGGCACAGGTGCGGCACCTATAGTCGCGAAAACAGCCAGAGAACTGGGCATAATGACGGTCGCTATCGTCACTCGCCCCTTTGGTTTTGAAGGTAAATTGCGCGCCAAGGCTGCCGACGACGGCCTTAAAGCCTTGTCTGAGCATACGGATGCGCTCTTGGTGTTACCTAATGATTACTTACTGAAAGTATTGGGCTCAAAAACACCCTTGCTGCAAGCGTTTACCGAAAGCAGTAAAGTGATCCAAAACGCCGTTAAGGGCTTAGCCGATATCATAGGTCAAACCGGCCTGATTAATATCGACTTCGCCGACGTGCGTACTATTATGCGCCAGCAAGGTAAGGCGGTAATGGGCATTGGCATTGGCACTGGCGAGAATAAAGTACAAGACGCCACCCAGCAGGCGCTAAATAACCCGTTACTGGAAAGAGTCGAATTAGAGCGTGCCCGTGGTGTGCTGCTCAACGTGGTGGCCTCTATGGATATCGGCTTGGACGATTTCCAAAAAATTGGTGATCAGGTTGCAGAGTGCGTTGGCGAATATGCCACCGTGGTTTCTGGTATCAGCTTAGACCCTAATCTGGTCGACACCATTCAAGTCACTATGATTGCGACCGGCATACAACCGCAACAAGCCACCATAGCTCCTACGCAACAGGCTAAGCCTGAAGCGACAGAATCGGCTCTGAATAAAGAAACCATGCCCGAAGGGCTGGATATTCCGGCCTTTTTACGCCACCGCCAGCAGTAATAGCTAGCGAGCGTCACGCCTAATAAATTGAATAAGCCGATGCAGATCCTGCCTCGGCTTTTTTATGCTGCGCTTCGGGCGCTAGTGCGGCAAAATCACATAGCGGCCGTGAAACGTCGCGGCGGCTTGTTCGCCGCTATATAAGGTAACCGTCAGCGCCACACTGACGCGTTCGCCGCTTTGCAGTGGCAATAATTGCTCGCGCAGTCGGCCCCGCACTTCAGCTGTGGGTTCGTTCCATACTGGCTTATGGTATTTAATGTCGCCGCTGCCCTGCACTATGTCGCCGGTTAGACCAAACTCCTGCATTTGTAACCAGATCAAGCCCCAGCCGGTGAGTACGCATTGGCTATAAATACTGCCGGCAAACATAGAATCATGCAGGTTAAGATTGGCGGTCAGATTCGCCTTGGTCTTAAACCGACTGCCGGTATATTGGATAATTTTAATGCCCATCTTTTCGGTGATCGGGATGCGTTTGTGCCACTCGCGTTGCAAAGCATCACACAACTCGGGGCAATGGCGAATTTGATGAATAGAGGTTAGGGCCTTGATCATCTGCCGATGAGGAATTTTGCCAAAACTAATGGGGCCTTCGCCGACGACGGTAAAGCCGCAGCGACTGTAAAACGACACCGCCTCTTCACGGGCATTCATCACCAAGCGCCGCACGCCTTGCTGGCGAGCCACCTGCTCTAACGCCTGTACCATACGCGTACCTAAGCCATGGTCGCGGTTATCTGCATCCACCGCCATAAAGCGAATTTGCGCCTCGTCGCCACTTACATACAGGCGGCCCACGGCCACTAATTTGCCTTGGCTATCGACCATCATTCTGTGGTGGGCATATTCATCAAATTCGTCGCGCTCTGAGCCTCTAGGCTGTTGCCAGGGCTTGCGCAATAATTGCCAACGCAGCTGATAATACGCCTCGAGTTCCGCTTCCGTTTGCGGGGTGACCACATGATACATGGTCTGCTCCTATATTTATGAATGTGGGTATGCGCTTAAATCCAAGCTGGCTGGCCAAATCTAGCCCAGCATAAGCCCTAAGCGAAAGATAAAAACGCTAAGAATTCAGATCGATAAAAATTACGCCTGCAACCAAAAGGTGACGGGCCCATCGTTGACCAAGCTCACTTGCATGTTGGCGGCAAAGCGGCCGGTTTCAGTATTCATGCCTTGTGCACGCGCGGCTTGCACAAAATACTGATACCAGTGTTCGGCGTCTTGATGGCTGGCACCGTTAGAAAAGCTGGGTCTAAGGCCGGTATTAGTATCTGCCGCCAAGGTGAACTGCGACACCACCAACAAGCTGCCGCCAATTTGCTGCACGTTCAAATTCATCTTGTCGTCGGCGTCACTAAATACCCGGTAGGCTAAGACTTTGCGCACTAGTTTGTCGGCCTTGGCTTGGTCGTCACCTTTTTCGATGCCAAGCAACACCAACAGGCCTGGGCCTATGGCGCCTACCGTTTCATGTTCCGCCGCTTCATGTTCCACAGCTTCATTCGCAACCGTAACGGCCGCCGAACTCACTCGCTGAATAAGCGCTATCATACTTTCGCCAACTCCCTTGCCATCTGATCCGTGGCTTTAATAAGGGCGTCTATATTACTCGGTTCAAAGGCCGAATGTCCTGATCCAGATACGATTTGCAGATTTAACTCAGGCCAATGGTGCGCTAATTCAAAGGCGGCAGCTGGCTTACAAATCACATCATAGCGACCGTGGATTAATACCGCAGGCAAACCGCGTAATTTCTCCACTTGGCGAATAATGTGGTTTTCTTCGATAAAGCACTGATTGATAAAATAATGACTTTCAATGCGCGCCAGCGCCAAGGCATCGCGAGCTTGGCCGTAATACTCTAGCGCGTCTGAGCGAGGTAAAAGCGTAGAAATACGCCCTTCCCAAATCGCCCACGCCCGCGCCGCATTAAGACGGGCGAGCTCATTGCTACCGGTGAGCAGCCGATAATAGTGGCTGAGTAAGTGGCGAGTTTCACCCTCTAGGGGGCTAAGAAAATCTTGATAATAATCGGCAAAAACTTGTGCCGCGCCACCATCGGGCTGATACAGCCAATCCAAGTCTTGCTGGCGACCTAAAAACAGCCCTCGCAACACTAGTCCTAACACTCGCTCGCTGTGCTCTATGGCATAACACAGCGCTAAGGTAGCGCCCCAAGAGCCACCAAACACCAACCAAGACTCCACCCCTAAGGCAACACGGATCTGTTCCATATCGGCGATCAGTGCCTGGGTATTGTTATCGGCTAATTCTGCATGAGGCTCAGACCGACCGGCGCCTCGCTGATCAAACAAAATAATGCGATAGCACTCGGGATCAAAAAATCGTCTGTGTTCGCTACTGGTGCCCGCTCCCGGCCCACCGTGCACCAGTAGCACGGGAATACCTAACGGATTGCCGCTCTCTTCCACATGCAAGGTATGGCGCTCTGACACCGCGAGTCTTTGCTCTTGATAGGGCGTTATGCTTGGATACAAGGTGCGCATTAATCCTCCTGTGCCGCTGCGGCTTCTGAGTTTACGTCTTTAAAACGCTTACCTAATAATCGCTCAAATTCGCCTAACCCGGCGGTAATTTCGGCACCCAACAAGGCCACCATCCAGCTTAAATAGACCCAGACAAAAATAATGGGAATAGTGGCGAGCGTGCCATAAATCGCTTCGTAAGACGGGAACTGCACTATGTAAAACGCAAAGGCTCGCTTGGCAATTTCAAACAGCACACCCGCCACTATGGCGCCACAGATGGCATAGGAAAAACGCACTCGTACGTTCGGCACCACCATGTAAAACACCACAAACAGCGTGGTCGATAGAATAAACGGCAGCATAGATAACAGGTGCGATCCTATACCTAGTAAGTCGTTATTAAACAGTTTTATGGTCGTAATATACGAGGTCAGCACTAAGCTGGCGCCAGCCAAAATAGGGCCTAAGGTCAGTATCATCCAGTAAGTAGCAAACGCCACGGAAGCGCGGCGTTTGTCACTCACCCGCCAGATGTAATTGAAGTTTTGATCGATAGCCGAAATCAGTAAGATGGCAGTAACAGCCAAGGCGGCCACACCGATAGCCGTCGTTTTAGAGGCGTTATCGACAAAGTCTTGGATTTTTTCTTGCACTATGTCGCCGGCGGCAGGCACGAAGTTGGTAAACACGAACTGCTGAATGACTTCTCGTAACTCGGAAAACATAGGAAAGGCCGACATCATGGCAAACACCACTGCCAGCATGGGCACTAAAGACAACAAAGTAATATAGGCTAAATAGCCGGCCGTGACGGGGAGGCGATCATGTTGAATACGCTGCAACATGAAGCGACCAAACTCCAGTCCATGATCGCGAATAAAGTGCAACCGATGCCGGATTTGCGCGATAACTTGACTCATAAGGTCCTCAATTCTTCCGTAAATGTTTCTTATTGTGGCAAATTAAACATCATGAGTGCCAGCCGGATATGTGTTTATGTGAATAGACCGCGGTACGCCGTACGCTTTACGTTGTTCGTAACACCCTATTCTATCTACTGCGCAGCACCTGCAGCTAACGCGCAGGGCTACAGAACTTAGTGTTTTTTGTATTTAAGCCGCCTTCCTGATGAAAATCAGGATCTCGTTTTTGGCCTGAAGCTTCAGTGCGAGATACGGTCGCAAGTTCGGTAAGACTGCAAAGGGCGGTGCTTGTCTTTAACTTACGGCGTTCAACGTATGGCGTACCGCTGCCCTTCGGGCATAAAAAAGGGCGCCCTTAAGGCGCCCTTTACGTTAGCTGAACCAGTTTAACTTAAAACAAGTCGAAATTAATCGCGACCAGAACGCTTACGCTCGTTTTCAGTCAAACCGCGCTTACGAATACGTAAGAAGTTTGGCGTCACTTCAACCAGCTCGTCATCACCGATGAATTCCAGAGACTGCTCAAGGGTCATCTTGATAGGCGTAACCAGCGTCAGCGCTTCATCGGTACCAGAAGCACGTACGTTGGTCAGCTGCTTACCCTTAATGCAGTTAACAGTCAGGTCGTTAGCACGGCTGTGAATACCGATTACCATGCCTTCGTACACTTCGGTAGCGTGGTCGATAAACAAACGGCCACGTTCCTGAATGTTAAACAATGAGTAGGCAGATGCCTTGCCGGTCGCGTTAGAAATCAATACGCCGTTAGTACGAGCACCAATGGTGCCGCCTTTGTGCGGGCCGTAATGATCGAAGCTGTGGTTCATCAAACCAGAACCTGAGGTCAGGGTCATAAATTCGGTTTGGAAACCGATCAAACCACGGGCTGGAATAGTAAAGTCGATACGCACGCGACCCTTACCGTCTGGCACCATGTCGGTCATTTCAGCTTTACGCTCGCCCAGCTTCTCCATTACGGAGCCTTGGCTACCTTCTTCGATATCAACGGTCAGGTTTTCGAACGGTTCCATTTTGACGCCGTTCTCTGTTTTCAAGATAACTTCTGGGCGAGATACTGCCAATTCGAAGCCTTCACGACGCATGTTTTCGATCAAGATGCCTAAGTGCAGCTCACCACGACCAGATACGCGGAACTTATCTGGATCTGAACCTTGCTCAACGCGAAGTGCTACGTTGTGTACCAGCTCAGAGTTCAAACGCTCCATGATGTTACGTGAAGTCACGTACTTACCATCTTTACCAGCAAACGGTGAGTTGTTTACTTGGAAAGTCATGGTTACGGTCGGCTCATCTACAGACAATGGCGGCAGCGCTTCAACGGCGCCCACAGCACATACGGTGTCAGAGATTTTCAGCTCACCCAAGCCGGTAATGGCGATGATGTCACCGGCAGTACCTTCACTCGCTTCGGTGCGTGCAAGGCCCAAATAGCCCATTACCAAGCCGATTTTACCATTACGCGTCTTGCCATCGGCACCAATAACGGTGACCTGCTGGTTAGGTTTAACGGTACCGCGCTTGATACGACCGATGCCGATAACGCCTACATAAGAGGAGTAATCGATTTGCGAGATTTGCATCTGCAGGGTGCCGTCTTGGTTCGCATCAGGAACCGGGACTTGGTCAACAACAGTTTGGAACAGCGTGGTCATGTCTGGCTCTGGCGCGTCCACGTCTAAGGAAGCCCAACCGTTGATACCAGAAGCATAAATTACTTGGAAATCCAGCTGATCGTCGGTCGCACCTAAGTTATCGAACAAGTCGAAAATTTGGTCCAGTACCCAGTCAGGACGAGCGCCTGGCTTATCAACTTTGTTGATGATAACGATAGGCTTCAGGCCTTGAGCAAAGGCTTTTTGAGTTACAAAGCGCGTTTGCGGCATTGGGCCTTCTTGGGCATCAACCAACAACAATACGGAATCAACCATAGACAGTACGCGCTCTACTTCACCACCGAAGTCGGCGTGTCCTGGAGTGTCTACTATGTTGATGCGGTATTCTTGATTGTCGGTAGGAGAAGTCCAACGAATAGCGGTGTTCTTGGCAAGAATAGTAATGCCGCGCTCCCGCTCTATGTCGTTGGAGTCCATGACTCGGTCTTCTGCTTCGCCGCGGCTCTCTAGGGTTCCAGATTGCTGCAACAGCTTGTCTACCAGAGTAGTCTTACCATGGTCAACGTGAGCTATGATTGCGATATTACGTAAATTTTCTAACATTCCTGCCTCAAAATACCGAAGTGGGTAAAAAATGGTCTGTCATTTTACTCGGCAACAGCTGATCTACCTAGAAGTATTGAAAATTACTCTAAGCTCGCTTTCCAAGTGACGCCGAATACACCATGATGGGAGTGCGCCTTAGCACAGTGTAGTGCACTAAAAAGATCCACCATGCACCCGTTTGGTGCATAAAATCACATTAGGTTGCTCCCAAAAATGGGTAAACAACATAATGTTATGGGTTTGACAATGTGGCACACATTTCGCTTGTTCTGATTATGCACTCAATTGTGCCACTAAGTTTCATTTATAGCTGGCAACGGATGAATGAGTCGGTTCAACTCACCATCACATCATAAGATGATTATTTTTGGAGATCGAAATCCATGTCAATCGACAAGACTGCGTCAATAGACAACGTAATGGACATGATAAAGGAACACGATGTTAAATTCATCGATTTACGCTTTACCGACATCAAGGGTAAGGAACAGCATATCAGCTTTCCAGTCGGTCAGGTAAACGACGACTTCTTTGAAGAAGGAAAAATGTTCGATGGTTCCTCTATGGCTGCATGGAAAACCATTCATGAGTCAGACATGTTATTAATGCCCGACCCTAGCACTGCGGTCTTAGATCCTTTTACCGACGATTCCACACTTATTATCCGTTGTGACGTGCTTGAACCCGGCACTATGCTCGGCTACGACCGTGATCCGCGCTCTATTGCGCGCCGCGCCGAAGAATACCTCACAGCGACTGGCATTGCCGATACGGTATTAATTGGCCCAGAGCCAGAGTTCTTCTTATTCGACGACGTGCGTTTTCACACCGATATGTCTGGCAGCTTCTTCAAGGTTGACGACGTTGAAGCCAAATGGAATTCAGGCACAGAATACGAGGGCGGCAATAAAGGGCATCGTCCTGGCGTGAAAGGCGGCTACTTCCCAGTGTCTCCTATCGACTCGTCTCAAGATATTCGCTCTGCCATGTGCTTAGTAATGCAAGAAATGGGCTTAGTGGTTGAAGCCCACCACCATGAAGTGGCCACCGCCGGTCAGAACGAGATTGCCTGTAAGTTTAACAGCCTGACGCTGAAAGCCGATGAGATCCAAATCTACAAATACGTAGTGCACAACGTGGCCCATGCCTTTAATAAAACGGCCACCTTTATGCCTAAGCCACTTGTAGGTGATAACGGCTCTGGTATGCACGTACATCAGTCATTGGCCAAAAACGGCGTCAACCTGTTTGCCGGCGACTTATACGGCGGTCTTTCAGAAATGGCCTTGTTCTATATCGGCGGCATCATTAAACATGCTCGTGCGCTAAACGCCATTACCAACCCCTCCACTAACTCCTATAAGCGTTTGGTACCCGGCTTTGAAGCCCCAGTAATGCTGGCTTATTCGGCCCGTAACCGCTCGGCGTCCATTCGTATTCCTTTGGTGAACTCGCCAAAAGCGCGCCGCATCGAGACACGTTTCCCGGATCCGGCAGCCAATCCTTATCTGTGCTTTTCTGCACTGTTAATGGCGGGCTTAGACGGCATTCAAAACAAGATCCATCCGGGCGATGCCATGGATAAAGACTTGTATGACTTACCACCAGAGGAAGCGGCTGAAATTCCAACCGTGGCAACGTCATTGGACAATGCGTTGGATTGCCTAAATGCAGACCGTGAGTTCTTAACTCGTGGCGGCGTGTTCAGTGATGAATTTTTGGATGCCTTTGTTAAACTGAAGCGCGCCGAAGCTCAGACCGTGAACATGGCTGTGCATCCGCTGGAATATGATCTTTACTATTCAGTTTAAGAAGCTAGAAATTAAAGAGCAACTGAGCACAAAAACAAACCCCGAGCCAAAAGCTCGGGGTTTTTTATTGAGTGCTCGTCATCAAGGGAACCAACTTATGTCCCGCTAAGTAAAAATGAGCATTTTCAGGTCAAGGAGCAGAGCCACTGACAAAAGCTATTCTCGCCACGGAAGAACACGGAACGCACGGACACAGTTCACAAGCGACAAGAACCTAAGGGCTTATTTATAGTAAGGACTCCCCTCGTCCAGGCTGGGTGTTTGGCTCTTACCCCTTAATAGTTTTATCTAGGCTTTGGCTTTTTCAAATCTGATCACTATTTTTCCGTGTTCTTCCGTGCGTTTCGTGGCAAAAAATCTTTAATCCCGTCTCTCTTGCGCGCTCTTTGTTTAGCTAGGCGCTTGGTGCTCGGTGTTATATTTTTATCAACCCACAATCTCATACCTAGTCGAGGGAAACAGATTCAAGATTTTATGCACCAAATACACGCAACATAGGGTGACCAAGATGGCGAGGGTCATAGAACCCATGCGATAAAAGGCGCTATACACCAAGTCTTGATCTGCCGAGATATATTGCCCGAACAAGATGCCGGTGGTGGTGAGCGCGGCAAAGCCGATACCGGATACGCCTTCTTTTACATGCCAGCGCATAAATATCATGGCGCACAGCCAAAACGACAGGCTGAGCAACACCAGATTATGGTAATGGCTGTATAAAAATAGCTGGGTGGAAAGACCTAAGGCGCACCCTAATAAACAGCCGATGCAGCGCTGACGGCCTGACTCCACGGCCCCCATAAAACTCATCGGGAATAACACCAAGACGGTGGCCACTTGCGCCGACAGTGAGTCCACTAAGTCTGCGGTTTGAAATACCGTAAAGCTTAAGGTCGCCACTATGGCACCCAGCAAGGCCTGATGGCGGATCACGTTATTGCTCTTTACCGGTGCTGCGCGCGCAACGGGTGGCTCTTTATTAGGCAAAAAAGTATAGGCGATATAGGCCATGGCCACCGACAATACCGAGGCGGTAATATTCATGACCGCCATGTCGGTGAGGTTAAAGTGCGCATAGCTGGAAAAGTGCAGCATGATACTTAAGCTTACACAGCCGGACGCGCCAAACAGCAGCATAGGCCCCTTAGCCATCAGCAAAAATAAGCCCAAAAACAGACAAAACACCACAATAGTAAAGGCCGGTGGCCAGTTATGCAGCAGGCTGGGCAAAATCATGATCTCAAGCGAAGTCAGTACCGAGGAGCCAATAAACTGCAAGGCGATAAAGCGGTTTAAGACGGGCATCATGCCCAGCAGCAACATAGGGTAAACGGTAAAAAATACGCCAAAGTTTAAATTCAGTACCTTAGTCAGCAATAAGCCGGCGGCACTGGCGAAGGCAACACGCAAACAAATGCGTAACTTGTCTTGGGTCAATTCCATAACTGGTCCTGAGTTAGCTCCATAGCTGGCTCTCCGCCCGGCACTTAAGTTTTGCGCAGCAAAACCGGCGCGCTCAAAGCGGCCTCTACACAATCTGTGTGCTGGTTTTAGTTTTGGTTTTGGTTTTGGTTTTGGTTTTTGATGCTCACGCTTAGCCCTTGTTTAATACAAGTAGTGCAACTATGCCTAATAAAGGTAGCGCAGCACGCTGACCACACGGATCTGCATCGCCGCCAACGCATGCAGTATGAAGTTATCAACCGGATACAGCTGTACCGTGGCTTTGGCACCGGTCGCCAATTCGGGCCAAGCTTGGTCCAGTTCAATATTGGCGCGCAGCCGCTGGGCATCACGCACCCAACGATCCGAACTCACGGTTTGTGCCAACAAGCCATCTGCCGACTCTTGGCCTTCGCGCACTCCGCTTTCGATGCTAGTGACCTGGCCTTTAAATACTTGGCCGGGCAGCGCATCAAACACCACGTCAACGGCCGTGCCGGTTTTAACATGACGCAGGCTTTTTTCGCGTAAATCCGCACTCACCCAGCCTTGCTCTGAGATCAATGCCATCAAAGGCTGGCCGGCATTCGCATGCTGCCCTTGGCGTAACTGCAAGTTACCGATGCGACCCGCAGTTTCTGCCTGCACTTGAGTACGCGTTAAGTTTAACTTAGCCTGCTCCAGCGCCACTGCGGCCTGCTGCACCATGATGCTGGCCACGTTTTGCCCCTGCTTTACCTCTTGCAGTCGGGCGCGAGACACGGCGCTGGCTTCACGGGCTAGGCTCACTTTGGTATTAACCTGCTCCAGTTGCTGCTTAGACACATGGCCCAGCTTAAATAGTCGGGCAATTCGCGCCGCTTCTCGACCTTGCTCAGTGGCTTGCAGCTCACTTTGATGCAGCTCGGCTTCTAGCTCCGCCAGACCTGAATGAGATTTTATTTGTTCGGATTTCGCTTGAGCGAGCGTTAATTCAGCGCGCTGTACCGCTAAGGCAAAATCTTTATCATCTAAGGTAAACAACACCTGACCCGGCTTCACCTCTTGATTATTCACCACCTTAACTTGGTCTACTTGGCCGGATAGCCGCGCCGATACTGGAATAACGTAGCGCTGAACTCGAGATTCCGTGGTCATGGGCAGGTAGTTATCGGCAATCACAAAATAGCCAAACAGCACAAAAAAGGCGGTTAATGCGATTTTTACCCAACGACTAAAGCTTTGCTCTGGTGTCATTTGTACCTCAATGTAAATTAACCTTTATGGCCCGTTAGTCGCTGTAGGTTATCAGCAATATGCTCCGCCAAGCGGGTAAACTCGGCGACCTCGTGCTCGGTTAAACCGGCTAATACTTGGGAGCGAGTAGCGTCTAACACCTTATCCATTTCCTTCATGATATCGCCGACGTGCTCGGTTAAATGCACAGTTTTACCGCGTCTATCATTCTCACAAGGTCGACGTTCCACCATGCCTAATTGTTCTAACCCATCTAGGGTGCGCACTAAAGACGGACTTTCCACCCCCACTAAGCGCGCCAGCTGGTGCTGTAACAGGCCATCTTCATATTTTAGATGACTCAAAGTGAGCCATCGACTTTGAGTAAGCGCTAAGGGTTTTAATCTTTCATCATTTACCGCGCGCCACTGGCGCACTAAGCAAGAAAGCGTCATGCCTAATGTCTTCATTCGCACCTCCAAATTAGTTAGCATGCTAATTATATTCTTGCTATCTATATCGAACAAACTTTTTCTTGGCTTTTTTATCGTGACTAAAAATACGCCTTTTGCCCATAGCACGACGACAGCAGTAGAAAATGTGCTTAGAATAGCGCACCAATCTGGTGCAATTATCTAACCGGCTCGCGAGCGAAAAAATACCTTATGCCTCACTTCTTTGCATCGTCTACTTCAGTACCGCTTCCACTAGAGACCCAAGCTATCTTGGATAACTTACTCACAGGAGTGTTAGTGGTGGATGCCGAACTGCTGGTTCATTTTGTCAATACTGCCGCCAAGCAATTGTTGTCGCTCAGCCCTCGACGTTTACAAAATGGCGCTCTGCATCTGCATGATGCCGATCTCGCCTTATATATCTCACTGGATTTAGCACGTATTCGTCACTGTATTAGCACTGAGCAAAGTTTTACCGACAGTGAAGTGCAGCTCGCCATCAAGGGTCAAGTGCACTGGGTAGAAGTGAGCGTGACGCCGTTAGCCGGCGATCCGGGCTTGGCCTTAGTCGAAGTGCATTTGGTGGATCAGCAAAAAAAAATTAGCCAAGAATTGCAGCAGCGCACCCAACAGCAAGTGGCGCGCGATCTGGTGCGCGGCTTGGCTCATGAGATTAAAAATCCACTGGGTGGCCTACGCGGTGCGGCTCAATTATTGGAGCGAGAGCTAGAACAAGACCACGCTGATCTTAAGGAATTTACCCAGTTAATTATTGCCCAAGCGGATCGACTCTCTAACTTGGTCGACCGTTTATTAGGCCCACAACGACTGGGCATGCGCCAAACAGATAATGTGCACTCAGTATTAGAGCGGGTACGCCAACTCGTGGCCCTCGAATTACCACCGCAAATAATGCTCGCGCGCGACTATGACCCCAGCATTCCCGAATTTGAGATGGATGCGGAGCAAATAGAGCAGGCGCTGCTCAATATAGTGCGCAACGCCGCACAGGCGCTAACCGAAGATACACGGGAGCTCAGCGACGAGCCGGCACGCATAGTGCTAAAAACTCGTATCGCGCACCAAGTATTGTTACAAGGGAAACTCTATCGCCAGACCGCCGAGATCCGCATTATTGACAACGGCCCGGGTATTCTGGAATTACTACGCGAGACCTTATTTTATCCTATGGTGACGGGACGCCAAGGCGGCACTGGCCTAGGACTATCGCTGGCTCAAGATATTATTCAGCAACATAATGGCCGCATCGAAACCTTGAGCCACCCCGGACACACAGAATTTATTATTTACCTGCCCCTGCGGCACTAATTTAGATCCTTATTGAACTAGGAACTGAGCTCATGACGGAACAAGTCTGGATACTGGATGACGACAGCGCCATTCGCTGGGTATTGGAGCGAGCCATGGCCACGGCCGGTTTAAGCTGCAAAAGTTTTAGTGATGGCCACAACTTATTGGCAGCACTCGAACAAGCCCTACTCGTACAAGATGCACCGCAAGTGGTGATATCAGATATTCGCATGCCGGGTTTAGATGGTTTAGCTGTGTTAACGCGTATTAACCAGCAAGCGCCTAATCTGCCGGTGATTATTATGACCGCCCATTCGGATCTCGACAGCGCGGTGCAGGCTTACCAACAGGGCGCCTTTGAATACTTACCCAAGCCCTTTGACATCGATCAGGCGATTAGCCTAGCCCATAAAGCCATCGCCCAAGCTCAAGCCCAGCCAGCGCCCGCTTTTAACTCGGCCCCGCAGTCAGCAAAAAGCGTGACGCCGCAAATAATCGGCGAAGCTCCGGCTATGCAGGCGGTGTTTCGCGCCATTGGCCGCCTAGCTCGCTCCTCAATTGCGGTACTGATCAATGGTCAAAGCGGCACGGGTAAAGAGCTGGTAGCCAAGGCGTTACATAAACACAGCCCACGAGCCAACCGGCCTTTTATCGCCTTAAACATGGCGGCCATTCCGAGAGATTTAATTGAGTCAGAGTTATTTGGTCATGAGAAAGGCGCCTTTACTGGCGCTAACAGTGTGCGCCAAGGGCGTTTCGAGCAAGCCCATGGCGGCACCTTATTTCTCGATGAAATTGGCGACATGCCGCTAGAGGTGCAAACCCGCTTATTAAGAGTACTGGCCGACGGTCAGTTTTATCGGGTCGGTGGCCAAGCCGCGCTAAAAGTCGATGTGCGCATTATCGCCGCCACCCATCAAGACCTAGAGCTAAAGGTGGCGGCGAATCATTTTCGTGAAGACCTATTCCATCGCCTCAATGTGATCCGCATCTTGATGCCGGCACTTAAGGAGCGCGCGCAAGATATTCCGCAGTTAGCCCAGCATTTTCTCACCCAAGCGGCGAGTGAGCTAAACGTAGAGGTAAAGAGTTTACATCCCAGCACAGTCGCGTACCTGCAAACCCTACCTTGGCCGGGTAATGTGCGCCAATTAGAAAATCTCTGCCGCTGGTTGACTGTGATGGCATCGGCGCAACAAGTACTACTTGGCGATCTGCCCGAAGAGTTACAGGCCGTACCCCCTACTTTATTGTCACCCAGTACTCCCGCAACCGCATCACAGGGGCAAGTGCAAGATTGGCGTTTACACTTACAACGTTGGGCCGAGCAAGAATTTAGCCAAGGTCGCGAGGCGCTGTTAACCGATGTATTGCCTGAGGTAGAGCAGCTGTTGATCGAATGTGCACTCAAACATAGCCAAGGCCATAAACAAGACGCCGCCAGATTATTGGGCTGGGGCCGCAACACGCTAACGCGAAAATTGAATGTGAAGGATGAAGAGTGAAGCGAAAGGCGTGAGGCGCTAAACACCGAGTTTACAGATCTTGGCGCTGCGCCTCACTCCTCACCATTCACGCCTCATCTGTTTAAGGAGTTGCCGTTATGATTGACCACAGCTTGCCGTTACTGGACTTACATCGCCACTTAGACGGCAACGTGCGCCCCGCCACCATCTTAGAGCTGGGTCGGCAATTTAATATGGCGCTGCCTGCCACTAGCGTGGCGGGGCTGCGACCTCATGTGCAGGTGCAAGATAATGCACCAGACTTATTGTCTTTTCTGGCCAAATTGGATTGGGGGGTTAAGGTATTAGGTAATTACGATGCCTGTCGGCGGCTGGCTTATGAAAATGTCGAAGACTTGAATCTGGCCGGTATTCATTATGCTGAGCTGCGCTTTAGCCCCGCTTATATGGCCATGCATCACGAGCTAGACCCACAAGGCGTAGTGGAAGCCGTGCTCGATGGCGTGGCGGCGGGCAGCCGCGATTTTGGCATACCGGTGAATTTAATCGGCATTATGAGCCGTACCTTTGGCCAAGGTGCTTGTGAACAAGAGCTGGCGGCCTGCTTGGCTCATAAAGACAGATTAGTGGCCATAGACTTAGCCGGCGATGAGTTGGGTTTTCCGGGAGCGCTATTTGTCGAGCACTTTAAAAAAGTGCGCGATGCAGGCCTGCGCATTACCGTGCATGCGGGCGAAGCCGCCGACAGTCAGAGTATTTGGCAGGCCATTAACGACTTAGGTGCCGAGCGCATCGGCCACGGCGTCAACGCCATTACCGACCAAGCGTTGCTGCATTACTTAGCCGAGCATAAGATTGGCATAGAATCCTGCCTCACCTCTAATCTGCAAACCAGTACCGTCTCTGATTTAAGCGACCACCCCATTCATGCCTTCTTGGCCCACAATATTAGAGTTTGTTTGAATACCGACGATCCTGCGGTGCAAGGCATAGAGCTGCGCCACGAATACGGCAAAGCCGCAAAAGCCGCCGGCTTAACTCCCGCACACCTTCGCCGCTGCCAAGAAAATGCGCTAGCAATGGCGTTTATCAGTAACGAGCAAAGAGCTAAATTAGCGCCCAGCGCCCCGCACCAAGCGCCGAGCTAAAAGCAAAACCGGTTGGCTGAAACGGCCTACCAAACAAAAACACCGAGTTTTGGGCTCGGTGTTTTTGTTTAAGCTTGGTGCTGGGCGCTCGGCGCTGCTCTTAAATCACTCTTGAAAACTGACGCATACGGGTTTCGCGGCGTAAGTGCACGTCAAAGCACATACAGATATTGCGGATCAGCAGCTCGCCTTTTAGCGTCACCTTAATGTGCGTATCGCTGATGGTAACCAGTTCATCGTCAATAAAGGTTTGTAGCAGCTTAAGGTCCTCACTGAAGTAATCGGCAAAGCTAATCTGATACTCGGCTTCGAGTGGCGCAAATTCCAGCTCGAAGTTACAAATCAGCGTTTTAATTAAGTCGCGGCGTAAACAATCATCTTCATTTAAGGCGTAACCCACTGTTTGCGCATGGCCTAAGCTGTCTAGCTGAGCGTAATACTCTTTTAAATCTTTGTGATTTTGTGAGTAAGCATCACCTAGCATACTGATTGCCGACACGCCTAAGCCCAATAAATCGCACTCGCCTTGGGTGGTGTAGCCTTGGAAATTACGATGCAATTTACCCTCACGCTGGGCAATGGCGAGGCTGTCATCCGGCAGCGCGAAATGGTCCATACCGATAAACTGATAGCCTTGCTCGGTTAAGAAGTTAATGCTTTGCTCCAGCATCAACAGCTTATTGGCCGGACTCGGCATATCGGCGGTGTTAAGTTTACGCTGGGCGGCAAAACGGCTCGGCAGGTGCGCATAATTAAAGACCGACAAACGGGCAGGCTTTAGCGCCACGATTTCTTTTAAGGTGTGCTGAAAACTTTCCGGCGTCTGCAGTGGCAGGCCGTAAATTAAATCGAGGTTGGTAGAGCTAAAACCTAACTCGGCGGCGCGCAACACGAGTGCCTTAATAAAGTCGTTATCTTGGTCCCGGTTGACCATTTGCTGCACCGCTTTATTAAAGTCTTGTACGCCTAAGCTAATACGATTAAAACCCACGTCTTTGAGTACGTCTAATAGGCTCAGCTCAATTTTACGCGGATCTATCTCGAGACTGTATTCGCCTTGCTCGGCAAAGTTAAAGTGCTCGCGCAACAGGCTATTCAAACGGCGAATTTGCGGCTCTGTTAAAAATGTCGGTGTGCCGCCGCCCCAATGTAACTGAGTGACGGTACGCCCAGCAAACTGCGGCGCTAAGCGTTTTATTTCTAGCTCTAGGTAATCAAGATAAGGATCGGCTTTGCTCTGATGGCGCGTAATGACTTTATTGCAGCCACAGTAATAACAGAGCTTATGGCAAAACGGGATATGCACATAAAGCGACAAAGGGCGCTCAGGATAACTCGCGGCGGCGACTGCTAACTCTGGCATACCAAAGTCTTCGCTAAACTCCATCGCCGTTGGATACGAGGTATAACGCGGACCAGAATAATTATATTTCTCGATCAGCGCCTGATCCCACTCTATTTGTGCTGTCATAAACTCTCCCCGGCTTAAGCGCCGGGCAGTGTTAACCCCGCAAGCGCTTTTGCCTCTATTTTAATTTGTGCTGCAAGCTCTAATTCAAAGCCGGCGCGTTGTACATCTAAACGCATGATTTCATTGCGCTTTAATTCTTGACGAGCCTGATGGGTCGGCATGTCTTTTACTTTTTCGTACAGCGTATACAAAGCCGGATAGTCACTACCGAAGTCTCTTGGCTCGCTAAATTGCAACGCATTCAACAGGTTGGTTAAGCGAATCGCGCCTTCTGATTCGTTGCACTGCTCTTGGCTAACGGCCAGCGCTATGGTGCGAATGCTTTCTAGAATACGCTCGTTGCGTGCGCTCACCGCTTGGGCTTGGTGCAGGCGTTGTAACTTCACCTGTGCCAGTAACTTACCCGCGTAAATGGCCAAGGCCAAGATGATAAGGCCGCCCACTAGGGCGGCAATTAACCAAGCTGGGATCATGACTTATGTTCCTTATCCTCATATTGCGCAGGATCAAACTCTGCATCCATAAAGCGGGTCCATAAGTCATCGCCTTCGTTCGACTCTTCATCTTCGTCGTCCAGCAAGCCCAATTGCTCAAGCAATTGTTGGTGACGAGCCAGTCTTTTGTCCAACCAGCTGGCATCGGCTTTGCTAAGCTTTTTGCCTGCATCCACTTGATCCAACAAACCATTTAAACGGTCGTCGTTCTCAAGTTGTTCTAACTCTTGCTCAGGCGTTAACTCTGGCAGCGCTTCGTCGTCTACTACTTCAATTTTGGCTATCTTAGCTTGCTCAGCGGCAACCTTATTCGCAGCTTTGTTCGCGGCCTTAGCCGCTTTTTTAGCGGCGGCGGCTTGCAGTTGCTCTGCGGTCGGCTCGTTAGTCACACCTAAGGCCACCGGCTTTTTAGAACCATGTCGTGGATCTTTTGGCGCTTGCTGTTCGTTGGCCTGCGCTTTTAGTTCGGGTACGTTTTGGCGGGAACCGGCTGCCAACCCTTTACGTCCTGCCTTACGCTGGCGCTCTTTAGCCTGCGCTGGCGTTTCCCGGCTGTCTTTGCGAGAAGAGCCAGCTGCTGGACCCTGGGTACGGGTTTTTTTAATGCGTGTCATATGGACTCCGGTGTATAAAATTATGTCGTCTTATGAGCTGGCTAAAGGCGAACTCAAAGGGATCTGGTGGTGAGTAACAGTGAGCCAAGCCGCCTTGATCACCTATCTGCTGGATTACCGCCTGCGTATACCAAGCCTACTCATATTCGGCGACGCTTGCCTCTGTCATTTGTCAGGATCGACAAAAATTAGGCCGCGACCCCGTTCACCTAACATAGCGCAACGGTATCTTGCCAAAATAAAGGCGATTCAGAATGAGAACAAAAGAGGCGGTTCAGGTAGTGCAACAGGGCAGGCATGGAGGAAACCAAGCAAACTGGGGGCATAAGCCCCCAAATATCATTATTAATGCAGACCAGCTACGTACTTAGACAAAACTTCTATGTCTTGATCGGTCAGCTTAGCGGCTATGCTGCGCATCATACCGTTGGGATCGTTATTACGCTCACCGGTGCGAAACAGATGTAACTGCTCAGCAATATACTTAGGATGCTGGCCAGTTAAACTAGGAAACTTAGCCGCTTCCAAGCCTTCGCCCCGTGGGCCATGACAAGCAACACAGGCAGTTACGCCGCGTTCAATATCACCACCTTGGTATAACGCGGCACCCTGTTTTACTACGTCTTCAGGGGTTGCGATAGGTGTAATGGCTTGGCTGGCGAAGTAAGCTGCTAAATCTGCCATATCTTGTTCAGATAAAGGCATGGCCATACCACCCATGATGGCGTTGGCACGACCTTCACCACCGGTAGCAGCAGCCTTATAGTTAGCTAATTGCTTAGCTAAATAAGAAGCGTGCTGACCCGCCAATTTAGGGTACATGTCGATTGGGCTGTTGCCATCAGGGCCATGACAAGCAGCACAGGTGGCTGACTTGGCTTTACCTGCTTCTACGTCGCCCTGAGCTTGGGCGACACCAACCACTCCGAGCATTAAGACTAGCGTGAAAACAATTTTTTTCATGACGTTGCGACTTCTCGTTGTTAGAGCTTCCAGATCACATACCGACAAGGGCATGTTACAATGCGATTCAAAAAACGACTCTATTCTACAATTAATTTGCAAGAAAGTAAGTAAAGCGGCATCAGAACCCAGAGGAATTCATATTGGATAACAAACAGATAAGTTTTAACAGCGCCCGCTTTATTACCAGTGCGCCTGATATTACACAAATGCCCGCCGATACCGGCGTAGAAATCGCCTTTGCAGGACGCTCTAATGCGGGCAAATCATCGGCCTTAAATACCATTACCCAACAGAAAAGTTTGGCGCGCATCAGTAAGACACCGGGACGTACTCAGCTGATTAACGTGTTTGAGCTTAGCCCAGGTAAACGTTTAATCGACTTGCCCGGTTACGGCTACGCCAAAGTACCGCAAGAAATGAAGCTAAAATGGCAGGCGGCCTTATCCGTTTATCTGCAAAAGCGCGATAGCCTCAAAGGCTTAGTGGTACTGATGGATATTCGCCACCCTCTAAAAGACATAGACACACAACTGCTGCAGTGGGCGAGTGAAAGTAACTTACCGGTACTGGCGCTGCTCACCAAGAGTGACAAGCTCAAACCCGGCCCGCGTAACTCCGAAGTATTACGCGTGCGTGAAGCGGTAAAAGCGTTTGGCGGCGACATTCGCGTCGAATCTTTTAGCTCACTGAAAGGCTTAGGCGTAGATAAAGCCAAAGAAGTACTCCACGCCTGGTTAAACGAAGATGCATTTGCAGAAGATAATGCCGATGCTAACCAAGGTGACACTCTCGCTAACCAAGGTGACAAGGCCTAATGCGTCTCGACCGATTCTTAGCGGAAGCCACGGGCCAGACCCGTACTGTGGTTAAAAAAGCCTTACACAGGGGCGAGGTCACCGTAGACGGTGAAATAGTAAAAAAAAGCGACCAACAAATTAATGGTCAAGCAGTGTGTTTAGAGGGTCGTTTACTCGGCGAGCCTAAGGCGCGGTATGTGTTATTACACAAACCCGCAGGCTTTATTAGTGCCACCCAAGATGATGCTCATCCTTGTGTGTTACAACTGCTGCCCCCCGAGCTATGCCGCGGCATTCAATGCGCCGGCCGCTTAGATGTAGACACTACCGGCGCCTTGTTGCTGACCGACGATGGCCAATGGTCCCATCGCTTGCGTGCGCCTAAGCATGCTTGCAAAAAAGTTTATCAGGTAGACTTAGCAGAGCCGTTAGCCATGGACGTGGCGACGCTGTTTGCCGAGGGCATTATGCTACACGGCGAAGATAAGCCCACCTTGCCTGCCCAGCTTGAGACTGTGACTGCCACTCGTGTGTTACTCACCATACAAGAAGGTAAGTATCATCAGGTGAAGCGTATGTTTGCCGCCGTCGGTAACTTTGTGGTGGCGTTGCACCGCCTGCAAGTCGCTGAGATAGTGCTGGGCGACTTACCCGAGGGTCAATGGCGCTACCTGACTGCCGAAGAAGTGGCGTCGATTTAGTTATGGGTGAGGCATGAGGTGTAAAAAGTGAGGTGCCTAACGCCTTTACTTATACCTGCGTCGTTTGACAAATTTGCTCGATCCATTTAGGGCAAGCGCAAGAAAAAACCGAACCCAGCAGGTTCGGTTTTTTTATGGCTCTTTACTCCTCACCACTCACCCTTCACGCCTCACCCGCTGCAGGTACCTCCAACCAAAAACAAGCGCCTTGGCCGGGCAAGGATTCATAATCTACTTGGCCCTGCATACGCGCCATTAATTCCTTGGTGATGGCAAGACCTAAGCCGGTGCCGCCTTTTTGACGGGAGTCTGAGCTATCGGCTTGGGCGAACTTTTCAAAGACTCGATCTTTAAAACTCAACGGCACGCCCTCGCCTTCATCTTGTACTCGCACTCGCCAATAACCTAAAGCCGCGCGTTCAATACTCACAGTTACGTGCCCGCCTTTGGGTGAAAACTTAATGGCGTTCGCCTGTAGGTTAGAGAGCGCTTGTAAGAATCTGTCTTTATCTGTGTGTACCCGAGCACCGGGCACATAGGCGACAAGGGCCAATTGCACAGATCGCTCCTTGCCTAAAGGTTGATTCAAATGAATGGATGCGTTTACGAGACTAGTTAAATCATGGCTTTGCATATCAAACGGCATCTTGCCGGCAGCCAGTTTTTCAATATCGAGCAAGTCATTGATCAATAAATTTAAGCGCTGACTGTTGTGATAAGCCACGCGCAATAATTGCACCACTTTCTCCGGCAACTCGCCCAGCACGCCTTGCACTAACAGCCCCAAGGAGCCGGTGATAGAGGTTAAGGGAGTGCGCAATTCATGGCTAACGGTGGCCACAAATTCTTTTTGTAGCTGATCCACTTTTTTCAGTTCAGAAATATCTTCGACCAACGACCATAATAACGAGCGACCATCGGCTTCGGTGACCAAGACTCCTTGCTGGCGGACTGGAAAGCGGCTGCCGTCCCAACGGAAATATTCTTTTTCGTAAGGCGTACAACGGCCACAGACCTGCAGCTCGGCTAAGGCGCGTTTATCTTGAGACTGATACTCGACTGGGGTTAATTGCCGATAATCTAAGGCCAACAACTGTTCTTTCTGAAAACCCGAGCTGTCGAGCAGCGCCTGATTTACATCGATAAAGTCGCCAGTTTGAAAGTCATTCAATGCGATACCAATGGATGACAGATCAAATAAACTGCGTAGCCGCTGCTCACTCGCCGCCAGCGCCAGCTCGGCTTCTTTTTCGGCTTGAATGTCGACCAGATAACCATGCCAGATGGTGCTACCATCTTCTAAGCGCTCCGGTTGAGAACGCCCCTCCACCCAACGCAAGCTGCCATCGGTCTGCACGATACGATATTGGTCATACCAAGTGCTGAGCTGGCGTTCAGACAGCGCAATCGACTGCTGTATTTGTGCTAAATCAGGCTTATAGACACGGTCAAAAATCTGACCCGCATCTTGAAACACCTGTGCGGGAGTGGTGCCATAAAAATTTTTAATGCCGCTGCTGCTATAAGGAAAGCTAATATGGCCATCTGGCCATTGTCGGTACTGAAACAACATGCCGGGCATTTGATCGAGCAACTTAGTTAGGCGTTCTTCACGCAGCTTGGTACTCAGCATCTCGCCCAGCCAGTGTGCCAGTAGCCCTAAAAACATAGAGTCGGTGTCATCAAAAGCCAGCTCTCGAACTTGGGTATCTGAGAAATTAAGGGTGCCAAACAACTGACCATCCACCTCTAAGCGAATCGCCAGATAACTTTCTAGCCCTAATTGCTGATAACAAGCTTCATGCTTAAAAGCAGACTCGCCCATGTGACTGATGCCCAATATCCCTGTCTGTTGCATCAATAACTGGCAATAAGTCTGCTCCAGCGCAAAGTTCAGCCCTGGCACTATGCCCATCTCAGGAGGGGCTGAGGCCCAGCGCACGGCATAGACATCACCGATAATTTCGCTGGCAATCCCTATGTCTAATGCTAAAAAATGACAACCTAAAGTCAGCGCCTGCGTAATTTTTTCATCTAGGCTGCCCGTTAATTCAAACGAGATGCAATTTAGTAGCGCTAACGCTTGGTTTTTACGCTCTAGCTGCACCAAGGCCAGATGTTCGGCAGTAATATCCATGTGCGAGCCATACATTTTTAGTGCTTGGCCTTGAGCGTCTCGACTTACCACTTGACCATGGCTTTGTACCCAGACCCAATGGCCAGCCTTATGGCGCATGCGATATTTGTATTCATATTTGGGCTCAAGGCCACCAAGATAGCGCGTTAATAAACTCGCCAACTCAAGCGAATCTTTTGGATGCAAGCGACTGCGCCAAGTTTCGATGTCGATGGGGGTTAACTCGAATAGTTGATAGCCTAACATCTGCGCCCAACGCTCATTAAACTCACACTCTTGAGTCTGAAGATCCCACTGCCAAGTGCCGACACTGGCGTTGGCAATAACTAGCTGAGCTCTGGCTTCACTTGTTTCCAACGCCTGACTCAGCGCTAACAATTGACGTTGGCGAATTTGCTCTTCTACACAATCCGCTAATTCACGCAGTAGCTGGGCATCTTGCTCGCTAAACACCCGCGGCTTGGGATCAATAATACATAAGGTGCCCAGTCTGTGGCCGTCACTGTCATGCAAAGGTGCACCGGCGTAGAAGCGAATATAAGGGGCATCGAGCACCAGCGGATTATCGGCGAAGCGCGGGTCACGCAGCGCATCTTCCACAATAAATACCGCTTCATCTAAGATGGCATGACCGCAAAAAGAGAGATTGCGGTGGGTTTCACAGGCAGCCAACCCTTGACGAGATTTAAACCACTGCCGATCGGTATCAATCAAAGAGACTAAGGCGATCTCCACCCCAAAGGTCTGCTGAGCAATGCGGGTTATCCGATCAAAGCCCGCTTCGGGCTGGCTATCGAGCAGGCCTGTCTTTAACAGCGCTTGCATGCGCTGCCACTCATTAGCGGGGATCAGGGGTGGCGTCATTAAAGCGGCTCCTTGTCTAAGCTGGTATTTGTGGCGGTGGGCATAAGTGTTGAAGGCAGTTCGAGCCAAACATGGGCTCCCCCCTCGTTATAAAACCCGATTTCTCCCTGCATCAAGCTCACCAAGTCTTTACAGATGGCTAAACCCAGGCCTGTACCTTGGCTGGCGCGCATGGTGCCATGCTCGGCTTGCACAAAACGCTCAAAGAGCTGGGGAGCAAAATCGGCGGGAATGCCCGGGCCTTGATCACTCACGCAGATACGCAACATTCCAGAGCTTAGGCGCTCGGCGTGTACCGTCACCCTGCCCTGTAGGGGTGAAAACTTAATGGCATTACTGATCAAGTTATCTAAGATTTGCCGCACCCGCAGCGGATCCAAACACGCCGCTAATGGCTTAATCACTCGCATGCGCGTTTGCACCTGATACTGGCTGGCCATAACCTGATTGGCGGTTATGGCTTCCGCGATTAGCTCACCCAGCTCAAGCGATATGGGTGTGAGCGTCATCTTGCCGCAGCTCAGCTTACTAAAGTCTAATAAATCGTTGATGATCAGCTGTAAGCGCTCGCCGTTACGTAAGGCTAAGCCGGCTAACTGTGCAGCCTTCTCCGGCAGCGGCCCGATTAAGCCTGACCCCAGCAACTTTAAGGCGCCGTTAATGGAGGTGAGGGGTGTGCGCAACTCATGGCTTATCACAGCCACAAAATCATCTTTCACTTCGCTCAGCGCCTTGCGCTCATTGGTGAGCTGATTGAAAGCTTGGGCAAGGCTTGCCACCTCACTCACGCCAGTTTCCGATAAGGGCATACTGTCACCCGCTTGTCGGGTCATGTCGCGAATTTGTTGGGTCATGGTTTCAAGCGGCCTTATTGCCGCCCACACCAACCAAAATGCTAAGGTCGACAAGAGCACCCCCACTGCTAGGCTGATTCCGGCAAAGCGCAGAAAGAAGGCTTTCGCCGGTGCTATGGCTTGGCCATAGGGTACGGCGCTGACAAACACCCAACCCAGAGTATCGAGTCGGGTGTTGGCAAATACCCATTTTTTCGGGCCTTGACCGGCAATACCGACGGTGAAGCCAGAGAAAGCCGCGTCTACTAAGGGATCGACTAATGGCTTTGGTAAGGGTTTTAGCTCAGTTAATTGCTCAGTATGCTCGCCATTGTAGATATACAGCTGGTTATGAGTGTCAATAATCTTAAACTGTGTGCCTTCGCGCCGCGCCTGCCCAACACTTTGTTCGGGTAAGAGTGAAGCATGAGTGAGATTAATAACCCCCAGCAAAATACCCTGCAGCTCACCATCATCAGAAAGAATAGGTTGTAACATGCTGATCAAGGGCTGGCCCGTGACCAGATCTATGAGTGGCTGACTAATAACTAATTGCTTGCTTTGGAGCACTTGCTGTATATGAGGAAGGTTCGCGTAATTGGTGCCCACTCGACCTGCTGCAAATAGGCTCTCAGCTTGTGCTACGGCGTTTTTATCTAACACCACTATGCCATCGGGAAACATATCATAGCCATTAAGCCTGCGTTGACGTGCCAGCTCTCGATTAAGCTCAGGTGCAGAATGCAAACGCTTACCGTTAGACAACTGCACACTGATATGGGCTAGGGTGTTCAAACGTAGCGTCAGCAAATGCTCCACTTGCTCAGCAGCCCGCTCGGTAACGGCCATTTGATGTTCACGCAACTGACGCTCGGTGTCCTTAACCAACATATGATAGCCAGTGAGTAGTACGGCGAGTATGGTCACCAAAGTGGCGACTAAAATAATCAGGGCGATCCGCCCCTTGAGAGATACGCGCATCCAACTCTTCCTAGTGATGGCACATTGCAGCCGCTAGTGTATTACGGAACGTGATAACATTAAGCGATAAAACTGGGTTTTAATTATCGACCTTTTATATGGGTCTCGTTCACCACGAGCGTGACTGCAGGTTGGCAACTTTCTCTTAGCCGCGACTTTATTGGAGGATAGGCATGACATCTGAAGTCACAGCTCTCGATACCCATCTGCTAGTACTAAAAAAACGCTTTGCTGGGCGCACCGCGACCCAACTGGCGGAATTAGTGTCCAAATTAGCCAAATGGCAACAAGAGCCGTGTCCTCTTGATGAGCTGCAGTTTCTCGATCAGTTACTGCATCGTTTAGCTGGCTCAAGCGGAACCTTTGGTTTTCAGGCTTTAGGCCAAGAAGCGGGAGCCTTAGCACAACTGATTAAAGAGGAATTAACCTCCTATGATACCGCTAATGCAAGCCCACTTGCGCCGCAGCTGCTGGCACGGTTAGGCCAACTACCGCAATGGTTAATCACGGCAGCTGCTCCCAACACGGCAAACCTAAGCTTGGACTTAACCGGCACCACAGGTGACAAAACACAATTATTAGTGCTGGACTCGGCTTTAAATGATCTCGCCGATGCCTTGGTCACCTATGGTTTTCTGGTACGCCGTTGTGAGCAGCTACCCACCCAGTGTGAACAGTGTTGGCTACCAGCGAGCATTATCATCACGCCTGCCGCGCTATTAAGCCAAGTGGTGAGCTGGAATAAGCACCAAGCCCAGCAGCAACACCACACGCCGGCACCCATTTTATGCATAGGCCAAGACGACAGTTTTCAGGCTCGTTATGCCTTGGCCGAACAAGGTGCCGATGGCCTATTTATGCAGCCGGTCAAGGTGCCTAAATTGGCCAAACGCATAGAACAACTGAAAGTCGAACAACAAAAACCTCATGCCAGTAAGGTATTACTGCTCGATGACGATCAAGAGCTCACCGAGCACTATCGATTGGTACTCAGCCACGCGGGTAAGAATGTCAGAGTCATGCATGAGCCTGAAGGTTTGTTGACTGTGCTGGCAGAGTTTCGCCCAGATATAGTGCTGTTAGATGTGCATATGCCGCCTTATTCCGGCGTAACCTTGGCGCGCATGATCCGCCTAGAGCCCGAATGGCTAAGCTTACCGATTATTTATTTATCTTCTGAGCAAGACCGCGATTTACAGATTAATGCCCTCGCCCAAGGCGCCGATGAATTTATCACCAAGCCGATTTCCGATGAGCAGCTGATCCGTACGGTACGCACCCTTTGTTATCGCGCGCGCCAGCTCTCCAAGTTAGTATCTTGCGATGGCTTAACTGGCCTACTCAATCACTCCCATATCAAGCAAGCGCTCACTCATGAATACGCACGCGTACAGCGCATTGGCCACCCCACCAGTCTCGCCATCTTAGACTTAGATCATTTTAAGCAAGTGAACGATAACCATGGCCATGGCGTGGGTGACTTGGTGATCAAGGCCTTGGCGCAAGTATTACAACAACGGCTACGCACCACAGACCATTTAGGCCGCTATGGTGGCGAAGAATTTGTGGTGATCTTACCCGACTGTAAACTGGCCCAAGCCGAACTGATGTTTAAGGATATTTGTTATCATTTTTCCCAGCTGAGCTTTATCGGCAGCGACGCTACCTTTAACGTGACCGTAAGTGTAGGCTTGGCCGAGCTCAATGATTTTAGCAATGAGGAACAAGCTCTAAACGCGGCAGATATGGCCCTGTATCAGCAAAAAAGTGTCGGCCGCGATGGCGTCACTTGTTATCAGCACTCGCGCTTGGGCCGAGACGCGAATTTAGCTCAGGATACGTCTGATTAACCATGGATATTTTACTGTTAGAAGATGACCCTCTAGTGGCCGAGCTTATTGAATTGGTACTAGGCAATTTAGTGCCCCATGCTCAAGTGCAACACTGCAGCACCTTGGCGGCGGCCAAAGCCAGCTGGCAACCTAGCATGCAGTTGTTGATTTGCGACCGTCAGCTCACGGATGGCTCAGGCCTAGACTTGGTAAAGTTAGTGCGCAGCCAAGCGCCTGAATTACCAATTGTCATGATCAGTGCCCATTCCGACCGAGAAGCGGTGATCGCGGCGGCGCGCTGTGGGGTAAGCGAGTTTATTGCCAAACCGTTAAACCTGTCGATGTTGCAGCAACGGTTAGAGCCGCTGTTAGCTCGCCTTATTCAACAACAGAGCCAAGCTGATCTCACTGTTTGTTTAAGCTCTTGGTTAAGCCAGACGTTAACCGGCAAGCTGACTTTACCCAGCGAGCTAGCGCTGGAAGCCGTATGGCCCTTGCTGGAGAAAAGTGCTGAATTGTCAGCACAAGACTTGGCGCGAGCTTGGCAAAATGAGATACCGCTGACGGCTCGCCTACTGCATCTGGCCAATGGCGCCTCATTAAAACGCAGTGGCCAACCCATTAGTCGCGTCGATGAGGCGATTAGCACCCTAGGGATCGATATGGCTTTGGCGGCGGCCATGGCACTGGCGCTGGATATTCGCGGCTCTCTGCAAGACCCGCGTCTGCTAGAGCAAGCACAGTTTTATCACACCACGGCTGAACAAGTGGCCAGTCTGGCGCGCGCCATGACAATGAGTGTGGGCTTAAGCAGCGCCAGCTGTTATACCGCCGGCCTCTTAAGTCGCGTGGGGGAACTAGCGGTACTGCGCGCCCTGCAAGATTTTATTAACCAAGGCGGCAAGTTAGCCGATGAACAGCTGCCATTAGCAATTGCCGAATGGAGCCCGAATTATGGCAATCGACTTAAAATACAGTGGGGCTTGCCATTGCCCACGCGCGAGCTAATCGGCGCCATTCACCAAGCGCCTACCCATGCCACGCAACGACCTTTACTAATCATGCATTTGGCCGCCTTAAGAGTGGCGTCTCGTTTAGATACCCCAGAAGCGCTGCGTATGCTGCGCCAAGCAGGCTTAGAAGTAGAAAAATGGTGGCCCAAAGCGAATGACACCGCCCCCCCAGATCAACCCATACTGACGACCCCTTCCTTATCTTCTGACCACTAGGAACGAATATGCCCCACCCAGCCCTAAGCCGAATTTTGTACGTAGAAGATGATGCTGATATACGCGAGATAGCCCAATTGGCACTGGAAATGGTCGGCGGCTTTGAGGTGTTACTGTGCACCAGTGGCGAGCAAGCGCTATTACAAGCGCCCGCCTTTACGCCCCAGTTGATCTTGCTGGATGTGATGATGCCCAGTATGGACGGCCCCAGCACCTTAATCGCGCTTCGCCAACATCCGGAGCTGGCTCAGATTCCCATCGCCTTTATGACGGCAAAAATTCAGCCCCAAGAAATTGCCGCCTACAAAGCCTTGGGGGCGCTAGATGTCATCGCCAAACCCTTCGATCCCATTAAGTTGCCCGAGCAAGTAAAAGCGATTTGGCAGAGCAGTAAGTAGTGAGGCGTGAGGAAAATACAGCACCGAGCACCAAGCGCAGAAAGACCGTCAGTGAAAGCAAAAAGCCGAACTCATAGAGTTCGGCTTTTTGCTTAGCGCTCGGCGCTATGTCTTATTTTTAGCTGTTCACTTACGGCTTACCGCTTAAAGCTTCCAGCTTGTTAATAAGTTTCCTCATCATCCCTAAGTTTAGGCGCGCTGCCTAAGCGGCGTGTTTTTAAGTCGTAGCGTTCTTTGATCACATCTTTAACGGTGCGATCCCACAGCTCAATACCCACAAAATAACCGGCGCGGGCCAACACATGCGCGGCTATGGGTGCTGTGACTATTACGAACACTATCATGGCAAGCGCGCGTACCACTAAGCTGGTTTCTGCACTGTAAAACACCATATAACCACAAGCCATAATGCCGATGCCTAAGGCACCGGCCTTACTGGTGGCGTGCATGCGGGTTAATAAATCTGGCATGCGTATAATGCCAATCCCTGAGAGCAGCATTAAAAACGCGCCCAGCAACAATAAGAAACTGGTTATGAGTTCAGTCATCATTCAGTTGCGCTCCTCGCTCCAAATAACGGGCAAAGGCCACCGCCGTTAAAAATGAGGTCAGCGCCAGCACCAAGGCCACATCGATCAGCGCCGGCACGCCATAGCTGACGCTATAAAGCACAATAAAACCCACAGTCATGGAGGCGATCACTTCCAACGCCACCACCCGATCGGGCAGTGTGGGGCCAAGTAACAGGCGTATGGTGGCCAGCACTAGACCGAGACTTAAAAAAATAAAAGAGATGGTAATCGAAATCTCAAGCATGGTTTACCTCAACAAATTCATCACTCTGGCTTCTAACGATTTTAGCTCCGCCAGCTGCGCACCCTCGTCATCCAGATACATCAGATGTACATACAACACCTTGCGATCGCTGGATACGTCCAGCGCCAACGAGCCGGGTGTCACCGTAATCAAGTTGGCAAATAAGCTAATAGCGGCATCGTCTTTTAAATCCAGCGGTATGGCAATCACGGCGGGGCGCATCAAGTGGGTAGGCGTAAGTACGTCATAGGCAACCCGAGCGTTGGCTTTAGTGAGATCCCAAATAAAAAACAAGACAAAGCCGATGAGATTCAGCAACTTACCAAAGTAGTTGGCAAATTCCGGCTTATCTCGCGCCACATAGGCCAACACAAAATAACTGAGCACCATACCGGCCACCAAGTTCGTGATGCTGTAACTGCCCGATAAAATGACCCAACACAGGGCCAACATCATATTCCAGCCAAAGGCCTTCATGGGCGACTCCTAGTTTCAAGCGGTCCTAACACCGCATCAATATACCCGCTCGGCGTTAATAACTGCTCGGCGGTATCGAGCGCTAATTGCACAAACCACTCGGCGCTTAGGCCGATAGTCAGCGTCATGCCGGCCAACACTGCCACCGGCAGATACAACAAATAACGATGCGGGTCTTCGCCGCCGCGCAGCGGTTTCGCCTCATCGGGTAGCGGCTTCCAAAAGGCCTCGGCCCAAATTTTCACCATGGAATATAAGGTCAGCAGGCCCACTAACAAGGCGATACCCACCATCCACCAAGCGCCTTCTAAGACGCCGGCTTTGATCACCGTATATTTAGCAAAAAAGCCCGACAGCGGCGGTATGCCCGCCAGCGACATGGCAGGAATTAAGAATAACAAGGCCAGCCAAGGCGTGGTGCGATACAGTCCACCCAACTTGGCTAAGTCGTAGCTGCCGTGATAGCGATACATGATGCCGCTTATCAGAAACAGATTGGTCTTCACGATAATGTGGTGAAAAATATAGAAGACGCCACCGGCGATGGCCAGCGGCGTAAACAGCGCCAAACCCACCAGCATATAGCCAATTTGGCTGACGATATGAAACGAAAGAATACGCCGCACTTCAAACTGCGCCGCCGCGCCCAGCACGCCGGTGAGCATGGTAAAGATGCCCATGGCCATTAAAATGTTGTGGTGGGTTAAGTCGACATCTTGCACGAAGATCAGGCTAAACACGCGATACAGGGCGTAAACGCCCACCTTAGTCAGCAAGCCGGCAAACACCGCCGAAATCGCCACCGGTGGCGTGTGATACGACGCCGGCAGCCAGAAGAACAGCGGAAACGCCGCCGCCTTAATGCCAAACGCCACCATAAACAGCATGGCGATGACCGTCACTAAGCCCGGCTGTTCGCCGCTGCCAAGTTTAACCGCCAAGTCCGCCATATTCAGCGTGCCCGCGTAACCGTAGAGCAAACCTACCGCCGTTAAGAACAAGGCCGAAGACAGTAAATTTAAGGTGACGTATTTGACCGCCCCCTCCATTTGCGCCCGTTCGCCACCCAAGATCATTAGGCCAAACGAGGCCACCAACATGATCTCAAACCACACATAAAGATTAAAAATATCGCCGGTTAAAAAGGCACCGGCCACGCCGGCCAGCATCAAATGTAACAGCGGATAATAACCAAAGGCTTCATGCCTGCGGCTCATGGTGGCCAGCGAATAGATGGCCACGCTTAAACCCACAATACCGGTCACCAATACCATGATGGCGCTCAGTAAATCCGCCACTAAGGTAATGCCATAAGGAGCGGCCCAGTTGCCTATATAAGCGACTAAGATGCCTTGCTCGCGCACTTGGCTAAACAGAGAAATACCCGCCAGCAACAGGCCCACGCCAGACAACACCGATAGCCAACGTTGTACGTTGCGCCATTGCCAGCAGGCCAGCGTTAAGGCACCCGCCAGCATGGGAATAAAAATAGGTAACACTAGGGCTAGATTCACAAGTCGGTACTCTTCATTTCATTCAAATCATCGGCGCCTATCACCTCATAGGCGCGGTGAATTAATACCACGGCGAAGGCCAGCACCCCAAAGCTAATGACGATAGCGGTTAAGATCAGCGCCTGCGGCAAGGGGTCAGCTATAGCCGCAGCCACCCGCTCTAAATGCTCGGGGATCAAAGGGGGCGCGCCACGCACCAAGCCACCGGCGGTTAAGATCAAAAGATTAGCGGCGTTAGATAAAATCATCAGCCCGATCACCAATTTCACTATGCTGCGTCTGAGCATCATAAATAAGGCGGTGGCATACAGACCGCCAATCACAAATGCGAATAGGTTTTCCATTAATCCTCCGACTTATCGAGCGACAGTAAAATGGTCGATACCACGCCGATTACCACCAAGTAGACGCCGATATCGAACAACAAGGGGGTACTTAAACTGAGCTCACCCACGCCCGGCAGATAAACCTGAACCCATTGGCTGGTGAGAAACGGCTGACCGTTGAAAAGTACGCCCACCATGCCGCTCAACAGTGCCAGACACAGGCCCACGCCCATCAGATGCTGGCTTTCCACCTTTAATAGCACGCGAGTACTGCGCGCATCGAAGGCAAATAAATGCAGACCAAAAGCACAGGACGCCACCAGACCGGCAATAAAACCACCACCGGGCTCGTTATGGCCGCGCAGCAGCAAGAAAATGGAGAACAGCAATAACAGCGGCACCAGCATGCGGGTGGCGGTTTGTAAGATTATCGAGGTATCGGTTCTCATGACTGATCCTCCGCACGAAAGCGGATCATGGCATTGACGCCTATGGCCGCCAACGCCAGCACAAAAATTTCCCCTAAGGTATCGAGCGCCCTAAAGTCCACCAAGATCACGTTCACTATGTTACGGCCATGAGCCAGCACATAGCTGTTGGCAACCAGATAATCTGAAATGCGCTCACCAGGCATGGCTGTTTGATTAACCGTCAGCAGCATCATAGTCACCAGCACCCCAAAGGCACCGGCCACGGCTGCATCGCGCACCCGCACCCAGCGGCTAGAAAGTTCTTGAAAGCGCGGCAGGCGGAACAAGACCAATACCAGCATGATCACGGTTAGGGTTTCCACCAAGATCTGAGTAATGGCTAAGTCGGGCGCGCTAAAGAACACATACACCATGGCCATCACGAAACCCAACACGCCTAATGCCGCCACCGAGCCTAAGCGCAAACAGGTGACACAGGCATAAATCGCCGACACCATCATTAACAGTGCTATCACCACCTCATAAAAGTGCACATCCGCAAACGAGAGCGAATAGACGAAGGCGTCTCGTGACCAAAATACATAGGTAAGCAGCGCTATCGTGGTCAGCAAGATAGTCAGAATATAATTAGTCATGTAGCCATTTTGCAGCACACGAGTTTGCTTATCGGCAATCCAGACCAAGCCTTGCATCATGCGCTCATAGCAACGCTCGGGGCCATAAGCCAAGAAGTCGATGGCCTTGGTTAACGGCTCGCGAACCTGATTCCAGTAGCTATATAAGAGGCCGCCACACAATAGTGCTATCGCACTCAGTAACAGCGGCAGATTAAAGCCGTGCCACAGGGCAAGATCTAATTCGCTTGGTGTTGTAGAACCTTGAATCGCATTCGTCGCGGCTTGTAATAGTGGAGAGACCAGACTCGGCACCAGGCCTAAGATCAAGCTGAGCAGCGCCAATACGGTAAAGCCTAAGCGCATCGCCCAGTGCGCTTCTTCCGGTATTCTGGGTGTGGTTTTATAGGGCCCATAAAAGGGCTTAATGGCGACTAGGGCACTGGCCGCCACTATGCAAATGGCGGTAATAACGCACAGCACGGTTAATAAGCCAGCCAGTTTAGTACTGCCTAAGGCACCACTAAACATTAGCTCCTTGGCGATAAAGCCAAACAAAGGCGGAATGCCCGCCAATGATAGTGCCGCGAGACTGGTATACATGGCAGTGTGCGGCATATAGATGCGCAAGCCCGACAAATCCCGTACATCTTTGGTGCCGGTGGAGTAATCCAAGGTGCCAGCGGCCATAAAGAGCGCGCCTTTATATAAGGCATGAGCCAGCAAAAACACCATAGCCGCCTCTAACGCATGAGGCGTGCCCACACCAATCAGCATGGTCAGCGTGCCCAATGCCATCACGGTCGAATAAGCCAGAATACGTTTTAGATCTGTGCTGCACACCGCCATAATGGCGCCCAAGGTCATGGTTACGCCGCCAAATAACGACAGCGTCATGATCCACACCTCATTGCCCGCCATCATAGGCTGCAAACGCGCCATCAAATAAATACCGGCTTTTACCATAGTCGCCGAGTGCAAGTAGGCACTCACAGGCGTGGGTGCCGCCATGGCGTTAGGCAGCCAAAAATGAAATGGCGCTTGAGCGGATTTAGTAAAGGCGCCCAGCAAAATCAGGCCCATCATGGCGAGAAATAATGGATTGTCTTGTAATGAAGTGCCTTGAGCTAGCAGCTCTGTCATCTCGAAACTGCCACCCATGGTGCCGAGCAAAATTAAGCCCGTCATTAGCGCCAGCCCGCCAGCCACGGTAATAAAAAAGCCCTGCAAGGCGGCCTTGCGCGCTTTTTCTTGTTCGTGATTAAAACCGATCAGCAAATAAGAGGTAAAGCTGGTTAGCTCCCAAAACACAAACATGGCAATCAAGTTGCTGGATAATACTAAGCCCAGCATGGCCGCCATAAAGGCCAACAGATACATCAATAGTTTGTGTATATCTTTATGACCATGCAGATAACGGCCCGCATAAATAAAGATAAAAGTACCAATACCCGTGATCAACAAGGCAAACATTAAGCTCAGGCCGTCAACCATAAAACTGAGGTTAATATCTAGGCTCGGGATCCAAGCGTATTGATAATAGAGGGCTTCGCCGCCCGTCACGGCTGACCAAAACGTTAAAAAATAGCCAAACAATGCCGCCGGTAGTACCGACAAGCACCAACCAATCTTCGCGCCCATAACGCGGGATAGTTGTGGCACCAAAAAGGCTAAAACAAAGCCCAATAAAATGGCAACAAGCATAGGAAAAACGTCTCCTTTCCTTGCCCGTTCAGGCAATAGAATAAACGAAAAATAGAGGGAGAAATGGCACTGTGCGGGGGCTATAGTTAGGAATGATTTCGCTTATTTATCGATTAACTTCTCGAAAAGTTAATCTAGCTTATCAAACAGTTAATCGATTATTTTTATATTATTATTTTCGAAGATACTACAAGTCGACCTTGTAAAACGCAAGCAAGGTACCGTTTTTAGCACGCCAGATGTAAAAAACGCGAACTGGATCAAAGCCCTGAAGGCAGCAGTAAGCGGTCAGCTTGAAGCCGGAAGCCTACGACCGAGAAAGAGCCAAAGCTATTTTTGCAACGAAATCCACTAAGCCCGCAAAAAACGAACATGAGATCGAAAATGATTAAGATTTAAAATGGGTAAGATTGCTGTCCCACATGCGCTCGGATTTGGCTCTTACTATCAATAATGTCTTTCAGACCTAATCACTATAATTTCGTGCTTATCGTAAACAAAGAGTGCGGATTTCGTTGCAGATATATCTTTAATTACTTAGCGCCTTAAAGAAGTGCTCTACTGGGCCGCGGCCGTGGCCGATTCGCACTCGGCTGCCGGCCAAAATTGCCTGATCAATATAGTGCTTAGCCCGCGCTACCGCTTCTTCTAGGCTAAAGCCTTGACCTAAATAACTGGCCAAGGCCGCCGACAAGGTACAGCCAGTGCCATGGGTATTTGACGTCATAATACGCGGCGTATCGAAGTAGCGTATTTGATCATCAACCAACAGCCAGTCTGGGCTACGCGCTTCTTGTTGCAAGAAGCCGCCTTTGATCAGTACCGCCTTGCAATCTAACTGCTGTAACCCAGCAAATAAGGCTTCTACGTCCGACAAGTGCCGAGGAATGGCCACACCTAATAAAGCTGCGGCTTCCGGTAAGTTTGGCGTGATCACATCCGCCAACGGCAGCAACTCTTCACGTAAACAATTTACCGCATCTTCCGCCAGCAACATGTCGCCATTGGCGGTGACCATGACCGGATCTACCACTAAATGGGCAGGCTGATAACGACGCAGCGCCGCCACCACAGTGCGAATGGTTTCACTGTCGCCCAACATGCCGACTTTAACCGAAGTAATGGCGAGATCACTAAATACCGCATCTAATTGCGCTTGGATCATGGTCTGCGGCGTAGGATGTACGGCGGTCACGCCTTGGGTATTTTGCGCAGTCAGTGCCGTGATCACGGAGCAAGCATAACCGCCGGTGGCAGAAATGGCTTTAATGTCCGCTTGAATACCAGCACCACCGCAGCTGTCGGAGCCGGCTATGGTGAGGACGATGGGCTTTTGGTGCTGAGGTTGCTGATTCTGTTCTGCATTAGCAGATAACTGAGTGGACATTTATTAAGCTCCTTCGGGCGAA
Organism: Oceanisphaera sp. W20_SRM_FM3; assembly: GCF_052119705.1. Classification (NCBI taxonomy): domain Bacteria; kingdom Pseudomonadati; phylum Pseudomonadota; class Gammaproteobacteria; order Aeromonadales; family Aeromonadaceae; genus Oceanisphaera; species Oceanisphaera sp. W20_SRM_FM3. The sequence continues at coordinate 3,455 of NZ_JBGQOP010000005.1, read as the reverse complement.
GGACCTGCAGGTAAATAGGTATTTACCTGTTAGTTTCCTACGCCAGTATTAACTGGATCAGGTACAGCGGGTCCGGTATCTACCGTCTCAGCCTGCTTAAGGCTCCCCGACTAACAAATCCGATAATAGCGAGCTAACTCTTGAAAGGAAAGCTGTCAGCTGTAAGCCGTCAGCGATCAGTTATAAATCACCCATAAAAAAACCGCATCTCTCAATCCGGTTTTTCTTTAACTTACAGTTTACAGTTTACGACTTAAAGCGATGTCTAATGCGCTTGATTCCAGTTATCGCCCTCACCGGCTTCCACCAGTAATGGCACATCGATCTTGGCGGCATGCTGCATTAAATCGCAGATTTTCAGCTTAAATTCTTCGACCTTGTCTTCGCGAATTTCAAACACCAATTCATCGTGCACTTGCATCAGCATGCGCACTTCACCGTCTACTTGATCCTTTAACCAAGCGGCGACCTTAATCATGGCCTTCTTGATGATATCTGCGGCGGTTCCCTGCATAGGCGCGTTGATGGCTGCACGTTCGGCACCTTTGCGGCGCGCGCCATTTTTGGCGTTAATCTCAGGAAGATACAAACGACGACCAAATAAGGTCTCCACGTAGCCTTTTTCGGCGGCCTGCGCGCGGGTGTCTTCCATGTATTTCAATACACCAGGATAGCGCTCAAAATAGATGTCCATATAAGTCTGTGACTCGTGGCGCGCTATGCCTAACTGGCGCGATAGACCAAAGGCGCTCATGCCGTAGATCAAGCCAAAGTTAATGGCCTTGGCACGACGACGCTGCTCTGTGGTCACACTGTCCAACGCCACGCCAAACACCTCGGCGGCGGTGGCTTTGTGCACATCTAACCCTTTAGAGAAGGCGTCGAGCAGGCCTTTATCTTTGGAAAGATGCGCCATGATGCGCAGTTCAATTTGCGAGTAATCCGCCGCCACCAATTTATAACCGGGCTCGGCGATAAAAGCTTGGCGAATGCGCCGCCCTTCTGGAGTGCGGATCGGGATATTTTGTAAGTTAGGATCCGAGGATGACAAGCGACCCGTGGCCGCATTGGCTTGATGATAAGAGGTGTGAATGCGGCCACTGTGTTGATTCACCATCAGCGGCAACTTGTCGGTATAAGTAGATTTGAGCTTACTTAAACCACGATATTCCATCAGTAATTTAGGCAGTGGATAATCCAGCGCCAGCTCTTGCAACACTTCTTCGGCCGTTGAAGGCGCACCTTTAGGCGTCTTCTTCAGAATGGGCAGAGCCAGCTTGGTAAATAAGATTTCACCCAACTGCTTCGGCGAGCTTAAGTTAAAGGGCTCGCCAGCTAACTCATGAGCTTGTAACTCTAACTCTTTAAGGCGTTTGGCAATTTCATCGCTTTGAATGGCCAGCAGCTTGCTGTCTATCTTCACGCCCGTGTATTCCATTTCGGCCAAAATCGGCACTAATGGCATTTCAATATCGGTGAATACACTTTGCAGCACCGGCTCGGCGGCCAGCTGCTCGGCTAAATGATGATGTAAACGCAGCGTAATGTCTGCGTCTTCCGCCGCATAAAAAGCCGCTTCTTCTAGGGGAATTTGATTAAAGGTCAGCTGCTTAGCGCCCTTACCCGCAATGGCTTCAAAGGGCGTAGTGGCGTGATTTAAGAAGAAGTTGGCCATGCTGTCCATGTCGTGGCGCGTTTGTACCGAGTTCAGTACATACGATTCCAACATGGTATCCAGCCCCATGCCGCGCATCTGAATACCGTGGTTTTTCAACACATTGGCATCGTACTTTAAATTTTGGCCGAGCTTTATTGGTAGCTCTGCTTCTAGCAACGGCTTTAACGCCGCCAACACTACGGCTTCACTCAATTGCTCGGGCGCATCTAAGTAGTCGTGACCAAAGGGCACATAAGCCGCTTCACCCGCCTCTATGGCAAATGACACGCCGACCACTCGGGCATCGCGATAGTTGAGGCTGGTGGTTTCGGTATCGAAGGCGAAATAAGGCGCTTTGCCTAAGCGTGTTACCCAATCTTGCAACTCGACTTCGGTCAATATGGTCTGATAGTTCACGTCCATGGCCGGTGTAGCAGGCTTGGCTGGCACATCGGCAAGCTCTGGATCCAGCTCGGCTAACAGGTTACGAAACTCAAATTCTTGATAAAGCGCTGTCAACGCTTCGGTATCTGGCGGGGTTTGCTGCAAATCGGCGGGGCCACAGTGCAGCTCCACATCGGTTTTAATGGTCGCCAAGGTGTAAGATAAGTCCAATATTTCCTTGTGTTCGACGAACTTAGCGGCAAAGTTCTTAGATCCACGAAAACCAAGAGCCGCTACTTTATCGAGCTGAGTACCAATCTGCTCAATCGAGCCCAAGCCTTGCAGTAAGGCCAGCGCGGTTTTTTCACCTACGCCCGGCATGCCCGGAATGTTATCCACCTTGTCACCGATTAAAGCCAACAAGTCGATAATCAGCTCGGGCGGCACGCCAAACTTTTCGATCACGCCGTCGCGGTCCATAAACTCATTTTTCATGGTGTCCATCAGCAACACATGATCGGTCACCAATTGCGCCATGTCTTTATCGCCGGTGCTGATCACCACGTCCAACTGCTGCTCTGTCGCTTGGCGCGCGAGCGTGCCTATTACATCATCCGCTTCGACGCCAGACTCAATCAGCAGGGGTAAGCCCATGGCTTTGATGATGTTGTGGATCGGTTCTATTTGGCTGCGTAAGTCATCGGGCATTGAAGGCCGCTGGGCCTTATATTCCGAGTACAGATCATCACGAAAGGTCTTGCCCTTGGCATCAAACACCACTGTCACTTGCGAGTCGGGAAACTGCTTGTGCAGGCTACGCAGCATATTAGTGACCACACGAATAGCGCCACTGGGGCGGCCGTCACTGGTGCGCAGATCCGCCTTTAAAGAGGCAAAATAGGCACGATAAAGATAAGAAGATCCATCGACTAGGATCAGGGGTTTATTGGGAAGGGCAGCCATGGTGTGTTCTCGTTGATGCGTTGTCTATAGCATGCCACAGCTAGGCCGTTGACACCACGGCAGGCCTTTCCTAGCCTGTGGATAACTCTGTGTAAAGCGGATCTGAGCAAGATCTAAAATAAAATATTAGATCTTACTTATCATGCACTTATAATAAAATACTCGATCTAGCATTAAGATCTTGCAATGTGGAAAATCTCTTTTTACTCGCTTGTTAATAATTATTATGTGAGGGGCAATAATAGCGCCGAGCGTTCAGCATCAAGCTAAATAGCAGCCAACCAGCACTACCACTTTGCGCTTTGAGCGGCAAATTATTACCGTAAGGTGCTAAGTGTTAACCATACTCAAACCTGCAAACGCGGTGTTTTGCTTGGAATGGCCCCGAATAAGTAGACACTTCTTCAGAGTGAGGAAGTGTATGCAATACCGAACCAAGCGTAAATTTAGT